>NYWD01000038.1 GCA_002684855.1 Planctomycetaceae bacterium | reverse complement strand
CGATCCGGACCCCGTCCCGACGCCCACTGCTGCGCCATCCCTCTTCGCCGAGCTCGATGCCTGCCGCGAGATCCATTCAGTCGCTCCGAGTCTTTTCCAGGCCGGCCGCGAGGCGTGGCCTGCATCCGCGTGATACCGAGGCGAACCCGGGTGGGTTCGCGCATCCCCCGCGGGCCGATCGATTTTCGCGGACCGGGGACCCGCGCGCTCGGAACGACCACCGCCTCATGATCGCCGCTGCCGGTCCCGAGGTCCAGTGCCCGAACCGCCGAACGAATGATTTTCAGGGTGGTCCGGGCCCGGGGGGACGAAGCCTCGTGACGTCCCGTCAACCGGTCCAGTGACCCAGCAGGATGCCCAGGTCGATGCCGTCGACGATTCCGTCCGAGTTGAAGTCAGCGGTCGATTCGACCTCACCCCACTCGATCAGGAACCGCCCGAAATCCTCGCCGTTGATCCGACCGTCGCCGTCCATGTCGCCCGGGACCGCGTCATCGCAGACCCACTCGAGGATCTCGAGTTCATCGATGGCCGCCACCACCCGCGAACGGCCTCCCTCATCGCGAGCGGTGAAGCGGAACCGGAACTCGGTGGGCACCGACACCGGGGCGATCTGGACCGTGCGGGACCGCCATCCGTCCGTCTCCACGGTCACGAGCTCGATCAACGCCCACGATTCCCCGCCATCGTTGGACAATTCGATCTCGAAGCGATCCTCCGCCGGCACCGTGTCCTGGAAATCCAGCCAGAGCCCGAATCGCACGACCGGCGTCACGAGCCCGAATGGATCCAGACCCGGCGATACGAGGGTGGTGAAGCCTCCGTCCACCTCCGCCGACCCGTCCCCGGTCATGAAGCAGTGGCCATCGCCACCGAGGTCGGTCACCGGACCGAATTCGTCCGATTCGTCGAGTTGCCGCGCCGACCAGGCGCCGGACGATGCGGTGTCCGACTCCTCGCCGAGGACCCAGCCGGTCGGATTCGTACCGTCGAACCCGACCACCGTCGTCTCCGTGTCGGCATAGGTCACGACGTAGGGTCCCTCGGGATCGAAGAAGACCTCGCCCGTCGCCGAACGGGCGCTGAGCGTGAACAGGACCTCATCGGGACAATCGAGCGTTTCCGGGAAGGCGACGAGGAACCGCCCCGGCTCACCGTCCGGGACCCCCTCGACGTCGCCGGTCGTGCCGGACTCCGCTTCGTAGGCCAGTCGGACCGACTCCGCATCGAACGCTTCGATCTCCACGGCGAGCTGGAACCCTTCCGGTCCGATTCGCTCCGGAAGCCCGGCGGGGAACCGGAATCCCGGCGTGTCCTCCACGGGGTCCTCCAACCGCAGCACGAAGAGGCCATGCTGCATGTCGCTCGCGAGGATGGTTCCCGACGGCAGGAAGGGATCGACGCCCCAGCATCCCTGATACCCGGCGGTGTCGGCGGACGGATAGGTGTCGAAGGAGGCGATCTCCTCGACCTCGTTCCCATCCGTGACGAGCACCCGGACGCCGTCCTTGTAGTTGGCCGCGTAGAGCAGGTCACCCTGAACGAACAGGTTGTGGTTCGTCGCCTCGCGTCCGTTCGACTGCTGGATGCCGAGCACGGGCGCGTCGAGATCCGAGATGTCGATGCACTGCCAGGTCGAATTGAGGGCCGGCGAGGTCTCGTCGTTGGAGAACAACCAGCGGAAGTCCTCGCTCTCCCAGCACTGGTGACTGTATCCACCGTCGTCCCAGGTGACCCGGCTGAGGGTCTCGCCCTCGGGATTGAAGTTCTCCCTGGTTCCGAAACTGACGATCGAGAGCCCCGGATCGACCCAACCCGAATTGAATCCGTCGTTGAGGAATCCGATGATCTCCCCGCGATGGTCGGGGTCAGGCCCGTCTTCCGGATAGACGACGATCCTCGCATCATGCACGAATCGATCATGCCTCGAACCGAGGAATTCCACCTCGACCGGGTCCTTCGACACGTCGTAGAACCGTACGCTCTGACCGACCCGAATCAGGAGCCCCGCCTCGGGACATGCGACGATGTTGTGGGCCTTCCCGGTCGAGACGGCGCCTTCGTAGGAGACGATCCCCGAGTCGATGTCGGTCATGTCGAAGACGCGGATGCCTCCGCCGCCTTCACCATCGACGTAGGCGTGCTGGCCGATCACCTTCACGTCGCCCCAGAGCGACGCGGAGGAACCTCGCTCGTGGATGTGCACGACCACGGGATCGAAGGGATCGGTCACGTCGACCCACGCGACCGATTCCTTGGTGGTCGTGATCGCGTACTCNNGGCCNGACGGCGAGACGTAGTGCCAGAGATCCGCNCCGTTTCCGATCCCCCCGAGCACGTTGACCGGGACCTGCGCGCAGAACACGATCCCNTCCCCACTCTCGTCCCACTGCGAGTCGAANCCNGGTTCNCCGCCCCGCACGATCCCGCCCGGNATCGAAGGTTCGGGTCGTCCCTTCGGATCTCCGTCATGNGCCAGTCCCTGAACCGNGACGANGAGACTCGAGNCGATCGCGCAACAAGACGCNCCTNGACAGCATCGNGGCGGANCGGGNGCCGGGATTCGCTGATGCGNTTGCGAAANAGGAGCTCGGGGGACAAAACAGCATGGAGACTCGACCTTACTGAGTTTATCGCCCCGGGAACGGGCAAAGGAGATCGAATGACGCAGACTCCTTCACCGCTGCTTCGAGTCTAACCCTCCACTCGGCAGCGTCAAAACAAAATTTCGACGACGTTCCCCGACGAGGCGCCGGAACCACGGCCCGGAGGCCGGGGACCCCTTCAGCAACGCCTCCTTCCCTCGCGGCGAAGGCTCCCGACTTCAGAAGGACCAGTTCGCGAGCATCAGGCCCAGGTCGTCGCCCCCGACCGTTCCCGAACCGTCGAGGTCCGCGTCCGCATCGTTCGTGCCCCACGCGATCAGGAGCAGACCCAGATCGGTTCCGTTGACCAGTCCGTCGCCGTTCAGGTCGCCGGGAACGGACTCGTCGCATTCGATCCCGAACACGCGAAGGTTATCGACCCCCGCCTCGACCACCGAGCCATCGCCCAGATCGCTGGCGACGAACCGCATCCGCATCTGGTCGGTCGGTGCGATGACGTCCTCGAGCACGAAATCCACCGTGACCCACGCGTTCGCGTTCTCGTTGACGTCCTCGACCAGGGTCCAGGATGCACCCGCATCATTGCTGATGAAGATCTGCATCGAGTCCTGGCCCGGCGACGCCCCGAAGTCGTTGGAGTACCAGCGATCGTAGCTCAGGCTGAGACCCGATCCCGACGCACCGCCATCGAAGACCGGCGACACGAGCGTGGTCCGGCCTCCGTCGATGTCGCTGTTGGAATCCCCGGGGTTGATCTCGGTCAGGAAGCACGCGCCGGTCGAGTCACCGCTTCCATCGGTGCACGGATCGCCGCGCCCGTTGCACTGCGGGAGCCCGAGCTCCCAGATTCCGGTCACGGCGTCGTCGCCCGCGTCGGAATACGCCCACCCCGCGCCTGACGATCCATCGTAGTCGACGAGCAGGATCTCCCCGTCGGCCACGGCCGCGGCGTAGGGCCCGCCGGCGTCGGCGTAGCCTTCGCCCGCGGTGGTGGTCGCGCTGAACTCGAAGGACACCACGTCGGGGCAGTCCGGCGATGCCGGGATGAAGAACGACCAGATGCCGGGATCCGAGGTCAGTTCGCCCGCCGTGGTCCGGGTGACGCCGTCGGATGCGAACGCGTAGGTCATCTCGGCGGCGTCGACGACGACATCGTCCTCGGAGATCTCCACCAGGACCTCCGCCCCGGAGGAGGCGATGGTCTCGGGCAGGCCCTCCGGGAAGGAGAAGCCGACCGGTGCGATGTCGAGCTTGAAGATCAGGAGTCCGCTCTGGAAGTCGCTCGCGATGATCGTGCCGCTCGGGAAGAACGGGTAGACGCTCCAGACCCCGTTGTAGCCCGCGCCGTCATTCGCGGGGTAGGTGTCGAAGTGGGCGATCTCGTTCAGGAAGTTCCCGTTTCGCTCGAGGATCCGCACGCCGGTGGTGTAGTTCGCGGCGTAGACGAGGCCCTCGTGGCAGTAGTTGTTGTGGTTGTTGGCCGAGAAGGGCAGGGACTGCGTGAATCCGAGCTCCGCGTCGTCCAGGTCGTCGATCCGGACCATCTGGAACGTGGAGTTGAGCGCCGTCTCGTCGTTCGAGACCAGCCATCGGAAGTCTTCGGTGTGCCAGCACTGGTGGCTGTAGCCGGCGTTCTGCCAGGTGACCCTGGACAGCAGGTTGCCGGCGGGGTTCGGATTGGCCGGGGTTCCGAAGTCGACGATCGACAGGCCGGTGTTCACCGAACCGCCGTTGTTGCCGTCGTTCAGGAAGCCGATGATCCTTCCTCGATAGGTCGAATCGGGACCGTTCTGCGGGTAGACGACGATGTCCGCGTCGTGGACGTACCGGTCCGACCAAGCGCCGATGAACTGGGGCGAACCGGGATTCCCCGCGGTCGAGTAGAAGCGAAGCCCCTGCCCCGAGCCGCCGCATCGAACGATGATGTCGGTGCCGGGGATCGACGCGATGTTGTGCGTCGCGCTGTTGCCGTCCGCCGAGGACTCGCCTTCGTAGGTGACGATGCCGCTGTCGATCTGGCTCATGTCGTACGAACGGATGGACCCGCCGCCCTCGCCGACGAGGTAGGCGTGGTCACCGGCGGTCTTCACGTCGCCCCAGAGCGAACCCGTGTTTCCCCGTGCGTGCGTGTAGACCAGCTCCGGCAGGAACGGATCCGTCACCTCGACCCAGGCGATCGCCGACTCCATCGTGATGATCGCGTACTCACGGCCCGAGGGAGAGACGTATCCCCAGCAGTCGGAGCCATTGCCGGATCCACCGAGCTGGTTGATCGGGATCTGGGCGCAGAAGATGGTGTTCTCCTGCGAACCTCCCCAGCCTCCACCGGCGATCCCGTCCTGGTTCCCGTAGATGATGTCTCCGTAGACCGGAGGCTCGGGCTTGCCCTTGGGATCGTTCTCATGAGCCCAGGTCGATGCGGTCCCCTGCAGGAGGACCGCCGCANACGTCGTGGCCAGAAGCCCGGAGATACGAATCATCTTTNNAGGTTCCTCGAAGGGGTCGGCGGTCGTTTCCGCAAACGGGAAGCGGGTCGTCGAAGGTACGNCGCACCTTTTCGACCAGTNAATTAATAGACGAGAACGGTGTCTTTGACGAATGTAGTGGCGATTTCGTTCCCGAAATGGNCTTCAATTGGCTGTTTTGAATCGACCCGAGANAACGTCTGATAAAAACATCNTCNNCCGTCGATTTTCGGCGGTCGCTCACCATCGGGCGGNGGGCCCGACAAGGTCTCGAGGAAGGCGACGAGGTCGTCGATCTCGGTCGGATCCAGAAGCAGCGGCGTCAGGACCGATTCCTGGTGGTGATCCAGCTGGACCGCGCCTTCGAGGGTCGAATAGAAGCGGACCACCGACTCCAGATCTGGCATGGAGCCGTCGTGCATGTAGGGCGCCGTCTCGCCGACACCTCGGAGGGTCGGTGTGCGGAAAGCCCCCCACGTCTCCGGGTCGTGCTTCACGCCGGCGCTCAGCATCGCCTGAATCCCATCACGGGCGTCACTGTGAGCGCCTGCGGCGTTGAAGGGATCGCCACGCACGAGCCGCGCGCCCTCGTATCGGCCCGAGTCGCGCGGCAATCCCGCCGGCACCGGAATTCCGATGTTGTGGAACTCCCCGTCGCTGAAGAATGCGCCGGAATGACACTCCCAGCATTCCCCGCGACCGAAGAAGAGCGACATGCCTCGGATCTCGGATGCATCGAGGGCCGAGGCCCCGTCACCACCGCGGGCGACGTCCGCCACCCATTCGTCGAATCGCGAGGGCCCGGCCCGAAGCGTGCGCTGGTAGGCCGCCATCGACTTCCCGAGGTTCGCGACGACCGCGTCGATCCCGCCTCTGGTCGCCGGGGGGAGCTCCGCCCACGCCTTCATCTCGACCTCGCCGCCCTCGGGACGAGCCGCGTTCGGAAGCGATCCGGACTCGAGCTCGATCGGGCCGAAGATCGATTCGTATTCCTCCCGCAACCCGGGGTCCTCGAGGACCAGCCGGGTCGCCGCGGTGCGGTCCCCGCCCATCTCCAGCGGATTCTCGATCGGTCGGATCGCATGGGCCCACATCGAATCGCTGCGTCCGTCCCAGTTGAACCAACGGTGATGCGCGGCATCCACGAGGGTGGGTGCGTGGCGACCGGCGATTCCGATCCCCTCGGAAAGCGTCAGGCCATCCGTGAATCGGAGTTCCGGACGGTGGCATGTCGCACAACTCACCGAGCCGTCACCCGAGAGCCGGGTCTCGAAGAAGAGGCGACGCCCGAACGCCGCGGCGTCCGAGTCGTCGGCCCATCGGTTGGTCGGATCCGGCGGGACCGCGGGCAGTGGAGACGCGGCCAGCGCCCGACGTCGGACGTCCGCGTCGAGCGACACCAGACCGACCTCCCCGTCGAGGGACGGCGTCGGTCGGTCGCATCCCGCCGTGATCGCCGCCACCACGACCAGCATCGACCACGTCACGATGCCATGCACCGTCGATCTCCGGGCCTCGGCACCGTTCATCGCTCGATGTCCAGCGTCCACTGCGCCCGCTCGATCTCGCCGTCCGCGACGAGGTCCACGGAGGCCTCCCATCGCCCGGGCATGTGGAGGAGGATCCCCTCAACCGACCAACCGCCTTCGCCCCGGGTCACGCGGGGTTCGACGTTCATGCCGTGCCCGTGATGCGGCATCTCCGCATCGAACACGACCTCCACGTCGTCTCCGACCGGCCGGCCGGAAGCGTCGGTGATTCGGAGTTCGATCGCACAGGGCTCGGACACCGGCAGCGAGCCGCCCACCGGCCGCCAGGCGATGCGCCAGCGACCATCGCCGGACACGACATCCTCCCACTCGACCGGACGTCGTCCATCGTCGACCTTCGAGGGCTCGACGCGCGAGACATCCGGGGTCGGCGGATCGCCGGATGGACGATCGCATCCCGCCAACGCCATGCCGATGATCAGCAACGGGAGTCCGGGTCTCATGGCGCACTCTCCGATCCGGACGTCGGATCCGTTTCGAAGTCGCTTCGGAGCAGCATCGGGCGGTCGTGGCCCTGCCCGAGGCTGAATGAGATCCGCCACTTGCCGTCGTCGGCGTCGAAGACCTGGGCTCGATGGTTGCCCTGGTCGAGCACCACCCCCCCCCCGTCCGGCAGGAGCTCGAGACCGGCGGGCAGCCACAGGGCGCCATCCCAGGAACCACGCTCTCCGGCGACCGCGGCCACCGTACCGTCGGCCGAGAGGCTCACCACCCGGTCCGTCGCGCGGTCCGAGATCGCGAAGCCGCCGTCGGGAAGCGCCGTCACGCCGAACGGCCGCGCGACACCNGTCTCCGCCGGGCCGAGTTCACGCTCGATCGTGCCTTCGTCATCCAGCACGAGCACGCGTCCCGCGACGGCGTCGCTGANGATCCAGCCACCATCCGGGCGAACCGCGATCTGCGTGGGCCGCGTGCCGGGCGGCAGCGGGNGCACCCCTGCCACATCGAGCCCGTCGTCCGCGAGGACGATGGAAGGCCCCGCGGCGTCGAGCATGTGCAGGACGCCGTCCCGGATGACGAGGTCCCGGAGATCCAGGTCGTCGCCGCCGCCCGCGTCGGCGACCCGCCGCGCGAGGAGCTCGTAGTCCCAGCTTCGGACGAATCTCGCCATGAACGGGTCCATCTTCAACGGCGCCTCGCGATCCCGGTCCAACCGCCACTTGACGAGCCGTTGACCACCCCCGTCGAGCAGGAAGATCTCCTGGGCCTCCGCATCCACCCCTACCGCGTCGATGCGGTTGAAGTGGGCGGCGCTGCGCCCGCTCCTGGAAAAGGTGGTGACGTGGATCGGAATGCCGAAGCGAAGATCGAACACCACCGCCGAGGCGCTCTCCGGTTCCCACATCGCGAGCAGATCGCCATCGGCGCCGACGCCGGTCCCGAAGTGACTCTCGACCCCTCGGACCCGCGGGAGGGTGCCGCCCGTCGGCGAATCGCCCTCGGACACCGGACCGAAGACCTGGTATCGGCGTTCGAAGGGCTCCAGGACGACCGCCCGGTCCCCCGTGGTCGCGACCGCGACGCCTTCGGGATAGTGGATCTTCCCCTCCCCTTCGCGAGGCACCACCGCGTGCATGCCCCACTGATCCAGGAAGGCGCCGTCCTCGAGTCGATGGACCGAGATCCGATGGTTCAACTTGTCGGCGACGAACAATCGACCCCCGGCGACCGCCAGGTCGACGGGGGTGTTGAACAGCCCGGGAAACGCACCGCGATCACCGATCGCCCTGACTTCGGTCCCGCCCGCATCGATGCGGACCAAACGGTGCCGGTCGGTGTCCGCGAGCCAGGCACCACCGTCCGCGAGACCGGCGATGCCCCGGCAGCCGGGATAGCTGGACCGGGCGACCGACTTCGGTTCACCGGTCTCGACGTCGAACGACCGCACCACCCCGCGACCGTCGACGGTCCAGACCAGGCCGCCGCCGCTTCCGATCGCGATCCCGCCGGGGCCCGTCGACCAGACGCGGTCCTTCCCGCCATCGCGGCGCTCCACCGTGCGGGGCCCGAGCACGAACCATCGATCGTCCGAGTCGATCTCCAGGTCGAGGCATTCCGAATCCAGCGACTCGGACGCCGGACCGCCGCCGTCGAGCCCGCCTCCCGCATCGACGATCACGACGGTCCCATCCGGACGCATGGCGATCGCGCGGGATTCATCCAATCCATCGACCTGGCGCTCGAACCGTCCCATCACCGGCGGCGACGTCGCCAACGCGGGCGTGGACGGGCCACTCACCCAGCCCGCGAGGAGCAGGACGAGCGTCGGCATCCCGAGGCCTTGTCGAATCTCATGCATGGCGTCACCCGCCCCGACCACTTCAGAAAGGAATCCTCGAACCACCACTTCGATGGTACGCGCATTGGAAGCACCATCGGCGATCCGGTTCCACGGCCTTCGAAGTCCCGGGGTCGACCGCGTGCGACCCGGCCGTCCCCGGATGCAGGACCCCACAGAAGGTAGGATACGACGCCTTCTTTCCGGACCCACGAGCATGAGCGCCCCCGTCACCGACCATCATCTCCCGAACCGGCCGAATCCCCTCCGGATTCCCAACGTGATCGCCCTGCTGGTCCTCGTCCTGCTGGTGCTCGCCCCGCTGGTGGTCGACATCCACGGAGGACACGGAGACGTGCGCCTCGACGCGGAGGCCGCCGCATCGCCCGACGGTTCGATGTCGCCGGAACTCGCCGCGGCGGTTTCCGAGGCGGAGGAGGCCGGCGCCGCGGGCCACGAGGGACACGAGGGACACGAGGCCCACGGCGTGCCACGCCACTGGCAGGTCGGCACCATCCCGTTCGTCGTGCTGCTGCTCTCGATCGCGGTCCTCCCGCTCCTGCGATCGACCATGCACTGGTGGGAGGACAACACCAATCGACTGGCCGTGGCGCTCGGCGCGGGCCTGCTCACGATCGTCTTCTACGCCGTGGTCGAGGGGCCGGTCGCGGCGTTGCTGGCGATCGAGCACGCGATCCCGGGCGAGTACATCCCGTTCATCATGCTCCTCTTCTCGCTCTACGTCATCTCCGGCGGGATCTCGATCACCGGCGACCTGAAGGCGACGCCGACCGTCAACGCGGGATTCATCCTCGTCGGCACGTTGATCGCCAGTTTCATCGGGACCACCGGGGCGAGCATGCTCCTGATCAGACCCCTGCTCGAGACGAACCGGGAACGCAAGCACGTGGTGCACACCGTGGTCTTCTTCATCTTCCTGGTGAGCAACATCGGCGGAACGCTGCTCCCCATCGGTGATCCCCCGCTGTTCCTCGGCTATCTTCGCGGCGTCCCCTTCGACTGGACGCTCGTGCTCTGGAAGGAGTGGGCATTCCTGGGGGTCCTGCTCCTCGCCCTCTACTGGGTCTGGGACACGATCGTCGTCCGAAGGGAGACCACGGTCGACAAGGCGCTGGATCACGCGATCCGTCGGCCGCTGCGGCTCGCCGGCTCGATCAATCTGGTCCTCCTCCTCGGCGTGGTCTTCGCCGTCGCCCTGCTCGATCCGTCGAAGCCCATCCCCGGCACCGAGATCCACGCATTCCCCTTCTGCCGCGAGCTGGTCATGCTCGGGCTCGCCGGGGCGAGCCTCGCCCTCACCCCGAAGGGCATCCGCGAATCGAACCGGTTCAACTACCACGCGATCGTCGAGGTCGCGGCCCTCTTCGTGGGGATCTTCCTGAGCATGCAGGTCCCGCTCGCGGTGCTCAAGGCGAACGGGGCCGGCCTCGGACTCGAGAGTCCCACCCACTTCTTCTGGCTCACCGGCATCCTCTCGAGCTTCCTCGACAACGCACCGACCTATTTGGTCTTCTTCCAGACCGCCGAATCGATGACGCCCGCGGGTGGCGAGGGCATCCTCGAACTCCAGGGCGGCGGCTTCATCCGCGAGGATCTCCTGATCGCGATCAGCCTCGGTGCCGTTTTCATGGGGGCGAACACGTACATCGGAAACGGCCCGAACTTCATGGTGAAGTCGATCGCCGAGCAGTCCGGCGTCCGGATGCCCAGTTTCTTCGGCTACATGGTCTACAGCGTGCTGGTCCTGATCCCCGCGATGATCCTCGTCAACCTGCTCTTCCTCTGATCCGAGCCCGCATTCGAGGTCGAACGACCGAACTGGAGTCCAACCATGGCACTGAAACGGCTGGTCGTCGCCCTCGGCGGCTCCGAATACATGGAATCCGCGGTGGCGGAGGCGTGCCAGATCGCCCGTCGCAACGGCGCCGAGATCGTGGGCGTCGCGGTGATGGACGAGACGCTCGTCGACCCGGTCGAACCGGCACCGATCGGCGGCGGCGGCGCGGCCGCGGACCTTCGCGACGAACGCATCGCCGCGGTCGAACGCGGCATGGACGAGGCGATCGAGACGTTCGAGCGGATGGTCGGGGCGGCGGGCATCCCCCACCGGGCCGAGCGGTTCTTCGGCGACGCCCAGGAGGCGATCGCGAGCGCCCTGCGGCTCGCGGATCTCGCGATCATCGGGATCCGCCATGCGTTCGACTACGGGACCGTCGCGCACTCGGACGATTTCCTCGGCCGCGTCGCCCAGGCCTCCGGCCGACCGATCCTCGCGATGACCACCCCCGCCCGACCGATCGAACGCGTGGTGGTGGCGTACGACGGGTCCGTCGCCTCGGCGAACGCGCTTCGCGCCTTCGGTGTGCTCGACGGATTCTCGCCGTCCACGATCCACGTCGTGCACTGCGAGGAGGACGGGGTGGATTCGGCCCGGTTGCTCGACGAGGGGGCGAACTATCTCCGGCTCCACGGACACGACCCCCGCACCGTCGTGGTCGAAGGGAACCCGGCGGACGCGATCCTCGAACACGCGCGATCCTGCGAAGCGGACCTGGTAGTGATGGGCGCGGTGGGACGTCGCGGGCTGTCCCGGCTCTTCCTCGGGGACACCGCGAGCCTCGCACTCGAACAGAGCGGGATTCCGCTGCTCATCCGAAGCTGATGCCGGACCGACCGGAATCGACGTCGGCCCGAACGCTCACTCGTCCCCGGGATCGTCGACGTCCCGTTTCATCATCGCGTAGATCACGCCCTGCACCACGACGGACTCGCCGACGATCCGGCCCGCCCGCTCCGCGGCCATCGAGAGGCTCTTGAACCGGCCGCTGCGGACCTCCTGCTCGAAGTCGCCGAGACTGTTCTCGATCCCCAGCAACATCGAGGCCACCACGGACCACTCCCAACGGGTCTGCGGCCAGTAGTCCGATTCCTGGACGAGCTCGATCGGAATCCCGACCTTCCATCCGTCGTCCGTCTCCAGCATCGCGACGAAACCACCCAGCGCCGGCTCGTCATCCCAGAGGACCGCGGCGGTCCCGTCCCCGAGGTCGAGGATCTCGACCCGATCCTCCTGCACCTCGAGGAACGCGAACGGATCGGCGAGCAGGCCCCCGACCACGTCGGTCCAGTCCTCGTCCGTGACGTCGCCGACCAGGTCGACCGCCTCGTCGAGGGTCCCCAGCGTCTCCTCGGGGAACTGCCGCTGGAGTTCCTCGCCCACCAGCCAGAGCCGACCGAGCAGTTCGGCGAGCTTCGCCTTGACCTCCGCGATCGCACTCGCCTCCGTGACGCCGTCCTCGAACTCGATGTCCCGGGGCGCGATCTCGATCAGGGAAGGGAGCCGGTGCGCATCCCCGTTCTCGACCATGCTCCCGGCCACCACCAGCACGGACTCGGGGGTCGGCGTGTCGTAGTCGGATCCACCGCATCCGGCGAGGAGCAGCAGCGACGCGACCGCGGTCCCGAGGCCGCGGGCAAGGAGTTGTTCTGGGGCGGAATGGGGATTCATGTTCGGCTCCGGCGGGACTCGTCGGACGACGTGGTTCGAACCCTATCATGCCGGGATGCAGACGACCGTCAATGGCGAGCCCCGGACGCTCGCCGAAGCCACCACGATCGAAGCCCTGCTCGGCGAACTCGGCCTCGGGGACCGCCCCTGCGCCGTCGAGGTCAATCGCCGGGTGGTCCCCCGGGCCGAACACCCCCGCCATCCGCTCGCGGAGGGTGATTCGATCGAGATCGTCTCGATGGTCGGGGGCGGCTGACCGCGAGGACGCTGGAGGAGTGCCCAGGATGACGACCTTCGATCCCAATCCCGAGTCCGCGCCGTTCGATTCGGCCCCCCCGCTCCGGGTCGGCCGGTTCGAGCTCCGGAGTCGACTCGTCGCCGGAACCGGCAAGTACCCCGACGCGACGACGATGCGCTCGGCGCTCGCCGCCAGCGGCTGCGACGCCGTGACCGTGGCCGTGCGGCGCGAAAGACTGGTGAATTCCGAAGGTCGATCGCTGCTGGACGACCTCGACCTCGACCGGCTGACGATCCTTCCCAACACCGCGGGCTGCTTCACCGCCGACGACGCCGTCCGCGTCGCCCGGCTCGGACGCGAACTCCTCGACCAGCTCGACAACCCCGGCCGGCACTGGGTCAAGCTCGAGGTCCTCGGCGATCGGACCACGCTGCTGCCCGACCCGGTCGGCACGCTCGAGGCGTGCCGGGAACTCGTCGCCGACGGCTTCGACGTCCTCTGCTACTCGAGCGACGACCCGATCATGGCGACCCGCCTCCGCGACGCCGGTGCGACCAGCGTGATGCCCGCCGGCAGCCCGATCGGCAGCGGCCGCGGCATCTCGAACCCCGCATCGATCCGGATCATCCTCGANCTCCTCAAGGATCCCGCGCACGGCGGCGACCCCGANTANCCGGTGATCGTNGACGCCGGCGTGGGCACGCCGAGCGACNTCACCATCGCNATGGAACTCGGNGCNGACGGCGTNCTCCTGAACACCGGCATCGCNCATGCCAAGCGACCGGTCGACATGGCCACCGCGATGCGGCTCGCCTGCGNGGCGGGCTGGNTCGGNTTNCGGGCGGGGCGGATTCCCCGGCGACTGCACGCGACCGCATCGAGCCCCTGGGAGGGCGTCATCTCGCACATTCCCGGCGAATGAGCCCGGCGCGACCCGCCACCCCGGCTCGAATCAGGCCACCGGTCGGCCGAGCACGCTCTTGATCCGCGTGAAGGCCGCATCCCGCGCCGGGGCGTCGACGCCCTCGACGATCAATCGAAGGAGCGGCTCGGTGTTGCTGGGACGGACGTTGAACCACGCATCGCCGAGGTCGTAGCTCACGCCGTCGAGCCCGGTGGTCTCCACGTCCGCGAATTCGGACCGGACGGCGTCGAGCGAATCCTCCGTGGACTCGACCTTGAAGTTGACCTCGCCGGTGGTCGCGTACTTCGCGAAACCCGACATCCGCTGGGACACCGGCCTCGAGCCGTTCGCGACGAGATTGCAGATCTCCACGAAGGTCCGGGCGCCGCTGTCCGTCCCGAAGTGATCCTCGAAGTAGAAGTGGCCCGAGAGTTCCCCGCCGAGCGACGCCCCGTGCTCGCGGAGCGCCGCCTTCATGAAGACATGACCGACCCGGCACTCGATCGGCCGGCCACCGCGACGTTCGATGGTCTCCCGGACGATGCGGCTCGATCTCAGGTCGAAGACGAACGCCTCCCCCTTGTGCTTCCGGAGCCGCTCCTCCGCCATCCACGCGAACAGGTGGTCGCACCCGGTCGCGGTCCCGCGGTCGTCGACGAGCCGGCATCGATCCGCGTCCCCGTCGAAATAGACGCCGAAGTCCGCCTTTCGATCGACCACCGCCGCGCGAAGCGGGTCGAGGTTCGAGTCGACCAGCGGATTCGGTTCATGCGCGAAGTCGCCGGACATCCCGAATTCGAGCGGAACGATCTCGAGACCCGGAACCTCGCCGAAGACCTTCGGAAACACCGCGCCGGCCATGCCGCCCGCGGCGTCCACCACGATCTTCAGGCGTCGATCCCCGGACCTCAGCTCCGGGTCGAGCCTGGCGAGGAGGAAGTCCCGGTAGGCGTTCCAGAGATCCCGGTCCTCGCGTCCACCGCCGGCGGGCGTGACCCGCTGCCGATCGGCCATCGCCGCGAGGCGCTTGATCTCCTCGAGACCCGTCCCCGTACCGATCGGCCTCGCATCCCGGCCGGAGATCTTGAAACCGTTGTACTTCGCCGCGTTGTGGCTGGCCGTGACCTGGACGCCGCCCGCGGCATCCAGGTGGTTGATCGCGAAGTAGACCATCGGGGTGTCCACCATGCCCACGTCGATCACCCGGGCCCCGGCGTCACGCAGGCCCTCGACGAGCGCATCCCGCAACGCCGCGGAACTCGCCCTCATGTCGCGACCGACGACGATGGACCGCCCCATCGGATCCAGCCGACCCACCTCCGCCGCGGAGGCGAGCAGGTGGCTCGCCGAGGCGTATCCGACCTGCCAGGCGATCTTCTCGTTCAACGGACGGGGATAGACGGCCCGGACGTCGTATGCCTTGAAGACTTTGCCGATCATGGTTCGATTGGATCCGCGAGTGCGTGCAGGTCGAGGGGGGAGTCGGAGCGTACCGCAGTCGTTTCGTGCGGAATCACCTCGAGGAGTCGAAAACCCCGCTTTTTCGCTCGGCATGGGCTTTCCCGCGTGCATCCGACGCCCCGTGGGAACGCCCTTGCGGACGTTGCCTCCTCGCCGCGGTTCCGCTATCCTCGTCGTTTCTCCGGAGGTCGGGCGGACTTCGCCCGACGGAGACGACGTCGCCCTTGGCGAGCGGCGACGGGCCCCCGGGCCGAACGCGGATCCGATCGTCGATCGGATCGCACGACCGACTGGAAGAAGCGCCCTTGCGCGATTCCCCGGGTCGCGACGAGCGACTTCGCCATCGGGACGGATCGCCGGTGTCGCTGCAGCAGCGTCCGCAGTCGCGGACCGGAAGGAAGGCCTCATGTCTCTGGTGAAGGAACTCATTGAAGCGGGCATCCACTTCGGCCAGCGCCGAAGCAACTGGAATCCGAAGATGCGACCGTACATCTTCGCGACCCGGAACCAGATCCACATCATCGACATCAAGGAGACCATCAAGGGTCTCCTTCTCGCCCGGAAGCTGATCCAGAAGGTCACCGCCGACGGCAAGGACGTCGTGTTCGTGGGAACCAAGCGACAGGCCCAGGCCGCGATCGAGAAGTACTGCACCGACGTGAAGATGCCGTACGTCACCGAGCGATGGCTGGGTGGCACGCTCACGAACTTCCGGACCATCCGCGAACGCCTCAAGCGTCTCGAGGAGCTGGAGCAGTTGATCGAGTCCGGCGAGATTCGAAGCTACTCGATGAAGATGGAGTCGCAGCTGCTCCGCGAGCAGAAGAAGATCTTCCGGAACCTCAACGGCATCCGGACCATGAACAACCTGCCCGGCGCGATGGTCGTGGTCGACGTGAACCGCGAGCGGAACGCCCTCAACGAGGCGAAGAACCTCGGGATCCCCACGATCTGCCTGATCGACACCGACGGCGATCCCAACCTCGCGGACATCCCGATTCCCGGCAACGACGACTCGATGCGATCCATCGACGTCACCATCCGGGAGCTCTGCGCCGCCATCGCCGAAGGCAAGGCCAAGCGCGCCCAGCTGGCGCAGGAGAAGGCCGAAGGCGGCGCCGAGGACGCGCCGGCCGGTGGAGGACGGAGACGATCCAGCCGCAGCCAGTTCCGGGCCGACGAACCGGCCGCTCCGGGCGACGGCGAATCGACCGCCGAAGCGAGCGTCGCGACCGAAGGTTGATCCCGCCGTTCCGGCGGAACCCGCATTCACCCGGACCGGTCCATGGGGACCGGATGCCGGAACTCCGATCGGACGAACCCCGATCTGACCACGCAAGGAAACGGAAAGAACGATGTCCACCACCGACGTCAGTGCCAAGGACGTGATGGCTCTCCGCCAGAAGACCGGCCTGGGCATGATGGACTGCAAGAAGGCCCTCATCGCCGCCGGCGGCGATGCCGACGCCGCCGAGGCGGCCCTTCGCGAGAAGCTCAAGGGCAAGATGGACACCCGCGCCGACCGCGCCGCGGGTGAGGGCTGCATCGCGATCGCCATCGACGGCAGCAACGCCGCGATCGTCGAGATGCGGGCCGAGACCGACTTCACGGCCCGGAACGAGAGCTTCCGCGAACTCGCGAGCCAGATCGCGACCAACGCCCTGTCGGGCGCCGACGGCGACATCGCGCTCGACGACGCGATGACGAAGGCCCTCGACGAGGTTCGAATCACCACCGGCGAGAACATCTCGCTGGCCCGTGGCATGAAGATGAGCGGCGGCAGCTTCGGCTCCTACCTCCATCACGATTCGAAGCTCGGCGTCCTGCTGCAGTTCGAGGGCGAGCTGCCCGAGGACCTGTCCACCGGCATCTGCCAGCACGTGGCGGCCAACGTCCCCACCCCCATGGCGGTGGACGAGCACGGCCTCCCCGGAGAACTCGTCGCCCTCAAGGCGGGCGAGGCGAAGGCCGAGGCGGAGAACAGCGGCAAGCCGGCGGAGATCGCCGCCAAGATCGCCGAAGGCAAGATGCGGAAGTTCTTCGAGGAGGTCACCCTGCTCGGCCAGAAGTACGTCCGGGACGACAGCAAGCAGATCGCCTCGCTGCTTCCGAAGGGAACGACGCTGAAGCACTTCGCGCGACTCCAGGTCGGCGGCGCCTGAGCCGTCGGAATCCCCTCGATCCGATCGACCCGGAAGGACCCGGCCACGCTGGCCGGGTCCTTTCGCATTCGAGCCGGTCAACGACTTCCGCATCCGCCGATCGCGGACCTCGCGGCGCTCCCGGCCTGCGGGGACGGATGTTGCGACGCCCATCGCGGATTCGTGGAGCCGACGTGACGATCATCCGCCGAGGCCGGGAACGTGATCCCCCGCGGGAGACGCGTTCGACCCCCCGAAGAGGTCTCCGCCCATCGTCTCAATCCCCGCGAGGATCCGGCGCAGCGTCGGCCGTTCCGGGCAGATCCTCCGTCGGACCGTCCGGATCCCGCCGCCACCATCCCCGGAATCCGGAATCACCGCCCTCGACCACGACCTCGATCTCCATGTCGCTGCTGCCGGCGGGCAGGATGAGCACGCCGGTCTCGAGTCGACCGTCTCCCGCGACGGAGACGGCCTCGATCGGTTCCCCGCTTCGAAGGAACCTGACCTTGCACCCGCGAACGTCCGCCCCGAAGCTCGCGAACGTGGTCTCCCCGAGGTCGATCGGAACCCGATAGAGCGCGGTGAAGGACTCGGCCTCGAAGCCTTCGAGCGGGCGTCGGCCCGCGGCGAGGTCGAATTCGACTTCCGGCACCACGCGCACCATCGCCTGTCCGTCGCCCTCGACCTCGAGCACGATGCGACGCGCCGTCGCGCGGGCCGCACCGGGTTCGATCGTCAGCGGCGAGAAACGAGGCGGCGCCGGAAGGCTGGCCACCCACAGCCAGACGAGGGCGGCGGTCGCGGCGATCGCGATGCTCGTGATCCCCCACTGACGCGCGGATCCGCGGCGAGCGACGGCGGTGATGGATCGGTCGAAGGTCAAGCGACGTGCTCCGGATGAATCGGGAAGGTGGATCCTAGGCTCGACCGGGGATCCTGCCGAGCCGAGGCGACTCAAGGCCCCACCACCAGTCGCCGGAGCACTTCGAGTCCGATCACCACCACGGCGATCCAGCCGAGCGAGCGGATGAATCGATAGGGATCCTCACGACCTTCCGGCGGCTCCTCTTCGAGCGGCCCGGGGCGATAGGCATCGACGATCCGCCGCAGGGCGCGGGCGTCGACCTCGTCGAATCGCGTCGAAGCCTGTTCCAGGTGGCCGCGCAGGGCGGTGCGAGAACAGTCGAGCGCGATCGCCGATTCCCGTTCACCCCATCCGAGCACGGAGCCGAGGACCCAGGCCTCGCGGACCCGATCGCCCCCGTCCGGATCCGAATCCCGATAGGCGAAGACCGCGAGTCGGCCGCCTCGCGTCCGGAAGGAATGATGGTCGCGCACCTTCCTCGCCGTCCGCTCCGCGTCCACGCGGTTCATGCCGAGGGCCAGCAGCAGGCGGCAGGTGCGGACCTGCCCGGGATCCGGTTTCGTGTCGGACATGGAGCCAATCCTAGTCGCCGGCCTTCCCGACGTGCCCGCGGCTACACTGCCCGAACGCAAGGATGCGGAGACCCCCGATCTTGAGAACGTCCAGCCCCCGTCGATTCGAACTGCTGCTCGCGGTGCCCGTCCTCGCCGCATCGACGACACTGGGCGCCGCCCCGGCCATCCACGGGCCCGGCCCGGAGGCCGCGGTCCCGGACGATGCGGCCCTCGCTTCCCGGGTGAGGGCGCTGGTCCGCGAAGCGCGACGAGGTCCCCTCAAGGGCGTCGAAGTCGCGGTGAGCATCCGCGCCGGCGATGACGGCGACGGACCGGGCCGTGAGATCGTCGCGATAGAAGCCGACCGACCGATGCTCCCGGCAAGCAACATGAAGGTCGTCTCGAGTGGCGCCGCCCTCCATGTGCTCGGACCGGATTTCCGTTTCGAGACGCGCCTCAGACGGACGCCCGGCGGCTACGTCCTGATCGGCGACGGGGATCCCTCGCTCGGTGATCCGGTCTTCTTCGACCGCTTGAAGTACCGGGACGCCGAAGGGGAACGACGCCGGCTCGACGAAGAGGCGATCGTCGGCTTCTGGGCCGACGCGATCGCCCGAGCGGGCGACGAGGGACCGATCGACATCCTCGTCGACGACTCGATCTTCGAGGCTCGCCGCTGGAACGACGGTACCGACGGACGCGACGGCTGGAATCCGGATGACCGCCTGAACCGCTTCTCCGCGGAGGTCGGGGGATTGAACTTCCACCGCAACACGCTTCACTTCCGCCCCCGGACCTCGAGCGGGGGTGCGCCCGACTGGCACGACGTCCGACCGCGGATCGACGGACTCGTGGATGCCGCCCGGAACGAGTCGAAGGTCAGTTCGGACAAGCAGACCGCGTGGATCTACCGCCGACCGGGCACCAACGATCTCGTCTTCAAGGGCCTGGTGCGAAAGCAGCGATCGAACCGGCCCGTGGTGCCGCTCGAGGTCACCGTCCACGATCCCGCGATGATGCTCGCCCGACTGCTGGCCGACCGCACGCGGGACCGCGGCGTCGAAGTGGGCCGGGTGGGCCGCCGGGCCGGGGCACGCGGGGAGGATGGACCGGATGTCGGCCCCGTGGTGCGCATGCCGATCGCGGACGTGGTCGAGCACTGCAACGAGGAAAGCCAGAACCTCTACGCCGAGTCCCTGCTGAAACGAGCCGTCCACGAACTCACCGGTCGACCGGGATCCTGGTCGGATGCGAACGCCGCCATCCGGCGGATCGCCCGGACGCGGATCGGGACCGGTGCGGACCGACTGCTCGAGGGCACCTTCTTCGACGACGGATCCGGACTCTCCCGGCGGAATCGCGTCACCGCCCGGTTCATGACCGCCTGGCTCGACTCTTTCCACGACGATCGACGGCTTCGAGACCTCTTCGTGGAGAGTCTCGCCCGAGGCGGGGAGGAGGGGTCGCTCGACGCTCGCTTCGCCGGCTGGGGCGACCGGACCGCCCGGGTCGACGCGAAGTCGGGCTACCTCACCGGCGTCAGCTGCCTCAGCGGGTTCGTGACCGACGACACGGATCGCCGCTGGGCCTTCTGCGTGCTCTGCAACGGATTCCGGGGCTCTTCGCGACCGGCCAAGGCGTTGCAGGAGGCGATCGTGACCGCCATCGCGGACCTCGGCGGATCATGACGCTCGCGCCCCCCGCCGACGCTCCCGAGGACCTCGACCCGATCGATCGGGCGGAGACGCTGCTCCGCGAGATCTGGGGACACGACGAACTCCGCACGCTCCAGCGGGAGGCCGTCACTTCCGTGCTCGACGGGAGGGACACCCTGCTCGTCCTGCCGACCGGTGGCGGCAAGTCCGTCTGCTACCAGCTGCCGCCGCTCGTCCGTGACCGTCCGGCGATCGTCCTGAGCCCGCTGGTCAGTCTCATGAAGGACCAGGTCGACAGTCTCCGTGCGAGCGGGGTCCCCGCCGCCGCGCTGCACGGCCTGCTGGACGACGCCGAGAAACGGGACGTCCTCCGCGAATTCGTGCACGGACGGATCCCGGTCCTCTATCTCGCGCCCGAGAGACTCGCGCTGGGATCGCTGACGTCGATCCTCTCGGCCGCCGAACCGTGCCTGATCGCCATCGACGAGGCCCACTGCATCAGCCAGTGGGGCCACGACTTCCGTCCCGACTACCGTCGCCTCGCCGGACTCCGCGAGGCGCTGCCCGACGTCCCCATGCTGGCCTGCACCGCGACCGCGACGCCGCGGGTCCGGGACGACATCGTCCAGCAGCTGAGGCTGCAGGACCCGACGCGGGTCGTCGGATCGGTGGACCGTCCGAATCTCATCTTCCGCGTCCGCCCGAGGAACGACGTCGTCGCGCAGATCCTCGAGGTCCTTCAACGCCATCCCAACGAGGCTTCGATCATCTACGTCCAGACCAGGGCCGAATCCGAGCGAATCGCGAAGCGGCTGGTCGATCGCGGCGTCAAGGCGGCCTGCTATCACGCGGGGCTGCCGGCGGCCCGTCGCGCCAAGGTGCACGAACGCTTCCAGGCCGACCGGCTCCCGGTGGTGGTCGCGACCGTCGCGTTCGGCATGGGCATCGACCGAAGCGACGTCCGGTGCGTCATCCACGCCAACATGCCGAAGTCGCTGGAGCACTACCAGCAGGAGGCGGGCCGGGCCGGTCGGGACGGGCTCGCGGCGGAATGCGTCCTGCTCCACGCCGCCTCCGATGCGGCGCGATGGCAGGGCCTCATCGAGCGGTCCGCCGAGGAGGCGATCGAGGAGGGCGCGGACGCGGCGGCGATTCGACGGAACACCGGCGCCCAGCTCGACCTGCTCCACGAGACCTCCGCCTGGTGTCGCGGCCTGGGATGCCGGCACCGCGCGATCGTGGAGTACTTCGGACACGACTGGAACGACGCCGACACGGGCCCCGGCGGGTGCGGGGCGTGCGACGCCTGCCTCGGCGAGGTCGAGCGGCTCGACGACGCGACCACCGTCGCGAGGAAGATCCTCTCGTGCGTCGCCCGGCTCGGCACGATCGACCAGCAGTTCGGCGCGGGGCACCTCGCGGACATCCTCGTCGGTGGCGACACCGAACGGATCCGATCGATGCGACACCACGAACTCTCGACGCACGGCATCCTCCGGCCGCTCACCCGCTCGCAGGTCACCGATCTGATCGGCCAGCTGGTCGCCCTCGGATTCCTCGAACGGACGGGCGGCGACCGCCCGGTCATCGGCCTCGCCCGCGAGGGCCTCCCGCTCCTGCGGGGTGAGATCGAGATCCAGCTCGCCCGGCCCGCGACCTCCCGCGCTCGGGAACGCAACCCCCGCACCGGACGCGATGCCGCGGACTGGTCCGGCGTCGACAAGGATCTCTTCGAGGGACTCCGTGAACTTCGTCGCAGCATGGCCGCGGAGCGAAAGGTCCCCGCCTACGTCGTGGGTACCGATGCGGTCCTCCGAGACCTGGCGAGGTTGAGACCCTCGACCCTCGAGAAGATGGCTTCGATCCGGGGCATCGGCCGCCGAAAGCTGGTCGAGCAGGGACCGCAGTGGCTTGAATTCCTCGACCGATGGTGCACCGAGAACGGAATCGCACGCGACGTCGAGCACTAGGGATTCGAGCCCGCCGGACATTTCCCGGTTCCGGCGGACTCACCCCCCGGCGGCCGAACCCTCCTCGGGATCGTCGGGATCCGGGACCGCGTCTTCGCTTTCGAAGTGCATGACCCCGTCGTCCACGTCCCGATTCAGTTCGAGCCGGATCACGCCGTCGCCCTCCTGGCGGACGAGCACCTTGCGTTGGCGAGCGAGTTCGAGGACCGCGAGAAAGAGGCCGATCATCGCCCCGCGGCTTCGCGCCTCGAAGGCTTCCTGGAGCGTGATTCGGAAGTCCGGCGCATGTCCGATCCGATCGAGCAGATCCTCCTGGTGGAGACTGATCGGCGTGTCGTCGTATTCCACCGAGTGCTCGCCGATCCGGGTCGGATCGATCGCCGACATGATCCGCTCGAAGGCGGCGAACAGATCGCCCGCGTGGACGTCGTCGAGCTCGAGGGCCGGCGAGTCCCCCTCCTCCTCCTCGGCTTCGCCGACCCGCACCCGCACCGGCCAGCGAGCCGCGAACTCCTCTCGACGATCCTCCAGGCGTCCCGCCGCCGCACGATATCGCTGGTAGGCGAGGAGCTGGAGGACCAGCTCGTGCCTCGGATCATGCGTCTCGTCGTCGGTCGGTCCGGTCTCTCCGCCCTCCTCCACGGTCCGGGGCGCGAGGGTCCGTGACTTCAGTTCGACGAGCGTCGCCGCCATCACGAGGAATTCACCGGCGGCGTCGATGTCGATCCGGTCGTCGTCGCCCAGGGTCGCGATCGCAGTGAGGAACTGGTCCGTGATCTCCACGATCGGGATGTCGTGGATGTCCACCTCCGCCCGCCGGATCAGGTAGAGCAGCAGGTCGAGCGGACCCTCGAAGGAACTGAGCCGGACCGTGTATTCGTCCTGGATCGCCATGGGCCCACTGTACCGCCCCCACGGGCCGGAGGCCGAACGCCCTCCCCGGAGCGAACGCCGTTCGGGGCGTACAATCCACGGATGCCTGCGCCCCCCCCGCCGTCGTCCGCAATCTCGATCGATCCCGCCGCCGAGATCGAATTCGTCGTGGAAGCGCTCCGGGCGGAGCGGGACGCGATCGAGCGGATCGCGGCCGCCGCCGCCGCGTCGGCCGCGGACTGGTCTTCGGCGATCGGCCTCGTGGCCGATTGCGAGGGTCACGTGGTGGTGGCGGGCATGGGCAAGTCCGGTCTCGTCGGCGCGAAGATCTCCGCCACCCTTTCCAGCCTCGGCCGTCCATCCCACATCCTGCATCCCGCCGAAGCCGTCCATGGCGATCTCGGACGGATTCGACGCGGCGACATCGCCCTCCTGCTCTCCTTCAGCGGCGAGACCGAGGAGGTCGTCGCCCTCGCGTCGATCCTCCGGGCCGACGAGGTTCCCTGCATCGGGATCAGTCGCGACGCGGGGAGCTCGCTCGGCCGCGCCTGCGCCGCCCATCTCGCGCTGGGCGACGTGACGGAGGCGTGCCCGCTCCAGCTGGCGCCCACCGCGAGCACCACCGCGATGCTCGCCGTGGGGGACGCCCTGTCGCTCGCCGCGTCCCGCCGCCGCGACTTCGATGCGGATGCGTTCCACCGGCATCACCCCGGAGGCATGCTCGGCGCCGGACTCCGCCCGATTCTCGAAGTCCTCCGGTTCCGCGTCGGTGAAAACGTCGTCGCGGTCCCCGAGACGAACACCGTCCAGGAGGCGCTGGTCGCCGCCGCCGCGGACCGCCGAACCGGCGCGATCCTCCTGGTGAACGACGAGGGCCGACTCACCGGAATCTTCACGGACGGGGATCTGCGACGGCTCGTGAGGACCGAGGGCGCCGACGGCCTGCAAAGACCGATCGCCGAGGTGATGACCGCCGATCCCCGACGGCTGGACGTCGAGTCGCTGGTGCGCGACGCCGTCCGGCTCGTTCGTGAACGTCGGGTCGACGAGATCCCGGTGGTTGATGAACACGGCGGTCCGGTCGGAATCGTGGACGTCCAGGACCTCATCGCGATGAAGGCCGTCCAGGAATAGCCACGGCAGGGACGGTGGGAGACGGAGGATCCGGAGATGGAAGTCCTGCTTGAAGAGATCGACGACGACATCCACGTCCTCCGCGCGGACGGTGGTATCGACGGCGTCAACGCCGGCCAGATGGTCGACGACGTCGTCGCGCGAATCGACGCGGGCGCTCGGAAGATCATCGTCGACTGCAGCGGATTGAAGGTGATCTCGAGTGCGGGGCTCGCCACGCTGCTCATGCTCCACAGCCGGGGACGGACGCATGGCGGCGAGGTGAAGGTCGCCGGGGTGGACGGACTCGTCGCGCAGGTCCTCCAGATCACCCGGCTGAACCTCGTCCTGTCCATCCACGCCGACGTGAATCGGGCGAAGCTGGCGTTCCGCACCTCCTGAACCCCCGGTTCCCGCCCCCCGAGGGGCGGCGCCTCGCGGGGCCGGACCCTCGAACCGGTTTTTTTTCGCGGCCCGGGCGACACCACCCGGTGTGGTGGGCCGTCCGATGACACCACCATGGGGTGGGCCAGCTCGCCGGAGGTCCGGAAAGATCAGGATTTCCGGGTGTTGTCCCGAGTTATCCGGTCGACCTTCCGCGGAGGGCGTGCCGAAGACCTCATCGCCGGGGACGGAACGGCGCCGACACGAGCCCCGGCCCGCACCGACCCCGAAACGCGACGATTCCGACCCTTCCCTTCCCGAACCCTGGAGAGAACCGCCCATGCCCGCCAAGGACCACCTGATCGAGGCCATTCGCGAATACAACGGTTCCGCCCGACGGGACTGGCTCAGCCAGTTCGATGACGAGTCCCTCCGTCGATACCTCGATCACCTTCTTCACGGCCAGGAACCGCGTGGCGGCCAGAGCCGCTGGCGACGACCGGATGACTCACCCGCGATGCTGGTTCGCAACGCGAGCTGATCGCCGATCGGTCCGCCGGACCCGACCGAGAACGACCTCCGTTCGAGACGCCCCCCGTCGCATCGCGACGGGGGGCGGTCTGTCGTTGGGATCCATCGGCGACGTCGGCGATCAGCCCGAAGGCGGCGACGACCGGTTCTGCAACAGGTCGGCCAGTCGTTTTCGAAGCAGGTTCACTCGAAGCAGGCTCCGGACCCGGGTGATCAGTTCGAGCTTGTTGACCGGCTTCGAAAGGAAGTCGTCGGTGCCGCTCTCGACCGCACGTTCGTAATCGGGGACCTCGTTGAGGGCCGTCACCATGATGATGGCCGTGTCGCGAGTGTCCGGATTGGCCTTGATCTTCTGGCACACCTCGAAACCGGACATCCTCGGCATCATCACGTCGAGCAGCACGAGATCGGGCCGATCGCGGGCGACCCGCTCCATCGCCTCCACGCCGTCCATCGCGGTCTCGGTTCGACAGGGAAGATCGTCGAGGTAGGCCTGCATCAGCTCGAGGTTCTGCTCGTTGTCGTCGACCAGCAGGACCACCGCGTCGTCCAACGGCACGTCGACGTCGATGGAAGCGGCATCCGGTGCGTTCGGCGGTTCGTGGCTCATGCGATGATGGTACCGACCCGGGCGTCAGACGACATCGTCCTCCCCGGCTTCGGCCGCGGGATCGCCTCCCTCGAAGAGATCGAGCAGGTCCGATCGAAGCCGCTCTTCGGAACCTGGACCGAATCCGGTTCGCACCGAGACGATGCGGCCGTCCGCATCGATGATCACCGTGGTCGGCAGCCCCCGGACGCGATAGGCCCCGGCCACCGCACCATCGAGATCGAGGACGACCTTCAACCCCGCGATCCGGGGCCCCTGCTCGGCGAGAAACGCCTGGATCCTCGCTCGTCGAGCCTCCAGCGTTCTGGACTGTTCGCTGGTGTTGACCGCGACCACCGCCAGTGGAAGACCGTTCGCCTCGCCCCACGCCCCCAGTTCGGCGAGAGCGGGCAACGCGGCCCGACAAGGGCCGCACCAGGTCGCCCAGAAATCGAGCACGACCACCTTGCCTCGGAACGCCTCCAGTTCGAATCCCGGGCCTTCGACCCCCGGAAGATCCACGTCCGGCGCCGTCCGCCCCACCGCGAGCCCGCCGCCCCGCGGCCGCTCGGCACCACCCCGGGGCGCCGCCTTCGCGAGGGCGGCGGCGCCGTCGACCCGTTGCCGCGCACCGATCGGCATGTCCAACACCTCGTCCGTGGACTCGAGCGGTTCGATCTCGTAGGCGTAGGCGTACTCGAGTTCGATCCCGTCCTCGACGAAGATCCCGTCGTGGATCCGGACGAACGCGTCGATCGGGAGATTCGTCTGGGGATCGACGTCGATCCTCATCTCCTCGAAGTCGCTCGCCAGTCCGATGCGAAGACGCTCGCGATCATTCACCTCCACGGTCTCGACCGACCTCGGCTGCAACCAGGGCGCCCGGGAATGGAGTTGCATCGCACACTCCTCGGGAATGGGTTCGCCGAGTCCCAGCGCCAGCGCGGGCCAGGGCAGGTCGCTGAAGGTCGCCAGGAGACCGTAGTAGGGCGATCCGTCGTCCTTCCGCTCGTGATAGAGACCGTCGGAGGACTCGTGGACGGTCCGGATCACGCCATCCGCGAGTCGAATGCGAAAACCGTCGAACGCGGCCATCGCGCCCCTGCCGGGCACGATGGTCCACGAGGCGGTGCGGGGGGCCGCGTCCGCGCGGCGTTCGCCGTCGACGGTGGAGACCACGACTCGCTCCCGGACCTCGATCGGCTTGGAACGCATCGCCTCGATCACCGCCAGCAGCGCCTTCGACGCCTCCGGATCCGCATCGCGCATCTGCGCGCACGCGGGCCGGGCGGCGACCGTCACGAAGAGGGCGACCATCGTGGCCCGCGCGACCGCGCGAATGCCGAAGCCCATCGAATGCGGATTGGATCGATTCATGCGGTGCAGCTCCTCGCGATCGCGGACGCCGGACGGATCGCGACGACACCGCCGCCCACCCGGTCCCCTCGGCCATGGTACGTTCGAAGGACACCGCCCGACCACGAATCTCTTCGCGATCGGGCGGTGCCGACGAACTTCGTTCGAGGACTCGTGTTCAGCCCTTCTCGCCGGCCGCGGTCTTCAACTCGGTCTTCATGGTCTCGACCATCGAGGGATCGAATCCCTGGTGGACCACCTCGACCTTGCCGTCCCGGCCGATGATGAAGCTGGTCGGGATGCCGGTGACGCCGTACGCGTTCACCACCGAGTCATCGACGTCGAAGAGGCTCTGGAAGGCGAACTTCTGCCCGTCCCAGTATCCCTTCGCCCCCGAGAGCTTGGCGGCGGGATCGCCTTGTTCCCAGCAGTTGACGCCGAAGAACCTCACCGGCAGGCCCTCCGCGGCGGCCCACTTGGCCACCTCGTTCAGCACGGGGAGACCACGCTTGCACGGGCCGCACCACGTGGCCCAGAAATCGAGCACCACGACCTGGCCGCGGAGGCTCGAGAGCTTCACCGTCTCGCCATCGAACGACTTCAACTCGAAATCGGGGGCCTCGGCGCCGGCGGTGACCGGCTGGGGACCGAGCTGGTCCGGTCGCTCGACCCGGGTCTTGCCGGTGACGTCGAACGCGATCGGGGCGGGGAGCCGTTGCTCGATCTTGTTCCGGATCAGGAAGGCGACGTCCACGGAGACGTTCGCCGGCATGCCCGGAGGCATGATCTTCAGATCGATCCGGTCGACGAGCCCGGTCTTCCCGTTCATGGAGACGACCGCGTTGCCGCCTTCGCCCTCGAGCAGCGCCTGGAAGCCGCGGTCGGCCTTCCGGAATCCGGTCATTTTCGGGTTCGAGATCGCACCGAGCCCGAACATGCCCGGGATCTGCTCGGGCTTCATCCTGGCCGGATCACCCACCCTGAACAGGTACGCGGGATCCGGGACGCCCCCACCCCCGGTCGCCGCGAGGACGGCGGTCTCGACGTTTCCGTCGACGATCTCCTGCGACATGTACCGCGACGGATCGGACGGCATCAGCATGATGAAGGTGTCACCGGTCGAGAGCATCTGCATCTGACCGTCGACCATGATGTCGAACGCGCCGTTCGAACCCCACTTGGAATCGATCACTGTCTTCTGCGGACCCATCGGCGACTGCACGTCGATCACGATGTTCTCCACGAGCGCCGGTGCCTTGCGATAGGCCGCCGCGGTCGCGCCGAACTGCTTGATGCCGTTCTGGATCGCTTCGGCCGTGCGATCGGCCTCGGTGAAGGAGGCGGGGTCCGCCTTCGAGAAGCCCGCGATGGGGGACGACGCCTTCGGCGGGGTCGGCGGCTCCTGCGCCACGGCGGGGGGAACGATGGCGAACACGGCACCGGCGGCGAGCGCGGTGGTCAACTGTCTCATGGGAATCAACTCCGGTGAGGCGACGCCCGGGCGTCGAGGGTGTGGGGCACGAGCCCGGGACCGAGCGTGTCGGTCGATTGAAATCGGGGCACGTGCCGCCGACGGGTGGAGGATCCTACCGGGCGAGACCCGGCCGGGTTCTGGGAATCAGCCATCGGAAGCCCGAATACCGCTCGGAACGTCACGAAACCGGGTTCGCCGGGGGCTCCAGTTCGGGGAAGACCGCGCGGAGCGGCGTCACCACGAAATCACGAGTCCACATCCGGGGATGCGGCAGCTCCAGACCGATCTCCGAGATCGTGAGATCTCCCACCACCAGCAGATCGAGGTCGAGCGTGCGTGGCCGACAACCCACGCCCCGGCGGCGGCCGAATCCCGCCTCGATCGAGAGCAGGCGCGAGAGCAACGAACGCGGCTGCAGGCGTGTCTCGCCTCCGAACACCGTGTTCAGGTAGTCGGGATGCACCGTGGTCTCGCCGTCGGGCAGGATCGGTTCGGATTCGAGCAGTGGCCCGCGACGAAGATCCCGGATCCCCGGAGTGCGGGCGAGGAGTTCGAATGCGCGATCGATCTGTCCGGGTCGATCGCCGAGATTCGAGCCGACCCCCACCGCGAAGATCCGCCAGACCATCGTCGATTCGGTCGATCCGCCGTCGCTCATCATGCGTCCGTCCGCTCCCAGAGGAGCGAGGCTTGGACGCCGGTGGCGCGGAATCGGACCATCTGGAGCGCCATGGCCACCGCGCGGGATCGCACCAGGCTTCGGTCCCCGGGAAACCGGAAACAACGGGCCTCGACGCCGTCGGCGTCCGCGATCGCGATCCAGACCGTGCCGACCGGCTTCTCCGCCGATCCACCATCCGGCCCGGCGATGCCGGAGGTCGCGACGGCGAGGTCGGCACCCGAACGCGCGGCGGCACCGGCCGCCATCGCGGTCACCACCGCCTTCGAGACCGCGCCGTCCCGCTCGACGACGATCGGGTCGACCCCGAGGTCCTCGACCTTGCGACGATTCTCGTAGGTGACCCAGCCGCCTCGGTACCAGGCGCTCGAGCCCGCGACATCGGTGATCGCGGCACCGATCATTCCGCCGGTGCAGCTTTCCGCGGTCGCGAGGGTCAGGTCGGCCCGCACGAGTTCGACGCCGACGGTCTCCGCGAGCGTGACGTCGCCGCGGCCGAACGTGAAGGGTCGCCACGCCGCCTCGATGGTCGACGCCATCGCCTCCAGTCGCGGAACGTCGCGTTCGTCGCGCCCCCGGATCCGGGCGGACAGGACGCCCTGCGAGACGGTGGTCGCGACCGGAAGTTCGCCGTCGCGTTCCATCAACGACTCGATCAGCGACGCCGCATCGGATTCGCCGATGCCCGACGCCCGGACCACGATCGCGGGTCGCGGCGTCGCCATCGCGAGCGACTCGAGGACCCGCTGCAGCATGGGATGCATCTCGAGCGGCGGCCCCGGGAGCACCACGATCTCGACTTCACCGATTCGCGCCCGCAGGCCTGGGGCCGTCCCGTTGGGATTCGCGAGACAGGTCGCCGTCTCCGGCCGCAGCGCCTGTCTCAGGTTGCCCCTGGGCATCGGTCGCCCCCGCCCGGCGTACCACGCCTCGACGTCGCGCCGGGCGTCCGCGTCCTCCACCAACGGGGACCGCGTGGCGAGGGCGAGCGCCTCCCGGGACACGTCGTCGAGCGTCGGACCGAGACCACCGGTGACGAGGACGAGATCCACCTCCGCCGCGGCGGAGCCGATCGCGCCGGCGATCCGGTCGACGTCGTCACCCACCACCTGATGCCCGAGCACCCGACAACCCCGCGACGACAGCGCGTCGGCGAGGTGGCGTCCATGGGTGTCGAGGGTCTCGCCGGCCAGCAGTTCATCGCCGACCGAGATGGTCACCGCGGTGCGAATCACGTGTCCGGCCCTCCTTCATCCCCCACCCGCAGGACGCCGATCGCGTCCGTCGGTCGATCGGAATCGCGACCGGACCCATGCACGAAGACGCATGCGTCGCCGACGCCCGCGACGTTCCTCGCGACGGCTTCCGCGACCGCGACCCGGAGGAACTCGCCACGGCCGGAGACCGGCTCGACCACCACCGGCCGGACCCCGCGCAGCAGTCTCATCCGACGCGCGAGCCGGATTTCGCTGGTGAAGACGAGGATCGGGACCTGGAATCGCTCGCGACTGAGCAGCGAGGCGGTGTGCTCGTCGTGGGACCAGGCGAGGACCGCGCGGGCGCGGATCTCGCGGGCGATCCGACGGGCGCCCGCCGCGATCGCCGGCATCCACGGATCGGCGGGGTCCGCGTGCGACATTCCCGTCACGGCCGATCGGCCGGATTCGTCCGACCAGTCCTCCGTCGCGACGGCGATCCGTCCGAGCATCTCGATGGCGGCGGTGGGATGACGTCCGATCGCCGTCTCGCCGCTCAGCATGAGCGCGTCGGTGCCGTCGAGGACGGCGTTCGCGGCGTCCGTCGCCTCCGCCCGGGTCGGCGTGGGCGAGTCGATCATGCTCTGGAGCATCTGGGTCGCGACGATGACCGGGAGTCCCGCCGCCACCGCCGACGCGACGATCCGCTTCTGCACGACCGGCACCTTCGCGATGTCCATCTCGACCCCGAGATCCCCTCGCGCGACCAGAACCGCGTCGCTCGCCGCGATCACGTCCTCGATGTCGTGGACGGCCGCCGGCCGTTCGATCTTCGCGACGAGTCCGGGTCTCGTCCCTTCCGCGTCGAGCGTCGTCCGCAACCGACGAAGATCGCCACCATCGCGAACGAAACTCACCGCCACGTAGTCGACGCCGTCCGAGGCCATCGCCTGCGCCAGTTCGAGATCCCTCGGAGTCACCGCGGGCAGGTCCGGATCGCTGTCCGGGAGGTTGACTCCCATCCTCGGACGCAGGGGACCACCCGACCTCACCGAACATCGAACGACGAGGTCGACACCCGCCCCTTCGACCGCGAGCGAGCGCAATCGGATGTTCCCGTCGTCGAGCAGCACCCGGTCGCCGACCGTGATCGATTCGAGGACGCCGTCCGCGTCGATCGCGAGGCGGAGTTTCGAATCGTCGACGGCGGCGGCCGGGCCGCCGAGCGTCACCTCGGATCCGGTCGCGAGCTCGTCGGTGACGGCGCCCGCGAGTCGGATCTTCGGACCGGGCAAATCCGCCATGACCGCGATCGGACGATCGAGCCTCGCTTCCAGCTCGCGGATCAGCGAGAGGGTCGATCGGTGCGCGTCGAGGGTGCCGTGGCTGAGGTTGAGTCGGAGCACGTCGGCCCCGGCCTCGACGATCGCCCGCAGCCCGTCCGCCGATTCACAGGCGGGACCGACCGTCGCGACGATCTTCGTGCGGGGGATCCGCGGCCCGGGGTCGCCGGTCATCCCGCCGGCCTCTTCGCGTCGATGATCGAGCGGTACGCGGAGCGGAAGTGCGCCCTCGCGATGCGTCGGAGGATTTCGGTGGGATCGCCTTCCGAAGGCCAGAGCCCTTCATCGGCCCAACCCCGTCGCAGCCAGCCCTTCTTGACGGTCGCGAGGGTGGAGGGATCCGCGAGGTCGTAGGACGCGTCGTCGGGACCTGGAATCACGGGAAAGGAATCGAATTCGACGAGCATCCGCCGGAGCTCGGGATCCTCGACGTTCCCGGCGGTGACCAGCTCGCCGGACGACGCCGGATAGGCGGGATGGCTGGTGATCCGCCGCCAGGCCTCCTCGAGGAGCTCCGCCTGGTCGAGCGCCATGGCCCGGAAGAGCGGCGCGATGAACGCTCGCATGGCCCCGTTGGGATTCTCGACGGCGGTCGCGAGCGACCACGGGTCGACCCGGTCGACGAAGCGATCGAAGTCGGCGTCGTACATCGAGCGACGGATCGGGAGGCGCCGAAGCTCGAACTGCCGGGGCCCCCTCGCATCCTCGGAGACCGGGAACTGCCAGAGCGACTGGCCGTCCTCGCTCAACACGAAGTCGATGAACCGCCGCGCCAGCTCGGGATTCGGTGCGCCGGTCAACACCGCGATCGGATCGGGATCGATCACGGTCTCGCCGGGAGGATCGACGTAACCCACTCGGCCGATCGCGTCGGCGCCCGCGAGTCCCGCACGGACCGCGGCGTCCTTCGTCCGCTGGGCCTCGTACCTCCCGTAGAAATCGATGCAGACCGCGGCCGCGGTCTCGCCGGCCGCGACCTCGATCGGGCCCTTGGTGCTGCTTCCCGCGAAGGACCTGGCATTGGCGGCGAGGCGACGCAGGATCCGCCAACCGTCGTCCCAGCCCCGCCGCTGCAGGATCGCCTCGAAGGCGGTGGTCACCGATCCGCTCATGCCGGGATCGACCATGGTGATCCAGCCCTCGTACTGCGGGACCGCCAGGTCCTGCCAGGTCTCCGGCGTCTTCACGTCGAGCTGTTCGAGCACATGTCGATTGAAGACGATTCCGAAGCTCGAGACCGCGGTCCCGAACCAGCGATGCCCCGGATCGAACAGGGGCTGGTCGGCGATCTGACCGTCGCCGTAGATCGATTCGAGCCAGTCGTCGGTGACGTCGATCTCCGCGAGAATGGTGGTGTCGCGGATCCCGCCGTCGACGTCGACGCTGATCGGCCTCGAGAGCTGCGTGAACTCGTAGCTGCCACCGCCCCAGAGCAGGTCCGCGTTGCCCCCGGGTTCGAGGCCGCCGTCCAGCGCCGCGGTGTACTCGGAGACGAGAAGCTTGCGGATCTCGCTGGTCCCCCCGGGCGTGCTCCAGACGACCTGCACCGGCGAGCCGAACCTGGCTTCATGCCACTTCTCGAAACCGTGCTTGAACTCCCACCGGATCTGTTCGTTGTGCGGCGTGACCACGACGAGCCTCGGCGCGTCCGGATCCGCGGCCTCGCCCGCGGGCTCGAGCAGGAACGGCCCGGCCAGCAGGATCACCAGCAGCAGGATCGGCAGATACCGCAGCATCAGGCCGTTTCCTCCTCGGGACGATCCACGATTCCGCGAATCGCGCTCGCGAAGTCCGCCGCGGCGGTGTTGACGGCCGACGTCCAGTCGCCCGGCCGATCGACGAAGGCGTGGATGATCGATCGACTCGCCGTCACCAGCACGCCTCCGCCACGCGCGTCGAGGGCGGCGCGAACGCCATCGGCCCCGCCGCCTTGCGCCCCGTATCCGGGAAGCAGGAACGGTGCGTCGGGCATCGTCGCCCGCAGGGCCGCGGCCGCCTCCGGCTTCGTGGCGCCGACGACCGCGCCCACCGAGGCGGGAGCACCCCGGCCGTCGGACCGGCCGAGTCGATCGACCATGCCCGCGACCAGTCCCGCGACCGTGCCACCATCGCAGGCGGGCGCCTGGATCTCGTCACCGGACGGATTCGAGGTGCGTACGAGCACGAAGACGCCGAGCCCCGCGTCGAGGAAGGGCGTGACTCCGTCCTCACCGAGATAGCCGTTCAGCGTGATCCATTCCGCCCCGGTCGCCGCCGCCCCGGCCGCGTAGTGCGCCGCGGAGATCCCGATGTCGCCGCGTTTCGCGTCGAGGATCACGACGAATCCCGCGTCGTTGCCCCGCTTGATGACGCGTTCCATCGCCGCCACGCCCGCGTGCCCGTAGCGTTCGAAGCAGGCGGCCTGGATCTTGACGCAGGGCACCACGTCCGCGACCGCGTCGAGCACCCCGTTCGAGAAACGCTCGATCGCCTCGACCGGATCCGACGCGTCGATCGAATCCGGAAGCCGGGAGGTCACGGGGTCGAGGCCGACGCAGACCGGGGCGGTCCCGCCGAGCCTCTCCACGAGCCGCTCGCCGGCGGTCGCGCTGGTTGAGGTCGTGTTCATCCCCCGATTCTACGCCCGACCCGGCCCCGACACCGTGGACGTCTCCGCGTACCATCCCCGCATGCCCGTCGACCCGCCTCCACGACACCTCCACCTGGACCGAGCGGAGGGCCTCACCATCGAGTGGCCCGACGGCAGTTCCGTGTTCTACCCACTCGCGTGGCTCCGGAGGATGAGTCCTTCGGCGGACGCCCGGGAACTCCGGGACGAGCTCGACCGGAATCCCCTCGCCGTGCTTCCCGCCGGCGGGGACACGGGACCCCTTCGGGCGGAGGCGATCGAACCCGTCGGGAACTACGCGATCCGGATCCGATTCAGCGACGGACACGCCTCCGGAATCTATTCGTGGCGGTACCTTCGAAGCATCGATCCCGGTCGGAACGAGTCCACGTGACCATGAACGCCGCCTCCGTTCCATTCCGGCCGACCGCCGAACGCCTCACGGCGGATCCGCAGGTTCCCCCGGGAATCGCGTTCTGGGCCGAGATGACCGTGCCGGCCGAAGGCGTCAGCGACGGGGTCCCGCACGTGAACAACGTGGAATACGTCCGCTGGGTCGATCGACTCGCCGAGATGGCGACCGATGCCGCGGGGTTCACTCGCGCCCGACATCTCCGCGAAGGCACGATGTGGTTCGTCGCTCGGCATGAACTCGACTACCGGGCGGAGGCGTTCGCGGGCGACGAGATCCTCGCCTCGACGTGGATCGTCGACGTCACCCGGACGACCGTGCGCCGCGCGACCCGGATCCTCAGGCCGGCCGACGGTCGCCTGATCTGCGAGTCGATCACCCGTTGGGCCCTCGTGAATCTCGAGACCCGCCGACCCGTGCGGATCCCCCGCGAGATCCGTGACGCATTCGGCACGGCCGGAGCGGGGGACGGCGCGTGACGCTTCGGGCCACGTTCATCCTCGACGGTGCGCGCGTCCACCACGAACACGCCGCCTTCGCCCGGCTCGCGGTCGGACTCGCCGCCGAGGGCATCCGGACCCTGCTCGCCCTCGACGGGGACCCGAATCTCGCGACCGACGACCGGGACGCGCCGATTCCGACGATCACCGTCCCGACCCGGCTCCCCTTCTGGATCCGCGAGCGGGCGATCGACGCCACGCTCGACGCCTTCAACGAGGCGGGCATGGATCAACTGGACGTGGTGGTCGCCGCGGGCGCCACGGGCATCGGATTCGCGCACCGACTGGCCCGTCGGATCGATCGCCCGCTCGTGGTCGAGGTCCGGAGCCGGAACGAACTGCGGGCGGTTCCACGCGATCCCGGAATCACCGTGGTGGCGGCCACGGAGGCGATTCGAAGGCTCGCGGCACGTCGGCTCGGGGAGGATCGCTGCACGCACCTGCCGGTCCCGGTGCCTCGGACGCTCCCGCTGCCGAGCGGCCCTCGCAATCTCGGCGTCATCCTCGGCCCGGTCGAGACCGTGGCGAGCTGGACCGCGATGATCGACGCGCTGGCCGGTCGGGAACGGCTTCCCGGCGGCCTCGAACACGTGGCGATCGAGCTCGGCGATCGACGCGTCGACGGGCGGATCTGGTCCCATCTTCGACAACGCGAACTGCTCTCCCGGGTGACCGCGTTCGACCACGCCGATCGACTTCGCGCCCTGCTCGCGGACGCCGCCCTCGTGCTGCTCCCGGAATCCGGGCAATCGGTTCGAAGCATCGAGCGGCAGGCGATGTACGGGGGCGCCGTTCCCATCGCGGTCGAGGATGCGGATCGAGACGACCTCCGCCCTGCGACGGACGCCGTGGTGCTCCCGATCGCAGAATCACGGCAACCGTCGGCCTGGCGCGAGGCCATCGAACGCGGACGTGATTCCGGCCTCGCGCAGGCATCACGTGCCGCGGCGGTCGACTCCCTGGTCTCCCGGGTCGCACCGAGGTGGGCGAGGATCCTCGAAACGATCGTCCATGGGGATGCGACACCGATCGACCGCGGCGACTGACGGGGTCGGCCCGGCGTCCCCACGCGAGGACGCCCGATAATCATTTATCCTCGAATGCGTGTTTCATGAGAACCTCCCGGGGCGAGATCCCGTAAAGTCCCGGTGGGACTGGCGATCGTTTGGTCGACCATTCCCCTCCACTTGTCTTTCTCCCCTCCGCCACGCCGCCCCCTGATCGTTCGCGATCGATGGGGCGGCGTTGTTTTTGAGGCGTCGGACCGGTTGCGATTCCGACGCGGCGGCCGCACATGGATCCCCGTGATCCACCACGCCCGAGTCGAGATCCGGACGCCGATTCCCCACCGGCCTCGATTCCCGCACAATGGGTGACGGAGATCCCATGACCTCGATGCTGCCACCACTCCTCGTCCTGATCGCCTCCTGTTCGCACGCCCGGATGGCGAACACGCCGCCCGACGTCGTCCGGAACCGGGTGCTCGAGACCGGCCGTTTCCTGCTCGACGAGGACGGAAACGCCATCGACGGCCAACTCGTCGAAGGCACCCCCGATCGAGATCGAACGCTGCTCGCGATCCTCCCCGACCGCACCACGGGCGACGATCGCGGCCTCAATCGGCTCGAGCGCGCGGTTCGGGATCTCGCGTTGCTGCGACCCGACGCGGTCTTCTGCGTCGGCGACCTCGTCCAGGGCTACAAGCGCGATCTCGCCGACTACGACCGCGAGGTCGACGATTTCCTGCGGATCATCGACCCCCTCGGCGCCGACTTCTGGCCGACGGCGGGAAACCACGACGTCATCTCCGGATCCCGGGATTCCGCCGACCGAAGATTCGCCGATCGATATCGCGCCCGATTCGGCCCGCTGCACTACGCGGTCCGGCTCGATCACGGGACCGTGATCGTGCTCTTCAGCGACGAGAACCTCGACGGTGGGAACGTCGACATCTCGGACGCCCAGATCGAGTGGCTCGCCGGGGTGCTCGCCGGCGCCGAACCCGAGGAACCGATCGTGATCCTGATGCATCGGCCGCTCTGGCGACAGCGCGGCGTCGACTGGAACGAACGGGTCCACCCGCTGCTCGTCGAGCACGGCGTCGACGCGGTGGTCGCCGGCCACTTCCACGCGCTCCACCGCGACGCCGACCGGGACGGCGTCGAATACCACCTGCTCGGGGTCTGCGGGGGCGGGATCGACCAGCATCCGCTGACCGGCCAGTTCGATCACCTCACCCTCCTGGACCTCGGCCCGGGCGACGACGTGCACCTTCGTCATCTCCCCGTCGGGGTGGTTCTTCCGGACGACTTCGTCCTTCGCGCGGACCAGGACCGCGCCTATGCGCTGAAACGGCGCGACGACGTCGTCGCCGTGGACGGCTCGCTCGCCGACCCCTGGCGGGGTCCGGTCGAGACGACGGTGGGAATCGAGATCCGGAATCCCATCGATCGTCCGGTCACCTTCGCCTTCGAACCGGCGGGGCCCGCGAGACCATGGTCCGTGGAGGGCCACGAATTCATCAGCCGCACCCCGATCCGCTTCGAGAACCGCGTCCTCACCGACCTCGAGACGCCCTTCGTGATCGACCTGCCCGGTCCGGTCACCCTCGAACCCGGGGAGCGAAGATCGTTCGAGGTCTCGGTGACCGCCCCGCTGGTCGACGCCCCCACGCTGCCACCGGAATTCCACGCGAACGCGACCTTCGTCGACGACCAGGGACGACGCGTGCCCATCCGGATCGCGAGACGGATCCCGGTCGAACGACGTGATTCGAACCCGGGGGACGGGATGCCGAGGTGGCCCGTCGCAGGCTGGTCCCATTCGGTCTACGAGACCCTCGATCCGCTCGGCTTCGTCGTCACCTCCACCGACCCCGATTCCGGAGACCTCCTCCTCCGGATGGAGATCGGCGACGACCGGATCGCGGACGACGACGCGTCGCCCGCCTCCACCGCCGCGGGCCGCAGGAACCCCGCCGGGGATCTGATGGTGATCGAGGTCCGGACGTCGACGGCCGCCCGCGTCTTCCTCTTCGAGCCAGCCCAGCCCACGCGTCTCATCGAGATCGACGACACCGGGGACGTCGTCCGGATCTGGCCCGGTGTCGGACGGGCTTCCGACCCAGAGTCGACCGAGGCGGACGCGGAGACGTCGAACTACGAAATCCGGCTTCCGGAGGTCCGCACGGACGCCCTGAAGGCGATCCAGGTCGAGGTGGCCGACAACGACCGCGCTTATCACTCCCAGTGGCGACGCCTCGCGCCCCGGGGGCGGATGCTCGAGTTCGACGGGGTTTCGGGAGCCGCGCGACCTTGACCGCCGTGGGGATGATCGGCTCCAATACGGGGGTTCGACGCAAGCGTGTCGACCGAGGCTCCGTTTTCGTTGCTTCGAGGCCCGTCCGTTTCGGAGTCGCTTCCGGCTCCTTCAACCTCAAGAGGGATTCTCCATCATGAAGACCACGCTCCGCTGCACCCTGCTTCTCGCTGCTTCCACGTTCACCGTCGGCCTGCTCGGCTGCGACGGTGGCGACGAGATCGTCGAAGTCACGCCCCGAGCGCAGCCGGCCAACCAGCAGAAGATCGATCCGGACGCGATGCCCGGGCAGGACGGCCAGAGCGGCATGACCAACGTCTCCGGAGAGGCCGCGAAGGAGATCGGCAAGTGATCGCCTGATCGATCGCCACGAGTGCACGCACGCGGGTCGGAGGTCACGCCTCCGGCCCGCGTCGCATTCGACCACCGCAAGACCGGCGGTCAACGGCCCTGCAGGAGATCCACGAGGATCGCAAGCCCCTCGCGGAGCAGGTCCTCCTCGACCGCGAAGCTCAGCCGGACGTGGGTGTCCCGACTGGAGAACACCCCGCCGGGCACGAGCAGCACTCGACGCTCGACCGCCCGCTCCATGAACGCCGTCGCGGTCATGCCGAGGGCGGGGGGAACCTCGAAGAACGCGTAGAAGGCACCCCCCGGTCGCACGAGATCGACGTGCGGCGAGAGCGCCTCCATCACCATGCCGCAGCGATCCGCGTACCTGGCCACCTGGTCCGCGTTGTCGATGTCGAAGGCCTCGATCACGCCCCACTGCAACGGACTCGGCGCACAGACGTAGGTGAACTGCTGGATCTTCCGCATCTGTTCCACCAGCCAGGTCGGCCCGGCGGCGTAGCCGAGCCGCCATCCGGTGCACCCGTAGGTCTTGCCGAAGCCGCGGATCACCAGCGCCTGGTGGTCGAATCGCGCGGGCGACGGACAGGTTCCGTCGGGTCGGACGGAATCCGCGAACACGAACTCGTCGTAGATCTCGTCGGTCACCAGCTGGACTCCGCGGCCGCGGCAGAGATCCGCGAGATCCCGCATCTCCTCGTCCGACAACACCACGCCCGACGGGTTGCCGGGACTGTTCACGAGGACGAACTTCGTTCGGTCGTTGATCAGCGGTTCGACCCGCGCCGCGGTCATCCTGAAGTCGGGGTAGGTGTCGCAGGCCACCATCTTCCCACCGGTCAGGTGCCCCAGCTGGGGATACAGCACGAACCAGGGATCCGGCATGATCGCCTCGTCACCCTCGTCGAGCAGCGCCAGGCTCGCCAGCAGGAGTCCGCCGCTGGTCCCGCTGGTGACGACGGTCGAATAGTCCTCGCCGTCCCGGGACCAGCCGAGGTCGTGGGCGAGATGCCGTCGGATCGATTCGTGCAGCGCCGGGATCCCCTGCGTGAGGGTGTATCCGTTCCGATCCTCCTCGATGGCCCGGGTCGCCGCGGCCTTCATCGCATCGGGCACCGGGAAGTCGGGCTGGCCGATCGAGAGATTGATCGGGTTCTCGAGCGTCGCACCGAGTTCGAACGCCCGGCGGATCCCGGAGGCGTCCATGGCGAGCGTGCGGCGGCTCAGGCGGGAGGTCGGATCGACGGCGGGATCGGTGTGGGGCACGGTCGGTGTTCCATCCGGCGGCGCGGCCACCGGTCCATTGCAGAACCCCGCGGCAGCTCGCCGCGGGGTTCGATGATCGAATCAGGATCGACGAGCGGCCGCGGCGGTCGCGCGCGGCGATGATGCTCAGTCGTCGCTGCTCTCGGCCGCGGCGTCCGGGCCCTTGGCGGGCTTCTTCTTGGCGGCGGCCACCTTGATGCTCCGGACCTTCGGGATCCCGAGCGGCGAGCTCTCACCGTGCACGAAACGCTTGGTCGCCTGCAGCTTCTCGATCCGCTCGGCGCGGGTCAGGACGTTTCGATGCTGGTTGAGGGCACCCGATTTGGTCTTGAGGCTGCTGTGAAGGCTCATGGTTCGTCTCGAGGCTGGGACCGAAGCGGTCTGGGGCGTGTTCACCCGGCCGGAGGCCGGAACGTCTCTGGGTAGAGACTGTCGAAGTTGTCGCTTGCGCGACCCGATGCCTTCCCGAAATCCCGGCCGATGCGTTTGAGGCTCGTCATCATCGACTCGACCTCCGGCGCGGATCGTTCTCCCGGGCGGAAACCCGGCAGCACGATGACTTTGGGAAGTCCTCCAGTGTCGCTCTTGACGACGATGGCGTCAAGACCCCGCCCTCGAATGAAGGCGGCCACCTCTTCCGCTCGGTCCGGTCGTGGTCGCATGACGACCCAGTAATTCAGGCCCGGCGTCCGGGGATCCATGGGATCGATGCCGCTCGGAAGCCGCTCGACCGGCTCCAGGGGCGGCATCCGGGGCTCTCGAACCCTTCCGGCCTCCTGGGCGGCCTCGAATCGAGCCACCTCGGCGGCCTTCGCCGTCTCCTCCGCGATCCGCCCACCCCGGCTGAAACCAAGGAGGTAGGCCCCGATCATCAACCCGGCGACGAGCACGACACCCACCCAGGCGAAGCCGACCGGCAACCGGATCGACCGCCCGGGCGTGAGCAGGGTCGCCGCGGCGGGTCGCTCCGAATCCATGCCACGATTCCGACGCCCGACGGCTGGCTTGGGCGTCGTCGGTGACTGGGACATCGCCTCATAGAGCGTGGGGCCGCTTCGCCTCGCCATCGTGCTTCAGCCCTCCATCCCGGCACCGGCGACCGGCGGCGGATCTCCGACCGCGATGACGCTGGCCATCGCGAGGTCGGCGGTGTGGGAGATCGAGAGCCGCCAGGAGGTGATTCCCATGGTGGCGGCGAGTTCGGCGGCCTGCCCGACGAGCACGATCGACGGCGCCCCGAGATCGTTCCGAACGACGTCCATGTCGGTCCAGGAGATTCCCTCGCGCAGTCCGGTGCCGAACGCCTTGAGGATGGCCTCCTTCGCCGCGAACCTGGCGGCGTAGCGCTCCGCCCGGACCCGAGGTGCGGACTCCGCGTACGTCTGTTCACCCGCGGTGAAACAACGGTCGAGAAACGTGGCGCCGTGATCGACCCGCATCCGTTCGATGCGTTCGATTTCGACGAGATCGATGCCGTGGCCGATGATGCTCATGGGTCGAGGGCACGCTACCTTGCACGTCCTCCGCCTGCACGCCCCTTTCCTCTCGGATCCCAGCCGATGAGCGTTGAATCCCACGAATCGGCCGCGAATCGACGGGCGGATGCGAATCCGCCCCACCTCCACGTCCTCACGGTGAGCGACACCCGGACCCGCGAGACGGATCGAGGCGGCGACCACCTCGAGACGATCCTTCGCGCGGACGGACTGGTGCTTCTTCGTCGAAATCTGGTACCGGACGACGCGGTCGCGATTCGATCCGCGATCGAAGACGCGGTGGCCGACCCGCAGGCGGATGCGATCGTGATCACCGGCGGGACCGGGATCGCTCCGCGGGACGGGACGGTCGAGGTGGTCCGCGACCTGATCGACGTCGAGCTCGACGGCTACGGCGAACGATTCCGCGCGCTGAGCGTGGAGGCGATCGGCGTCGCCGGACTGCTCAGCCGGGCCACCGCGGGCGTGATCCGCCGCGCGGGCGGCGGACTGCTCGTCTTCTCGATGCCGGGATCGGTGCACGCGGTCGAGACGGCCACCCGCGAACTGGTGATTCCGCTGCTCCGGCACGCGATCCACGAAACGCGTCGCTGAACGCGGGCCGCGTTCGTTCAGATGCCTGCGAGGGCCTCCATCGTGGTCCTGATTCCCGCGAGTGGATCCACCCATCGACGCACGTCGATCAAGGGCATCCCGTCGAATCCCGCCGTTCGCGCCGCGACCAGCAGGCTGACGCCGTCGATTCGTCCGTCCGGATCACCGATCGGGATGCGCATTCCGTCGGGCGAGAGATCGGCCAGGCGGACCGCCGACGCTCCGCGGGCGGCCGCATCGACGCAATTCAAGCCCGCGACCAACCATGCCGGGGGATCCAGCCCGATGCCGAGTCCCTCGATCGTCTCGGTGACCGCCGACTCGGCGGGCCGCACCGTCGAATCGACGGGATCCGGAACCAGCAGCCCCCCGGCCTCGCGACCGGGATCCAACTCCCGCACGCCGCGCCCCCGCGGCGGGACCCCGTGATCGATGACCTCGACGCCGAGCCGGGTGGCTCGCGCCAGGATCGCCTCGATCGCGGATTCGCCGCCTTCGCCGGGGAAACGCGTGGAAAGCGGCACCCGACCGAGGTCGTGCGCGAGTTCGACCGCCTCGAGCGACGCCGAGACCGCGGCATCGACCCGCTCCGGATCAAGGAGCGTGGCCGGATCCAGCCAGGCATCCACCCCGCGGACCTCGAGTTCGAGCCGTCGGACCAACGTGAAGAGATCCCGACGACCCGAACCGTCGAGATCCCGGGGCCGGGTTCCCTTCTGCCCGGCGGAGACCTGGACGCCGGGAATCCCCAGTCGCGCGATGGACCGGAGTCCGACGCGGGGGTCGGCGGCGATCGGCGCCAGGGTGAGCCCGAAGCGGGCGCGGGAGTCGTCGGTACCGGACATCGCCCCACGATATCGCGGCGGGTCGTCTACGATTCCGGAATGAACGGCCCGATCCCCGATTCCCCGGACCCCGACACGCCGGAAGGCGTGCACGCCGCGATCGAGTCGGGCGGGCTGCGGATCCCCGATCCGCGCCGGTCGACGTGGGTGGACGCCGGGATCGGCGGGGAATGCGTCTTCCGCGGGAGGACCCGACCGGAGACCCATCCGGAGCACGGCTCGCTGATCGCCCTCGACTACGAGGTCCATCCCACGCTCGCGATCCGAAGCCTTCGCACCATCGCCCGCGAGCTCCTCGAGACCCTCGACCTGACGATGCTGTCGATCCGACACGCCTCGGGTCTCGTCGCGATCGGGGAGATCAGCGTCGAGATCGTCTCGGTCGCGGCCCATCGGGATGCCGCGTTCCGCGGATGCCGTGCGGCGATCGACCGCCTGAAGCGCGAGACCCCCATCTGGAAGCAGGAACGTTGGGAACGCGCCGCCACCTGGTCCCCCGCGGCGACGCCGATCGAATCGACCCACCTCGATCCAGGAGCACCCGCTTGAAGCCACCCGGAATCCTCTCGATGTTCGCCGCGATGACCTGGTGGTTGATCCTCGTGGTCTGGTGCGCCGCCCTGGTCGCGCCGGCGGCGACCGCCATGAGCGCCTTCACCGGCCTTCCCGCGATGGAGGTCACGACGGATCGGGTCGAAGCCTTCTTCGGAGACGACCACGAGGCCGCAGGAAGGTTCGTCGCCGGATACGTCGTGCACCCGGTGTTCCAGGCGTCGGCGCGGGTCCAGACGGGATGCGCGATCCTCGCCCTCGTGCTGCTCGTCCTTCGCCGGGGCGCCCCCGTCGGACGCCCGAGGTCGATCTCCCGGAGAGTGGGCACCACGGCCGCGATGCTCGCCATCGTCACCTTCGCCTGGTACCTGATCGGCGTCCTCCCCTCGGTCGAGACCGCGCTGGAGACCTGGCGGGAGGCGGTGAACTCCGGCGACCGCGAAGCCGCCGCCGCCGCGTACGCCGCCTTCGATCCCTGGCACCGATCCGCGGAGCGTGCGGTTCAGCTGACCTTCGCGGCCGTGCTGGTCGCCGTGATCGCCGGCGGCATCGCCTCCGCACCCGCGAGGAGCGACCGGCGATGATGAGGAATCCCCCACCGGTCGGCGGCCCGCGACTCAAGACCGGCTTCGATCTCCCGGAACGCTCCGACGACGACGTCCGCCGGGCGTCGCGGATCCTCGCGGCGCTCCGCAAGCGATATCCCGACGCCCACTGCGAGCTCGACGCGAACAGCCCGCATGAACTCCTCGTGGCGACCATCCTCAGCGCCCAGGCCACCGACGTCGGCGTGAACAAGGCGACCCCGGGCCTTTTCGCCGCCTTCCCGACGCCGGCGGATTTCGCCGCGTCCTCGCCGGAGGCGATCGCCCCACATCTCCGGACCCTGAACTTCTGGCGAAACAAGTCGAAGAGCGTCCACGGCGCGATGACCATGCTGGTCGAACGACACGACGGCGCGGTGCCCGACGACATGGAATCGCTGCTCGACCTGCCCGGCGTCGCGCGAAAGACCGCGAACGTGGTCCTCGGCAACGCGTTCGGAATCAACGTCGGGGTCGTGGTCGACACGCACGTCGGCCGGATCTCGCAGCGTTTCGGACTGACCGACGAAACCGATCCGAAGCGGATCGAACCGCACCTCATGGCGCTCTTTCCACGTCCGTCGTGGTGCCTGCTGAGCCACCTCTTCATCTTCCACGGACGAAAGGTGTGCAAGGCCCGTGGCGGTGGATGCGCCGGTGACTCGATCTGCCGCCGCTACTGCGCCAACGCCGACGCGACCTGATCCGCGGTCTCAGCGCTCCGACGACTGCGGCAGGCCGCCCGCCTGTCGCATCGATTCCTCCGCGTCCGCGGCCTCCTCGGGACGGACCCGCTGGACGAGATCGGGATCCGCGTTCGGATCCGGCACCGCTTCCGCCGTCCCGATGCCCCCGAACGCGCTGACGAAGGCGACTTCGTTGCCCACCCGGGGGCGGAAGAGCCAGGCCACGGGCCCCTCCATCACGATCGAACCCGTCGAGCGGACCGCGTCGTCGCGGAATTCGAAGACGTCGACGCCCTGGTCGTGCCCCACCCAGACCCGGTCGTCCGCCGTCTCCAGGGTGTAGATCCTTCCCTCGTTCGGCGGCGTCCATCGAAAGTCCGGGCCGGCGAGCGGCGTGATCGAGAGCGAACCCCGATCCGCGCCGATCTCCGCCTCGCCCCAGCTCAGGGTGACCCTCCTCGAGCCGGCCGTGTTGCTCTCGAGGTCCTTCTCGGACAGTTCCATGCGACCGCCGATCCGGTAGAGCCAGTTGCCCTCCTCGCTGCCGGCAAGCACCCGACGGCCATCGGTGATCGCCTGGACCATGCGTCCGGGACTCCGTTCAACCGCGAGGAATTCATCCGCGGCGCCTCCGCCATCGGCCTTGAACCGGTAGATCGCCCGGCCGAAGGTGCCGGCGACCGCGTAGTAGTTCGGGCGAAGGAGCCCGATGTCCCGCGCCCCCTTCACCGGGATGAACTGCGGTTCGACCATCCGACCTTCATCGTCGATTCGCCAGGTGATCAGTTCGTCCTCGCAGACCGCCCACAGGCGGTCACCGAGTACCCTCGCCGTCCAGACGGTCTCCCCGAACGTCTCGGAATCGAGCTGTCGGAAGTCCGGACCCATCAACCCCACGGTGCTGGCCTTCGCGCCACGCAGCACGAAGACGCTGGCCTCCCGGCCGAGGCGAGCGGCGATCGCTTGCGGCACCGGTCGCAGATCCGACGCCGCGCCGAGGTACCGCCCGTCGTCGACCGAGATGATCTGGCGACGGTTCGTCACCACGGGCCCGGTCCCCGTCCCGTCGATCACGTGACCGAGGAACGGTGGATCGGCCAGGTTCGCGAGCCGGACCACGCCGGGCTCGTCGAGCCGTACCAGGCCCTCGCGTCCCGACACCCAGATCGCGTCCGCCGCGTCCGAGAGATGAATCGGCCTGACACCGAGATCGGCGCGGGTCCAGGTCCGCGCCTCGGTCGGGCGACGGGGATTCGAGAGATCGAAACGGACCACCCGATCGTTGGCGTAGACGACGTAGAGGTCGCCGTCCCCCGCCAGCAGCATGTCGCTGATCGGTGGGACGGTGCCGAACGGCCCGAGGTCGATCGCGCTGATCCGAAGGCCGTCCTCCGCGTCGATGATCTCGATGGCCGGACCGAACGACTGGTACCACTGTTCCCCGTTGACGACGGTGATTCGCCGGGTTCCGCCGTGGTGATCCTGGACCTCGACGATCCGCGGCCGGAGGTCGATGGTCTGGCGGGCGGCATACCCCTCGTCGCAACCGGTCTGGGCCAGCATCGCCAGGCAGGTCGCGATCACCATCCCGGTCGCGGCGGGACGGGTGCGGTGATGCCTGGCATCCGGGTCGTGGGTGACGGTCATGACCGGAGCCTAGCGGTTTCCGCCCCGAAGCACGAACCCGACCGCTTGTCCTCGGCATCGATTCGACGGACAATCGGGGCATGACGGAATCCGACCGAATGAAGCGACTGCTCGAGATGCTGAAGTCCGAGCCCGATGACGCGTTCTGCCTCTACGGAATCGCCCAGGAACACGCGAAGGCCGAGGCGCACGAGACCGCGCTGGAGTGGTACGACCGGGCGATCGCCGCCGATCCCGACGACGGCTATCTCCACTTCCACAAGGCCAGGTCCCTCGAATCGCTCGATCGCGTCGCGGAAGCGGTCGCCGCGGTGGACGCGGGACTGGAGGCCGCCCGACGCGGGGGCGACGCCCACGCCCGATCGGAGCTGGAGGCGCTCCGGATGGAACTCGACGGATGAACCGCCCGCGGCCGCGCGATTCCCGAACGGCTCCGGAAGCCGGTTCCGATCCGCAGTCGGAGGACGTCGAACGCGTCACCGGCGTCCGAACCGATCCGGATCACCCCGGCCTGCTGACGCTGGAGATCGACGGTGTCGCGGTCGGCACCCTTCCACGATCGGAGATCGATGCCGAGGAGATCGTCGCGGGACTCCCGGCCGCCGATCCGAGGGTGGTGGCGGCGCTGCGGTCGATCGATGTCCGCGCCGCCCGGGCGATCGCGCTCGACCTGCTGGCCGGCCGCGCCCACGCCTCCACCGAGATCGCCAGGAAGCTGGTCCGCCGCGGGTTCGAGGAGACCATCCCGGCCGTGGTGATCGACGAACTCGTGGCGGACGGCTGGCTGGATGATTCCGGCTTCGCCGGAGCCCGGATCGCCGCCTGGCGACGGGACGGTCGAAGCGATGCGGAATGCCGCCGGCGGCTCGAATCGGCCGGACTCGACGCGACGAGCATCGAGGCCGGCTTCGAGATCGCGGCATCGGACCCCGATCACGAACCGGGGACCACCTCGGCATCGCCCGAAGTGGAGGCGGCGATCACCGCCCTCCACCGTCTCGGAGGATCCGTCGATGCGGGTGATCCCGGATCGATTCGCCGCGCCGCCACGAAGCTCGCTCGTCGGGGATTCGACCTCGACACGATTCGGGCGGCGCTGCGAGAATGCCGGATCGACGACGCGCCGCTCGAGTCGGACTGGACGTCCGAGGAGGAATCATGAACCACGCCAACGACCATCGTCCGCACCTTGCATGGATCGTCTGCATCCTGATCGGGGGCTGCTCGGCGCCGAACCCTCCGGCCTCGATCCTCTCGAACCGGGACGGCGACCCATCGACGATTCGAAGTGATTCGGAGGATCCGTGGCATCCCTCGCTCGACGCCGGATTCGATCGAAGCGACTGGCCGACGATCCGTTTCGAGATCTCGATGCCCGCCGTCGCCTGCAATCCGACCTACGCCACCCCCGTGATTCCCCCGGACGGCGAGGTCGGTCGTGTCGGTGAGAACCTCGATTTCCCGACGATCGCGACCGCGATGTCAACGACCACCGATCGCGGCGCGGTGCGCCGATCGGCGATGGCGGATCCCTTCGTCGCGGCGTTCGATCTCGTGGCCGCGCCGTTCCGGATGATCCACGCGTGCCCGGACTCGACGGTGCTGGAGCCCGTCGGCGGCTGGGGCCTGCTGCCCGGCCCGGGATCAGCGGCTGCACCCGCCCGCATCGAGCCCGTCCCCGAACCACCGACGATCGAGGCCGACCCGGTCGCGACGACGCCCGACCCCGGGCTCGACACCGGTTCGATCCGGCCGGCATTCGACCGTCCTGCAGACGCCGCCACCACCCCGGAGAATCGCGAATGACGACCAACCATCCCTGGGAGATCGCGCCGGAGGAACTCCGATCGCTGCGACAGGACGGCGAGTCCCCGCTGGTGATCGACTGCCGGGAGGCCGAGGAGGTCGAGATCGCGTCGATCGACGGTGCCCGACACATCCCGATGGGGGAGATCAAGTCCCATCTCCCGGACCTCGAGGATCATGCGGACGACCTCGTCGTGGTGCTCTGCCATCACGGCGTGCGAAGTCTCCGGGTCGTCGCCTTCCTCCGCGAGGAAGGATTCTCGGAAGCCCGGTCGCTCGCCGGCGGCATCGATCGGTGGTCGATCGAGATCGACGGGGACGTCCCCCGATACTGAAGCGACGGCGTCCGCGCGAACCACTTCGATCGCACCGCGAGAAACACCATGCTGCGACAGCGTCTGATCACCGGGCCGATCCTCATCGCGCTCCTCGTCCTGCTCGTCGAAGTCGACGCTCGGGGGATCATGGGCTCCGCCCCCGGCATGGTGTTCGCCGTGGTCTTCGCGATGCTGGTCCCGATCGCGGCCGGTGAGGCCGCCTCCCTCGTCCGCGCCTGCGGGACGCGATGCCCGTCCGGACTCGCGATCGCCGCCTCCCTCGCGATGTACCTCGCGAGCCTGGTCGCCTCGAAATTCACGGATCCGATCCTCGCGATCGGTGTCGCGATGCTCGGACCGGTGATCGGATTCGGCATCGCGCTCGTCGGGCTCGCGATGAGCCGTCGGATCGGCGGCGCGTTCGTCGGCGCGACCGCGATCGCGGGGATCGGCATCTGGACCGGCCTGCTCCCGGCCTTCTGGATCCTCGCGATCGAGGCCCACGGCGCCTGGCTCGTGGCGGGACTCGTCCTCGTCGTCAAGGCCGGCGACATCGGCGCCTACTTCACCGGAATGCTCGTCGGACGCCGGAAGCTCATCGAGTGGCTGAGCCCGAAGAAGACCATCGAAGGTGGACTCGGCGGCCTCGCCTTCGCCGCCGCCGCCGGTGCGGGGGTCGCCATCCTCTCGCGGGGTGCCGTGCCCGCCGCCGAACTCGGTCTCGCCGCGGGGATCGTGGGCGGCGTCCTGCTCGCCGTCGTGGGGGCCGGTGGCGATCTCGTCGAGAGCCTCCTGAAGCGTGCGGCGGGCGCGAAGGACAGCGGTTCGGTACTGCCCGGCATGGGTGGGATCCTCGACGTCCTCGACTCGCCCCTCGCAGCCGGCCCGGTCGCGTGGATCATCCTCCAGGTCGGCACGCGAGGCTGAGACCGTCGAGAGACCGGTTTCCCACCACCCGAAAAAACCCGGAATGACGAGGCGATGGGTGATACCATCTCCGGGATGACCCTTACCGAAGATCTCATGTCGTTGTACCAGGTGGACAGTCAGCTGCGTGGCCTGCGGACACGGGTGGAGAACGCGACCGACCTGCTCGACGCCCGGACGCGGAAACTCCAACGCCTCAAGGCGGAACATGAGGAGAAGGCGTCCCAGCTTCGCCAGCTTCAGGCGCAGGTCGCGAACCTCGAGGGCGAGTCGACCGACTACAAAGATCGCATCGACAAGCTTCGAAGCGAGCTCAACGCGTCGACCAACGACAAGCAGTACCGCGCGATCCTCGCCGAGATGAAGTCCCTCGAGGCGCTCCGTGACGAGATCGAGACGACCCAGCTCGGTGAGATGGAGAAGATCGAGTCCGCGGAGACCGAAGCGACCACGATGTCGGAATCGGTCGACAACCAGTCCCGACTCTGCGAGACGGCCCGCACCGAACAGGCGGAGTGCACCGCCGCCGTCTCGGAACGGGTCGGCGAGCTCGAATCCGAGCGGAGCACCGCGGCCGGGCGGATGCCCGATGCGGTCCTGAGGATCTTCGAGGAGGTGGCGGAGCTCACCGAAGGAGAGACGCTTGCGCCGGTGATCGAGTTGAGCAAGAAGGATCGCGACTACACATGCGGCGCCTGCCACGTCACGCTCCCCTACCACCTCGTGGTGAACCTCCACGCCGGCGACACCGGGGTCCAGCAGTGTCCCAACTGCGACCGGATCCTCTACCTCGAGCCGGCGGAAGCAGGGGTCTGATCGCCCTCACCCGACCCGACGGGGATGGAACGCGGATCAGGCGAAGCCAAGCGCCTCGAGATCGTCCTCGTCGAGCCCGAAGTGGTGACCGATCTCGTGCAGCAAGGTGATCCGGATCTCCTCGCGGATGAGGTCGACCCCTCCACCGTCGATCATCTGGCCGTCCTCGTCGGGTTCCCGCCACGGTGACCAGCCTCCCGAGCAGGCGACGATCCCCGACCGATAGAGATGAATCGCCTCCACGCCCTCGGAACGTCCTTCGACGGATCGCTCCGTGGCCATCGGTCCGGTGTGGAGTCCGCAGATCTCGTCGGCGTCCGATGGATCGAGCCCGAACTCCGCGAGCACGTCCGGACTCGGTCGGTCCTCGACGAACACCGGCTTCTCGTCGAGCAGGCGACGAATCGGATCGGGAAGCGCTTCGACCACTTCATCGACCAGCACGTCGAATCGCGTCCGGTCCCTCGGATTCATTCCGCCCTCCGGATCACGGCTCGAATCCGCCCACCAGGTCGTCGATCCCCGCGGCGTCCTGCCGAAGCACCCACTTCTCGAGCCCGCGGACGACGCGTCTCGGCGCTCCGGGGTCGACGAAGAGACCGGTCCCCATGCCGACGGCGGTCGCGCCCGCGAGCGTGAACTCCGCGGCGTCCGACCACGATTGGACCCCGCCGATTCCCACGATCGGGACCGGCAGCCCCTCGGCGGCGAGCCTCGCCCGGACGTCGTGCACCAGCTTCACCGCGATCGGATGCACCGCAGGACCGGACATCCCGCCTGCGGCACGTCCGATCCGGCTTCGACGGGTCTCCGGGTCGATCGACATCGCGGGATAGGTGTTCGCGACGGTCAGGCCGTCGGCCCCGGCCCGGACCGCGGCGATCGCGAGTCCCGCGACGTCGGAGTCGCCCGGCGAAAGCTTGACCAGCATCGGCTTGGCACCGAGCGCCTCGCGAACGGCGGCGACGAGCGCGGCCAGGGCGTCGGGATCCGAGCCGAGCAGCCGCCCGGTCGCGGTGTTGGGGCAGGAGACGTTCAATTCCACGAGCCGGAGCGACGCCGCGGCGTCATCGCCGAACGCCGTCGCGACCTCGACGTAGTCGTCGATGCAGTGACCCGCGATCGAACCGATCAGCACGGTGTCCAGATCCGCGAGTCCGGGCAGGACCTCGTCGACGAATCGATCGAGGCCGAGATTCGCGAGGCCGATCGCGTTCAACATCCCCGCCGGAAGATCGGTGACTCGCCAGGGTGGATTCCCAGCCCTCGATTCGGGGGTGATCGACTTGGTGGTGATCGCGCCGAACCGGGACGCAGGGACCACGTCGGCGATCTCGGCCCCGTATCCCGCGGTCCCGGCCGCGGCGATCAGGGGATTCCGCAGTGGAATCCCGCACAGGTTGGTGGCGACGACCGACATTCGACGCAAGGGTAGCGGACCGCGGCGGCGATCGTCAGGCGCGGGCGTCGCCGTGGACCAGCCCGCGAAGGCCGGCGGCTTCCCGGCGATCGAACATCGCCTCGCGACCCTGCTCCGCAGGGGCCCGGCAACTGGCGTGGAGGTGCCCCGCGGCCTCGAGGAAGCCGCGTGCGTTGCGCGACCGGATTCCGCCGCAGGGCACCACCTCGACCGGCGGGTCGAGGGAACAACCGAGCACCGCGAGCGAGCGAAGTCGTTCGATCCGGATCGCTTCCGGAACACCCCCGATCTCGAATCCCCGCACGCCCGCGGACAAGGTCCGGCACACCCCCGCGCGGGAGAGACCGGACAACGCCTCCGCCGGATCGGGCGTGAAGTCGAAGGCACGATGAAAGGCCGTTTCGAGACCATGCGTGCGATGGATCTCGACCGCCTCGGCACAGGCTTCGAAGTCGATCTCCGCCTTCGAATCGAGGAAGCCGACGACGACGGTCTCGACGCCGAGCGAGGCGTACTCCGGCACGATCGTCTCCAGTCGTCGCATCGATCCCGCCTCGATCCTGAAGATGTCGGCCTCGCATCGTCGCCGATCGGGCGGAGGCGGTCGTTCCTGGAAGAGAGTGGCGAGACGAGGCGCGGGAATTCCAGCGATCTCGATCGCCTCGCGGATCCGTACGACCAGGGTGGGCGAGGGCGTGAGCCCGTCGCGGTCGAGCGCCCGGCAGATCTCGAGCCGATCGGCGAACTTCGCCGCCACGACCGCCGTCTTCGGATCCTCGACCGGTATTTCGAAGGTGGCATCGGGCATGGCAGGATTGTCGCCAGATGGCGTGTCCCGGGCAATGACGGGATCCATCCGGGCCTCCGCCCGAAACCCCCTCCCTCGGAGCAACGTTCAAATCCGGAAAAATCCCCGATTGTCCGAATGGCCCGCGCCCCAGGTCCACTTCCCACCAAGGTCGCCTCCGTTCGTCAGATCGGAGCGAGATTGCGTCGCCGGCGAGGGGCCGTGAGACGAGAAAGGAAATCGAAGACATGGCGAAGTCCGACTCCCAGCGGCTGAAACTCAGCCGATTCGTCGATCTTGCACGCATGTATCGGGGGTGGTCGCGGACCGAACTCTCGAGGGTCCTTGGCCGAGATCCCTCGAAGATCGTTCCCGAAAGCGGCAACCCCAAGCTGGACCTCCTCGTCGGGCTTGCGGACGCCCTCGACTGGAACGTCGGTGATGTCGCCGAAAGCGTGTGGAGCGATCACGATGCCGCGAGTCGAATCGAGACCTGTCCGTTTCGTGAACTCGGGATCGCCTCGCTCAAGGCCCACGAGGCGGGCCGCTACCAGGACATGCTCCAGATCGCACGCCGGATGCGTCTGGTCGCGACGACACCGCGGGAACACGCCATCACCTGCAATCGGGAGGTCGGCGCCTGGGACGGTCTCGGGCGATATCCCCGGGCGCTCGAGTCCTGCCAGGAAGGCCTTTCCATGGGTTGCAGGGACACCGACGTCCAGTCGATGCTGCAGGCGAATCTCGCCAACGCCCACTACACGCTCTGGCATCTGCTCGAAGCGAGGACAGTCGCGAGGGATCTGATCGAGCGGCTCGACCGAACCGGGCCTCAGGGCGAGGCCACGCGGGTCGCGCTCGCGCTGGCGCATTACGTCAGGGGGAACGTGGCTCGACGGCGGCTCGACGACGAACGGACCGAACCTTCGGGAATCGCCCGAGAGGCCGAGGAACATCTTCATCGCGCCGTCGAACTTCATCTGGAGCTTGCCAGGGACCACCCCAGTCCCGCGTATGAAGGCGTGGCGAACACCGCGCGAGGCGCGTTGCTGGAGGTCGAGGTGGCGACCGGGGCGATCGAACCCCGGGAGGCGATCGATCGGATCCTCGCCGGAATCGAGGACGTGGTCGATCCGGAGACGGCGTCGCTTCCGGGTGACCTCCTCGAATCCTGGGGATGGTGGTCGATCTTCGGTTGCAACATCGCCCTTCGCCACCTCGATCAGGCGACGCTGCATCGACCGATGGCGATTCTCACCAACAAGGCCACCGAGATCGCGAACGTGCTCGGGAACTGGGCGCTCCGGGAACGTGCATTCACCCTCGAGAACTTCCGCCGCCAGCGCATCGCGGACCTCACCGGCATGCAACCGGACTGGTACCTCGATGAGGAGGAGATCCGCACCATCAGTGGAACGATGGGCCGTTTTCCCGGCTTCCGGGAAGTCGGCTGGCGGATTCTCGATGCCGCTCACATCTTCGACGCCACGAACTGAGGAAAGGAGATCTCGATGACCAACCTTCGTTCACGCTCATTCGGTCGACCGCGACCCCCGTTCCTTCCACCGGTGACGATGCTCCTGACGCTGCTTTTCGTCGGAATCACACTGCCCGACCCGGCGGATGCCGCCCATGAACGACGGAAAAAGGACCTGATCCGGTATTTCCACACCGGCCAGGGCGGGCTGATCGATGCCTCGGGATCGACCGGTGGACGCATGCCGCTGGTGAAGGGCCCGGGAGTGGAACCGAAGTGGGCATCGGCACCGATTCCACTCGACCTCCTGATCCCGGTTCGATATTTCAAGCCACCCGCGAAACGCCCGAGACGCTGATCGCGATGCATCGCATCGGGTGGTCTCGACCCCACCAGTCAACCTTTGAAACCACCCCGGCCCTTTTCCGGTCGGGGTGGTTTTCTCGTGTCTCTCGTCGCCGAAGCTCCAATTGCCGCGGGATGTTTTTCGCGTAAATCGAGAATTCGCCATCACGATCCGCCATTTCTACGCATGAGAACGCAGCCGCGCTCCCTTGCGATGTCAACGCCCAGAAAGCGCGGGATTCACAGGTGCAGCAGCCGGACGGAAGAACACCTTGACCAGCAGTGCGGAATCGCCAGACGAGTGGATCACCCTCGACGATGCAGCGTGTCGATTCGGCGTCTCACGCAGGACGCTGGAGCGACACCGCAAACAGGGCGTGCTTCCCGGCGTGCGGATCGGCCGCTATCTCCGTATCCGTGCCATCGATGCCGAGCAGGCGCTTTCCGGTCGAAGTCCGCTGCAGATCTATCGCCAGCAGGCGGAATCACGCCGGGATGTCCTCGTCGAGGACTGGTGCCGCCGATGGCGAATGCTCGTCGCAGGAACGCCGAGACGCCTGGGCGTGCTGGCGTGGATCGACCGGCTCATCGACACGCACGGGAAGATCCAGATCGGCGAGCTCACCGTGGGCGACGTCGTGAGTGCCGCGGACGGGATCGATCTGAATCACGAGGCGAAGCTCTTTCTCGACGCCCTCTCCGGGCTCCAACCCGACCTGTCCATGCTTGAAACCACGCGGACCATGCTGCAGATCCTGGTCCCCTCGAGGTAGGCATGCCGGTCGGCGCACCCCGATCCGGGTCCGTTCAGGCCAGTCCTCGACGGAGGCCCCCGGCGGCTCGGAGCCGGGACGGCCGGGCGTTCACCCCGTGAAAGGATCGGAGGCTCGATCCTCGCTGGATCCGAGGGTCCGCGTCGATCACGGACAGAACGGTCGGACGGTGTTCGCAGGATCTTGAACGACCTCGCGATCCGGGCGGCGGCGGTGAAAGCCTCGAATCCCTCCGCCGCGAGGACTCCCGCTGGGGTAGCATCCCCGCCATGAGCAACCAGCCCCCCCCCTCTGCGGATGACCCGAAACTCCTCGAACGCATCGCCCAGTTCGAGAACATGACGACCGCGGATCCCGACAACGAGATGGCGTTCTTCTCGCTCGGCAACGCCTACCTGAAGGCGAACCGAGCCGCCGAGGCGGCCTCCAGCTTCGAACGGGTCACGGTCCTGAACCCGGACATGAGCAAGGCCTGGCAGCTCGCCGGCGAGGCGATGATCGCCGCGGGACTCGAGGACAAGGCGGTTCAGCATCTCGAGCAGGGGCATGAGAAAGCCGTCGCCAAGGGTGACCTGATGGTCCGAGACGCCATCGTCACGGCGCTGGAGTCGATCGGACGGACCGCGCCCGAAGCCTCCGACGCGGCCAAGGCCGCCGCCCGGGAAGCGGCCGAGGCGGGGACGTTCACCTGCCGCCGGACCGGCAAGCTGGGGACCGCGATGAAGGCACCGCCCTTCAAGGGGCCGGTGGGCGGCTGGATCGGCGAGAACATCTCGGCCGAGACCTGGAACGACTGGATCGGCCAGGGCACCAAGGTCATCAACGAACTCCGGCTCGACTTCAGTCGCGAAGAGGACCAGGAGGCCTACGACCGCCACATGCGCGAGTTCCTCGGCATCGACGACGACCTTCTCGAGTCGCTTCGCAGCGACGCCTGAGTCCCGCCTCCCTTCCGGATCTGGTCAACCGGACGCGGACTGACGCTGCCAGATCCACCACTCGAGCACCATGAGCGCCAGCGAGATTCCGAGGAGCCAGGGCCAGAAATCCTGCCATCGCGTCCCGCCCGCGGCCGCCGCCTCGCCCTTGATGCGATCGAGACTGAGCTCGATCGACTCCGCCGCCGCGACCCGCCGTTCGGTGGGGTCGAGTTGATTGACCGCGAAGGTCCGTCGCCTCGGCGTGTCGTCGCCGGGCTCCATCCAGGACAGTTCGTAGAGTCCGGCGCGGCGCACCGGTCCCCACGCGAACGTGGTGGGGTCGGCCGACTCCACGGCGACCTCCGACCCGTCCGGTCGCCTCACGCTCAAGCCGACGGCCTGGGCCGGAAGCCTCGACGTCAGCGGCGTCCCCGGCGCCACGCCGACGGTCGCCAGCGCATCCCCGAGACCACCGAGGTGCTCGACGGCGTTCGGGACGAAGTTGACGAAGGACCGGAGGTAGGGCCAGTTGGAATCCAGCGGGTCGAAGGTCGCGTGAATCAGCTGGATGGGTCCCCGATCCACCGAGACCACCATCGGGCCGTCTCCCGACTCGATGAGCGAATCGACGCCGGTTCCCATCGTGATCTTCCGCATCGACGAGACGAAGAGTTCGTCGAGATTCACGTAGCGCAGGACCGGGTGGTCCTCCGCGCTTCGACGCACCACGACCCCGGTCGCCGGATCCCCGAATTCGGTCAGGCCCTCGATCGGAGGCGTCCGGCCGAATGAAAGGTACCGCCCGGGCGGAAGCGTCTCGACGGCGGCGTCGTCGAGCACGATCACGTCGTAGTCGTCGAGACCGCCCGATTCTGCGAGCGCCGCGTATCCGTCGAGCGTGAGGAGATCGAGCGATTCGAGGGCCATGCCCTCGAGGATCGACTGGAGGACGAAGGAATCCGCATCCACCAACGCGACCTTCAGACGGCGTGCGGGTGGCACCACGAGCATCGCGACGTCGTCGGTCGGCTGCGAGTCCTCGTTCAGGAGCAGCACCTCGATCACCGCACCGCGTTCCTGTTCGAACGGTGCGAAGGCGAACTGCTTCCGGCCGGGAATCACGCCGAGACCCGGCTCGACGGTTTCCGGCCCGATCTCGATCGGAACGGGGGTGATCGCCCGGACGACGCCGTTGACGCTCAGCTGCAGATCCGTGACGCGCGTCTCCGAGGTGGGGTTCTCGACCGCGATGAACACCTGGATCTTCCCGGGCGCGTCGTAGGGACGCTGCGCGGCGATCGACGCGATCCCGATGTTGCCGGCGTCGACGGAACCGACCCGGTGATACTCCAGTCGCTCGCCGTCGCGAAGCACCTGTTCGTCGAGATCGTCGATCCGCCCGTCGGACCACAGCTCCACCACCGCCGGCGCGGCCACCGGACCGACCTGGGCGTCGGGGTCGATCACCGTGAGGTAGGCGCGGGCCAGCTGGAGCGCTCCACCCAACCGGCTCGCCCCGTCGGTCGCCGCGATCCCCCGGACCGCTTCGATCGCGGTCTGTCGCGAGTCCGTGAACGGCGTCCGGATCTCCGCCTCGTCGTTGAAGGCGACGACCATGATCTCCGCGGCATCCCCGCTGAAGAGACCTCCGCCGTGCAACGCCTCGATCCGCTCGATGGCGGAGGCCTTCGCGAGCTCCAGCCTCGAGGTCTCCCCGGAGTCGTCCCCATCCATGATGTTCATCGACGAGGAGTTGTCGACCACGATCACCGTCCGGCCGTCGCGACGCTCGCCCGCGTCGAAACGGGGCTGCATCAGGGCGATGCCCAGGAGCCCGAGAAACAGGAGTTGCAGGAAGAGGAGCAGCGTCGGCCGGAGACGCTGGAAGGGGGCGTTCGCCCGCAGATCCTCCACCGATCGCTTCCAGAGCAGGGTGCTCGGAATCGACCGCCGCGTGCGCCGCAGACGCAGGAAGTAGAGGGCCACCAGCGGCGGAATCACCGACGCGAGCACGATGCCGCCGAACAGCGGGGTCAGCCAGCTCATCGGAGCAACCCCCGTTTCCGGAGGTAGTCGAGCAGCAGGGCGTCGAGATCCGTCGAGGTGTCGACGAGCGTGTGCATGATGCTTCGCCGGATGCAGTAGTCGCGAAGCGATCCGCAGTACGCGTCGAGTCGGCGCCGATAGCCGCGTAGCACCGCCGAATTGACCGTGACCTCGGCCTCGTCTTCGTCCTCGAGGTCGACCAGTCGAAGGTCTCCGCTCATCCCGTGTCGACCGGGATCGATCTCCTGAGGTGCCAGGACCTGCATCGCGAAGACGTCGTAGCCCCGACCCGCCACGTAGCGAAGCCCCCGTTCGAAGCCCTCCTTCTGCAGGAAGTCGCTGAGGACGATCATCACCCCACGCCCCTGCCGGGTGATCGCGATCCGCCGCATCGCCTCCTCGAACCCCCCGTCGCCACCGGGTTCGATGCCGAGGAGCCAGCGCCCCATCTCGTGGGTCCTTCGACGCCCCCGGAGGTTCGAGATCCGCTGCAGGCCGGCCGGTTCCCCTTCGGCGTCGAGCCCACCGAAGGCGGCCAGCGAGACGCGGTTCTGGTTGACCAGCCCGATGTAGCCGAGCGCCATCGCGAGACGTCGCGCGTATTCGAACTTCGACGGATCACCCCAGTGCATGCTGGAGGTTCCATCCACCACCACGATGAGCGACAGATCCTCCTCCTCGAGGAAGATCTTCAGGAAGAGCCGGTCGAGCCGGCCGTAGATGTTCCAGTCGACGAAACGGAGATCGTCCCCGTGGACGTACGGGCGGAAGTCCGCGAATTCGACGCTCTGCCCGCGTCGCTTGCTGCGACGTTCCCCCTGCACGCGACCGTTGAAGATCTTGCGACTGACCACGTCCAGATGGTCCAGCCGCGCCATGAGCCGGCTGTCGATCAGTTCGTCGACCTTCGTGGGCCGGCTCGATCGTGGTGGCGGCCCGTCCGGGAATCGACTCATCGAGCACCTCCCGCGACCACCGCGCCCGAAGGCGGTCCGTCCTCCGGATGATCCGCGTCCGCCGGCACCCGATCGAGCACGCCGCGCACGATCTCGTCCGCGTCGACTCCGTCCGCCTCCGCCTCGAAGGTCCTCACGAGGCGATGCCGGAGCGCCGGCAGCGCGACCCGCCGCACGTCCTGGAGACTGGCCGCGTACCGCCCGTCCATGAGGGCGACCACCTTCGCCGCGGACACCAGGGCCTGCGCCGCACGGGGGCTCGCCCCGATGCGGATGTAGTGCCGGTACGCCGGGATCTCGAATTCACCCTCGGGATGCGTCGCGAGCACGAGTCGGATCGCGTAGTCCTTCACCGAATCCGCGATCACGATGCGACGGGCGAGGGCACGGCCGGCGAGCACGTCCTCCGCGTCGAGGACCGGCGTCACCTCGACCTCGCCCGGCACGGTGGTCCGGCGGATGATCTCCGTGAGCTCCGCCCGAACCGCGTAGGGGACGGTGATCTTGAGCAGGAACCGGTCGAGCTGGGCCTCGGGAAGCGGGAAGGTGCCCTCCTGCTCGATCGGATTCTGCGTCGCCAGCACCAGGAAGGGGTCGGGAAGCCGGCGGGTCTCCGAGCCGACCGAGACCGATCGCTCCTGCATCGCTTCGAGCATGGCGGACTGGCTCTTCGGCGTCGCCCGGTTGATCTCGTCGGCAAGCACGATGTTCGCGAAGATCGGACCCTCCCGGAACTGGAACGCCCGCCCCCCGACTCCGTCCTCGACCACGATCGTGGTTCCGGTCACGTCGGCAGGCATGAGGTCGGGCGTGAACTGGATGCGATTGAAGTCCAGCCCCAGCGAATCGGCGAGCGTTCGGACCAGAAGCGTCTTCCCGAGTCCCGGGACGCCCTCGAGCAGCACGTGTCCGCCGGCGAAGAGGGCGATCAACGCCTGATCGACCACCGCTTCCTGCCCCACGATGCGAAGACCGATCCTCCTCCGCAGTGCCGAGAAGGCCTCCCGGAAACGTTCGCAAGCCCGCTGCACGGTCTCGACGTCGTCGAGCCGGGTTCGCATCCCCTCGGCGAATTCACCCATCGACGCCTCCGTCGGCATCCCGGCCCGCGGCCCGCCGCTTCGCTCGAAGCAACCGGCTGGTCGTGTCCTCCGGTTCCTCCTCGGACGCGGCCGCCTCCCCGGTGGAGATCTCGCGACGTGGCGATGCGCCGGCATCCGCGCCGCGATTCGACGTGGAGAGATCGTCCGCCACGGAGAAGTCACCGTCCACGTCCTCGTCCGCGTCGAAGCGGTTCGCACCGCTCGAAGTCGGGCCACGCCCCCGGCCGGCCCGCTTTCGCGCGGTCTTCCACGCCTCGACCGTCGAATCCGCGGTGCTCGTGCCGCTCGCCATGGCCTTCGCCGCCGCTTCCCGGGCCGCTCGCGAGTCGAACGTCAGTCGGCGGACGGCCACGTCGAGGACGAAGAGCCCGGCCGCGACCACCACGAGAAGGTCCCAGATCCGCGTGGGCGAGGAGGGCATCTCGAGCCCCGTGCGGTCGAACGGATCGACGACCTCGAAGTCCGTCGACGGCCCGAAGACCGTTCCGCCGGTCTTCGCCGCGATCGACTCGAGCAGCGCCCGGTTGTCGCGCACCGTCGAGAACTCCCTTTCGTAGGGAACGCTGATCGCGGCCTGGATGCTCGCAGCCGACTGCGCTCCCCCGTCCCCCTCGGGAAAGAGCACGTTGACCAGATAGGCCCCCTGCTTCTCCAGATCGAATTCCGTTCGATACCGGCCGGGACCGATCTGCTGGAGCGACGCCGCGGATGAGGCGCCGGTGGGGTCGATGACCCTCGCCTGTCCCTGCAGGAAGTTCGCCATTCCGCCATCCGCGCCCATCGCCTCGACCTCGACCACCGCCCGCCCGTCATCGCCCGTACTCGCCCGGATCATCAGGTTCGGGGGCGAGGAGGGACGCATCGACCAGCGGACGACCTGTTCCCAGAAGGGCTGGTATCCGGACCAGGTCGGCCACGACGTGCCCCAGCGGCCGCCGGCGTCGCTCGTGAACGCCACGCTCTTTCCAAGTCCGTAGTTCCAGTAGGCGAGGAGCGGATCCTCCCCCTCCTCCGTCGGCACCACCATCGGGACCTTCACCAGTCCCTCCTTCGGAACCGTCAGCACGAAGCCGCCGATCCCCGGTACCGCGCCGACCCCCCGGGTGGGTCCGTCGAGGGTCGCGGACACCGAGGGCTGGAAATCACCCTCCATCAGGAGGGTTCGCGTGACCAGCGTCGCCTCCTTGATGAAGATCTTCGGAAGCATCTTCGGATTCGTGACGTCGTAGAACGTTCCGCCCGTGAACTCCGCGACCCCCTGCATGTTCTCCCGATCCTTGGGAGTGCCATGACCACCGACCATCACGGTGGTCACCGTGATGCCGTCGGCGACGTACTGGTCGAGCAGGGTCTTGCTGGGCGGGACCGCGTCGCCGTCCGAGATGATGATGACGTGCTTCTGACCGGCGTTGACGCCGTTCAGGCCCTGCCGGGCGAGCGTCATCGACGCCCCGAAGTCCGGCATGTCGCCGATGACCATCTTCTTCGCCGCGGCGATCGCGGCCGACTTGTCGCCCGCGGGTTGCATCGGGAAGGCCCAGGAACAGCCGTTGATGCCCTGGCCGGCCTGCCCCCAGTTGAAGGTGACGATGCCGACGTAGTCGAGGCTGCTCAGGGCGTCGATGGCCGCGATCGCCGTCTGTTGCCCCCAGTAGTTCCCCTTCGCCATCTCGCACGAGTGCATGATGAGCGCCAGCGCTCCACGCACCATCTGGCGTTCCTGCGGCGGATCGAGCCGGACCGGAATCGCCTGGGCCGTCTCGGACTCGATCCAGCCACCCGCCCCGAAACCCTCGTCCCCCCCGATCATCACCAGTCCGCCGCCGAGGTCGTGGACGTAGGAACGCAGGCTCCGGTCGGCGTTCTGGTCGATCGTCCAACGTGGGACGTTGGCGAGGATCACGCTGTCGAAGCCGTTGAGGAACGCGATTCCACCGAGGAGGCTCGACGGGGGTTCGACGACCACCTCGACGCCACCGGTCCGCAGCGCGGACACCAGCGCCGTGGTCTCCGTCCCCCCTTCGTCGATCACCAGCGTGCGGCCGTCCGACGCGACGAAGGTGACGGACTCGTAGACGTTGTTCTCGAAAATCGCGTCGGAGTCAGGATCATCGGGGGAGAATTCCGCCCGGAACCGCTGGGCGCCGCCGGACTCGAGCGTGACCGGGATGGAGACCGTGTTGGATCCGGGTTCGAGTTCGATCCGGACACCGTCGGCGGTGGAGCCGGGATCGAGATCGACGAGCACGTCGTTCTGGAAGACGCGGAGGACGCCGGTCGTCTCGCTCGACGAACGAAGGAAGGCCCGGAGGTCGACGGACTGCCCGACCCTCGCCCGGCTGGGGGCCCGAAGCTGTTCGAAGACGATCTCGCTCCCGTATTCGTATTCGATCGGAAGCACGTCGACCGGGATGTCGTTGGCTCGAGCGAGTTCGACGGCCTCCAGCAGGTTCGACTCCGTCTCGTTCCCGTCGGAGACGAGAAGGATTCGATTCGCGGTGTCGGTCGGGAGCAGCGAGATGGCGGTCCGCATCGCGCCCGCGAGATCGGTCGCCGCGAGATCACCGGCATGATCGAGCTGGATCACCGAGTTCACGTCCGGGGTCTGCCGGATCTCCGACTCCTCCGCGACCGTCACCACGCCGATTCGATCCTCCTCGTTGCGCTTGGCGTCGGCCACCCGCTCGAGGAACTGACCGCTCTGCCGCTGGAGGTCCCGGGGGATGGACCGGCTTACGTCCGCGACGACCATGAGCGTCACGCTCTCACCGCGGTCGACCACCGACGGGCGGGCGAGCGACACCGCCAGCAGGATGACGAGGATCGTCCTCACCAGGACCGAACCGACGAGCTTCCCGCGTCCCTGGCCGGCCGATCCGAGGCGGGCGAGCAGGACGATCGGCACGATCAGGACCAGCACCAGGAGCATGATCGGATGCTCGAATTGGATGGGCAGGTCAGCGAACATGCCATCGGGCTCCTGGGGTTCGGTCGCGTTGCGTTCCCGGTCGGATCATCACGGAAGATCCCCGACCTGCACTCGATCGTTGCCGGAGTCCAGCACCGCCATCAGTCCTCCCCCGGCGTCGACGCCCCAAGGATACCGGAGTCGACCGACTTCGATTCCGACGCCGCCCCAGGCGCCGAGACATTTTCCGTCGATTCGGTTCAAGCGCTGGACCCGGTTGTTTCCATACTCCGCCACGAGCAGGCTGTCCTCGCCGTCGAGCACCAGGCCGTAGGGATAGGCCAGCCGCCCGGGAAGGTCGCCCGCGCCGCCGAGGACCCGAAGCATCCTGCCGGTCCGATCGGTGACCACGATCCGGTGGTTCACGGCGTCCGCGATGAAGAGCTCCTGCGCCGCGTCGTCCCAGGCGATCGACTGTGGTCGAAGCAGGCCCGGCCGATCACCACGGTCGTCGTGACTCATGAATCCGATCGAACCGACGGGACGACGATCACGATCGAAGATCTGGACGCGGTCGTTCCCGCCGTACTCGGACACGAACCACGTTCCGTCGGCGGCGATGGCGACGTCGGTCGGGTAGATGAACTGCCCGGGCCCCTCCCCGTACTCCCCGAAGGTCTCCACGAGTTCCCCGTCGGGCGAGAAGATGGCGATCCGGTGCTGATGGGTGTCCGCCACGACGACCCGCCCCTCCGGATCGATGGTCACGCCGGTCGGCTTGCCGTTCTCCGACCGGGGCATCGTCCAGGATCGTTCGAACCGACCGTCGAGATCGAATCGCTGGATCCGCGCGGTCTTGTCCACCACGTACACCCGTCCCCGGTCCGCATCGAGCGCGATCGCCCGTGGATAGTCGAAACGTCCGTCGATGTTCCCGGGTCGTCCGAAGACGACCGCGGAGGGGACCGGCCCGGTCGCCCGGACGTCGACGTCCTCCGTGCAGCCGAAGGCGAGGATCGGCATCAAGGCGACGATCGAGGTCGTCACCCGGGCTCCGCCGCCGGATTTCGTCGTCGCGCCGAGCAGGACGATCCCCGCGGCCGCGATCGCCGCGAGCCCCACGAGGCCGAACACCGCGGGCAGGACCGAATCGACGTACTGGTAGTGCATCGCATTGAGCAGCGCCGAGGTCACGGTCGGGAATCCGGGTGGCTGGACCCGGGCGGACAGCGGGATCTCGCCGGCGGCGACCGCACCGGTCGCGAGACCACCCACGAGGAACGCCGGCTGCAGCGCCGGACGGAGCCCGCGGATCGCGTCGATCATCCGCCGCGGGGCGTCCGTGGTGAAGACCTCGGGGACCCGACGGGCCGCGAACGTCCCGACGAGACAGGCGACCAGCCCGACCCGGCCGGTGACACCGAGGATCAGCGCGAGCGGCGTGTCGTAGACCCATCCGGTCACGGCGTGGTTCCACGTCCCCTCCACGCCGATCGCGACGAGGGTCGCCGGAAGGAGGAGCACCACCGCGAAGGCGACGATCAACATGCTCGAGAAACGCCTTCCGGATCGCGACTGGCCGAGCACGGCGACCCCCATCGCAAGCCCGCCGCCGAGCATGGTCGTGGCCAGCAGCACGAAGAGCGAATTCCGGATCGCATCGCCGTGCACCTCGAACGTCGTGGTGATGTCGGCGGATGCGGCCCGACGCATCAGGAAGGAGATCGGAAGCACCACGAACATCGCGATGACGACCATCATCGGGATCCGGCCGCGAGTAACACCGGGAATCCGAACCCCCGTCCGTCCTCGACGTCGTGACATTCCAGCGATCGACAGTCCCGCGATGACGGCCGGAACGACCGCGGGGGCTCCGGCCCGAAGGACCGTCGAGGCGGAAGCGCCCCGGGCATCGAGGGTTCGAAGTTCGAATCCCCAGGACCCGACCTGCGCGAGGTCGAAGGGCACCGTCAGGGACGAGATCCACGCGAACGTGATCACCCATCCGATGAGGAGCACCCCGCGATCACGGCGGAGTCCCGAACGAAGGCGATCCCGCACCCGCGGGCGGTCGAGTTCGACGAGCGTCTCATCGCTCGAGACGCCGCGGATCGCCACGCAGAATGCGACGATCGGCCACGAAACGCAGGCCAGCCCCATGACGAGGACCAGCGATCGGAGTCGCGGAACGGCATCCGCCGCCGCCGCCGCCCGACCCGCCACGCTGTCGGGTCCGGCCTCGAGCCACCAGGCGTCGAAGAACAGCGATGGCGGGACCACCAAGGCCACGAGCGTCGCGAACATCGCCCACGTCGCGTGGGACCGGGCGAGGAAACGGCCGGGCCCCCAGCCGAGCAGGACGGCGATCGTCGCCATCCCCGCCGACCAGGCCGCCGAGCCCGCGAGCACGCGTGCCGGCTCGAAACCCAGGGTCGCCGGCGGTTCGAAGGCACCGCCGAACGCGAGGGCGACGGGGGCCACGAGCGTCGGAACGAGAAGAAGGGCCACCAGCACGCACCACCCCGCGATCGGCCATCGAAGTCCCCGGCTCAAGGATCGGACTCCGGCGCCGGGACGGGTTCGGAGGGGTCGTAGGCTTCCGCGTCGCCGATCGATCGCCCGGGCCCCGGCGTTCGAAGCCGCCGGATCCGCTCCGGGTCCAGCCGGCGCATGGCGCGATCCACGGCGGGATCCATCGCCGCCGCCACTTCCGCGATCCCGACCGCGAGCGGATCCTCGATCCGAAGGTCATCCTCCACCTCGATCCTCGGATGGGCGAGGGGGATGTTCCGCGAGGCGGATTCATGAAGCATCCGCTCGACCTCCTCGGAGGCGAGGAAGGCGAGGAGCCGAACCGCGTCGTCCGGATTCGGACCGCCGCCGACGATGCCGGCGGCGTTGGGGATCACGAGCGTCCCCGCGTCCTCTTCCCCGGGCAGACCGTGCCGGGGAACCGAAGCCGCCACGCGAAGGCCGCGACGCCTCGCCGCCACGACGTCGTCGGTGTCGGTCATTCCGACGAGGGCCTCGCCCCGGGCCACGGCCTCCACCGTCGCCGCGTTCCCGCCCGGAAGCATCCGCACCCCGTTCTCGGCGAGACCATCGAGCCATGCGTCGAAGTAGCCCGGCATCGCGGTGCGATCCCAGTGGACCATCATCGCACCGAGATGACCACGCGTCGTCCCGAAGCGCGGGTCCGCCATGACGACCGCATCCCGGAATCGGGGTTCGACGAGCGAGGTCCAACGGCCCGGGACCTCGGCGGGATCGATCACGTCCGGGTCGTAGACGATCACCCGCGCTCGCCCCGCGAACGCGAACCACCGGTCGTCCGCTCGACGCCAGCGAGCCGGATGCTTCTCCAGGTCCGGATGCACCGCCGGAACGAGCACCCCCTCGGACGCGAGTCGTTCCACCTCGAAGGGCGCGGAACTCCAGAACAGATCCGCACGCGGCCGGTCGGACTCTCGACGGAGCCGGCTGGCGAGCGCCGTCGTCTTGGTCGCCTCGGTGTCGAACAACGGCTTGACCGGGATGCCGGTCCGTTCCGTGAAGGCGGCGAGGATCGGCCTGGCGACCTGCTCGTCGACCGACACGTAGGCGACCACCGGCGTCGATGCATGCCGCTCGCAGCCGGGTGACCCGATCATCGAGAGGACCGCGCCCAGGCATCCGACCCGGACCATCCACTCGAAGCGGTTCCGATGGGAAGTCCCCACCGGTTTCATGACGCCTCGGGGCCGGGCTCCTTCGCGGGCGCTGCCGGTGCGGCCGGCGCCGCCTCTTCGGGGGCCCCCTTCGGGACCGCGTCGATCCGCTTCTTCAGCTCCCCGAAATAGTGTTGGTGGACGTCGCGAAGGTGGGGTGGAATCGGGTCCTCGCGAAGGCCCTCCTCGAATCCACGCTCGATTCGATCGGACAGGCGCTGAAGCCGGGCTCTGGACTCGCCCACGACCGGCTCCCCCTCGATCATTTCGCGGGCGATGATGTCGCCCGTCCGCTTCTCCACCTTCTCTCGCTGCATCCGGGTTCCGGTCGGGGTCGGCGCGATCGGCGCCTGACCCCCCTGGCCCTGTCCGGGCCCCTTCATGCCGGGCCCCTGGCCCTGGCCCTGACCCTGGCCCTGCCCCGGGCTTCCGCCCTGACCCTGTGCGAGATTCTGCGCCCACTGGGACAGCCCCTGCCCCATCTTGTCGCACGCGCCCTGGCATTGTCCGGACGCGGCCTGGGCCTGCTGCAGCATCTGCTGCATGCGCTCCATCTCGCTCAGCATCTCCTGTCCCTGCTGCTGGCCCTGCTGCTCGCCCTGGGCCATCTGCTGCATCGCCTGGGACATCTGCTGCATGGCCTCCGAGGCCTGCTGCTGCGCCGCGGCCGCTTCCTGGAGCGCCTGCTTCTGCGACTCGTTCAGGTTCGAAGCGTTCTCGATCGCCTGCTGCATGGCCTCGGGATTCTTCGCGAGGTCCGGGTCGAGCCCCGCGTTGCGGAGCGCGTCCTCGAGATCCTTGGCCTTCTTCGACGCCTCCTACAGCTGCCTCGCGAGATCCTCGAGGGCGTCCTTCAAGGCTTCCGCCTCCGCCGGCGACATGTCTCCCGATTCCATGCGCTCCGAAAGTCGCTCGAACGCCTCCTTCGCCTGCTTGAAATCGCCCTTCGCCAGCGCTTCCGCGAGTTCATCGGCGTCGGCGTCCCCGGATCCCTCGTTCTTCAATTCCGCGAGCGATTCGCGAAGGGTCGCATCCATCCTGGCATCCTCGCCTTCGAGGATCTCCCGAAGCCGATCCTGAAGCGCGGTCACCTGCCGGATCGCTTCGCGCCGCACCTCGTCCGGAGTCTGGGGATCCTCCAGCGAACTGGGATCATCCGTTCCGTTCACGAGCTCGTCGAGGGTGCCTTCCATCTCGGTCGCGAGCATCTCGTTCTCGTCGATGATGGCGATCAGCTCCTCGACCTCGGATTCGACCTGCCGATTGGTCTCGGCGAGCACCACGTCGTCCGCGTCGGGGTCGTCGGCGAAGAGATCCACCTGCGGCACCAGCGTCCAGACCCCGACCACGAAGAGCAGGAGCATCGGCGAGACCCACCACCCGCGTGGGGCGGAGGGCTGGAAGGCCCGGGCGACCCGGCGTGAAGCATCGGGCCGGCCGGCGGCCGACGCCGCATCCGCGATCGCCGCGATCGCGAACGGGTCGTCGCGATCCGCGATCTGGACGGCGGTGCTGAGCCGGTCGTCGAGACCGAGACGTTGATCGATCGCGATGGCGACCGACACCCGGTCCCGGCCGGGCCCGAGGGCCCGGGCGATCGCGATGATGGTCACGACGGCCGCGACGATCGCCGCAGGAACCCACCAGGGGGTGACCAGGAGCGGTACCGCCTTGGTCGCCAGGGCCCAGAGCAGGAGCGCGGCGAGCCCCACCACCGCGCCGCCGGCGAGGGTCTCGAGAAACCTTGCCAGGGTGAGGCGACGTGTCGCGAGTCGGATGAGCGTCTGGATCTCGTTCATCGGCGATGATTCCCTCGGAGACTGGTCGTTCGGATTTCGGGCCGTTTCAAGGATAGCACCCTCGAAGGTCCACCAGAAGACCGCGATCCCGACCCGCGCGTGCCCGCCCCCTGAAGTCAGGAGGGGAATCCGGTCGATTCTCAAACCGGCGGCTCGTTCCGACGTATCGGACGAAGATCGCCCGAACCACGATTTCGCCGCCAGGAGACCCCCATGCATCTCTCGATCCGCCCCATCCTCGCCGTCGGCTTCGCGTCGCTTCTCTGCGGCGTCGCGACCCCCGCGACCTTCGCCCAGAACACGGACGGGGATCTCGCCCGGGAGAACGAACGGCTGCAGGCCCGGGTGATCGACCTCGAGACCGCGCTGGCCGCGGCACTCGCCCGCATCGCGGAACTCGAGAAGTCGCTGGCCACGGCGGCGGCGACCGGATCCGCATCGACGCCCGTCACCGCTTCGAAGGTCGCGCCACCCGCGAAGGCCAGTCCGGCGGGACGCATCGAGGCGATCCGCCAGGCGTACGCCACCGCGGTCGCGACGGCACCCGAGCCGCTGCCCACCGCGAAGACGAGCGAGGCGGACGGAGTTCGATACGTCCGCTGGCTGAAGAAGTGGATCGCCTCCACGAATCGCGCCTTCCGCAGCCGGGTGGACTGGCCGGTCCGGATCGTCGATCTCCGGCCGAAGTCCTCCATCGATCAGTTCGTCACCTTCCAGCCATGGGACGTCGATCGAGACGAACCCGTCGGTGGCACCTTCGAGATCGTCGTGCCGAATCGAGCCATCGAACGGGCCCGACGTCCCCGGGCCGGCGACGAGGATCCCACCCTGCTGCTCGGCGGCGTCTTCATTCCCGCGATCCGGTTCGACGAAACCCGTTTCAGCCCCGGCCCGTTCGACAATCCGCCCTTCATCGGGACGATGGCCGAGCTCACCTGGCGCTTCGATTTCCAGGGACTCTCGTCGAGGATCCGGACGACCGAGGATCCGCCGGCGACGAAGCCCTGATTCACGCGGACACGCGGCTCATTCCCCGGAGCGAACATGGATCCCGACGATCACGTCTGCCTCTGCTTTCGCGTGAGCCTTCGAAAGGTCCGCACCTTCCTGAATCGCGAGGATCCTCCGGTGGCGAGCCGCCTCGCCGACTGTCTCGGCGCCGGCACCGGCTGCCAGTGGTGCGTCCCGTTCCTGCAGAAGCTCCACTCGCTGAAGCGGGAGGGCGAGCCGATCGACCTTCCGATCTCGCCGGCGTCCTATGCCGCCAATCGCGCGGAGTACCGCCGGTCGGGCGGCCGGCCCGAGCCGAAGACGGCCGAGTCAGGCGAAGACGATCTCCTCGAGTGAGATCTCGTCGTTCGTGTAGATGCACAGTTCGCCCGCGATCGCCATCGAGGAACGGCAGACCTCGGCCGGCGGGAGTTCCGTGCATCGTCGAAGCGCACGGGCGGCCGCGAGGGCGTGATTCCCGCCGGATCCGATCGCGGCCACCCCGTCGTCGGGTTCGATGAGATCCCCCTGCCCGCTCACCACGAGCGTGCGTTCGAGATCCGCGACGATCATCATCGCCTCGAGACGTCGCAGCGCGCGATCCGTTCTCCAGTCACGGGCGAGTTCCGCCGCCGCCTTCAGGAGATTCACGGGCGATCCCTTCAACCTCGCCTCGAATCGTTCCAGCAGGGCGAAGGCGTCCGCGGCACCGCCTGCGAAACCGGCCAGCACCCCGCGCCGATCCGCCCCCACCTCCGGGAGTCGACGGATCTTGCAGGCGGAGGACTTCGCGACGACGTCGCCCAGCGTCACCTGGCCGTCGCCGGCGATGGCGACACCGCGATCGTCGCGGACGCAGAGAATGGTCGTGGCGTGGATCTTCGGCGTTGACATGACGCCAGCCTAACGAACGCCGGCGGAGGCCGATTCGTCTCCGCGATCCCCCGCATCGACACGGAGGATCCGGTCCGCCTCGACGTCCCGGAGGATCCGCGTGGAGCCGTCGGGCCAGGTGATCTCCAGCGACGGGATGGAATCGAGTCCACCGAGGCCGAAGTGCGCCCGTGGGTCCTGGGCGGTCAGATAGCTCGAATCGGTCCGGATGCGTCTCGTGACCGTCCGGCCGTCGATCTCGGCCCGGACCTCTGCGCCGATCGCCGGCGCCCCCGCCTCGTCCCGGACGTCGACCGTCAGCCATCCACCCCGGGTCGGCATGACGTTCCTGAGGAATCGCACCGGTCCACCCAGATCGAGCACCACCACGTCCTGCCCGCCGTCGTTGTCGAAATCACCGAAGATCGCTCCACGGCTGGTCCGCTCGGGCGTCGGATCGGTCCCACCCGCCGGACGCACCGGCAGGTACCGCCTGCCGTCACCTCGAAGGAGGAGATCCGGCTCCGCGTAGGGATCCGTGGCGTCTGGATCGTCGCTCGCGCCGACGCGACCGTTCGCCGCGTAGAGATCGAGGATTCCATCGTTGTCGAAGTCGACGAATCCAAGTCCGAATCGGGTGAAGTGCCGGCTCGCCGATCCGAGCCCCGACCGGTTCGTCGCATCGAGGAACCGTCCTCCGTCGTTCAGATAGAACGAATCCGACTCCCCACCGAGATTGCACACGATGAGATCGGGATCACCGTCGTCATCGACGTCCTCGGAGGACACGCCCATGCCGGCCTTGGCGACGCCGCTGAGATCACGATCACAGCCGCGCTGCATCGCCTGCTCACTGAACCGGAGATCGCCCTGGTTGACCCAGAGATGATCCGGCATGCCGTCGTTGGCCACGAAGACGTCGCGTCGGCCGTCCCCGTCGAAGTCGACCGCGACCACCCCGAGCCCGGTTCCGAGCGCCGAGGCGATGCCGCTCTCCTCGGACACGTCGGTGAACGTCCCATCCCCGTCGTTCCGATAGAACACATCCGCCGTCGGCGCGTCGTAGCGAGCCGGCGGACAGTAGTCGAGCCGCCCGGTGCGATTGCGGCATTCGAGTTCGGTCGCGTCGGACCAGTCGACGTAGTTCGTGACGTAGAGGTCGGGATCGCCGTCGCCGTCCGCGTCGAAGAAGGCCGCGCTGGCCCCGAAACCCGGATGACCGACGCCCGCCTCGTCGGTGACGTCGACGAACCGTCCATCGCCGTCGTTGCGAAAGAGCCGGTCGGCGCCGAAGTTCGCCACGAAGAGATCGACGTCCCCGTCCCCGTCGTAGTCGTCCGTCGCGACCCCCATCCCGAATCCTCCGTCCGCGAGCCCGCTCCCCTCGGTCACGTCCACGAACCGGCCCTCCCCCAGATTCCGGAAGAGACGGTTTCCTCCTGCGCCCGTGGCCTGCAGCAGATAGAGGTCCAACCAGCCGTCGTCGTCGAAGTCCAGCGCCGCCCCGCCGCCGGGCACGATCTCGGGCAGGCGGGGTGTCTCGGCCAATCGGGCCTCCAACCGGAAGTCCAGTCCCCGCGGCGCCGCGGATTCGCGGAACCAGGCCGGATCGGCGGTCGCCTCGGCGTCGAGGGGCTCGTCGGAGACGCCCGCCTCGGTCGCCGGCGCGACCGGCCCGGAGTCGCCGCATCCCGCGAGACCGGACAGGGCCGTCGCACATCCCGCCAACGCCGGGCCGATGTATCTCCAGGACCTCAAGGACGTCCCCTCCGGATCGCGGCATCGGTCCGCGGGATCCCCGGATGTCCGGGCAGCGCGCGCCGGCACTGTTCGAGAATCGCCCGTGCCTCGTCGATCCGACCGAACAGGACGAACGCCCGGGCCCGGACGAGGGCGGCATCCACCGATCGACCGAAGTCGCGGTCCATCGCGTCGACCACGGTCACCGCGGCCATCGGATCGCCCGATCGCGCCAGCGCATCGGCGAGCTGGACGTGATGCCGCGCCACGAACGGCGCGATGTCGACGCAACGTCGGTAGGCCTCGGCGGCCTCGAACCAGCGTCCTCCGGTCCCCAGCGCCTCGCCGAGCAGCTCGTGCCCTTCGACCGCTCCCGGGGCGAGTGCGATTCCAGTCTCCGCCGCGTCGACCGCCCGCGACACGCCCTCGACGTCCGGTGGGACGACGGCACGGGCGACCGCCAGCGCGGACTGCGCCTCCCGGAATCGCGGCAGCGCCCAGGCCGGCTCGTCCTCGACGAGCGCCGGAACCGCCTCGAGCAGTCCTGCGTGGTCCCCGCGGTTCGCCAGCACGACGAGTTCCGCGTATCGGATCTCCCGGCGCGGGCCGTACATCTCCGACAGCGATCGGAGCAGGTCCATCGCCTCGTCGTGACGATCCTCGTTCGATCTCTGCTGGACCGTGATGAGCCGGGCCGCGAGATCGGCCCTCCGGGCCATCACTTCATTGAGCCAGGGATCACCGAAGGTCGAACGTGCGTCGCCGGCGAGACGAAGATGCCGCGCAGCCTCCTCCGTCCGGCCGAGCATCTGCTTCGCGCGGCCGAGAACGTAGTGGGAACCACGATCCTTCGGGCGACTCCGGACCAGGGGTTCGAGCAGCTCCACGCAGTCCTCCGGTCGCCCCTGGTCGAGCCGGATGGAGGCCAGCATCCGCACGCCGTTCAGGTCGACGTCGGGCGGCGTGATCGACGCCTCCGCGAGCGTCGCCGCCGCCTCGAGCTCCCCCGCCTCGACCAGCCACCCGGCCGCACGCCACTTCGGATGCGTGGCCCCGGGATCGAGTTCGATCACCCGCTCGATGTCGGCTCGCGCCTCGTCGAGCGCCCCCTGGTCGTGGTGCGCCCAGGCCCGCAGATATCGCGGCCTGACGCCGTCCGGCTCGAGCAGGAGGCTCGCGTCGTAACACTCGATCGCGAGGGCCGGACGGTCGTGGGCGAGGTAGAGATCCCCGAGACGAGACCAGGCGACGGGATCCGTCTCCGCCGCTTCGAGCCGCTGCAGCGCCGCGATCACCTCCATGCGGACCCCGGCGTCGTAGCCCTCCAGATCGCTCGGCGTGGGGAGCGACGGACGCGCTTCGACCGACTCGGAGGTCCCGTCACCGCCGCAACCCGCCACCATCGTCGCGGCGGCGACGATGATCGTCGACGCAAGGACCGTTCCGGCACGCCGGGAACACACGGATCGGGCGATCTTTAAGGAAGCGTTACCCATCACGGAATCGGTCTCCGGTCGCGACCCCGGCTCGAGACGGGTCGCTCGCCTATGGTACGACGGCCGGCGCCGGACTTCGATCCCCGACCGCCGCCGAGGAGCCCCGTCCATGTCGTCTCGAAGAAGAATCGTGCTGTTCGGCATCGCCCTCGCGGTCGGCGGGGTGACGGCGTCGCTCACCAGCTGCTCGAGTCCGATCCCCAATCGCGATCCGACGGGCGACGCGTTCCCGCCGGTTCGTGGCGAATCGCTCGAGGGCCGGCAGGTCGAACTTCCCGCCGCGGTCTCGGGCGAGCCGGCGATCCTGATGGTCGGTTATCTCCAGCGCACCCAGTTCGACCTCGACCGATGGACCCTCGGCTTCGTCCAGGCCGAGGCGGACATTCGCGTGATCGAGGTGCCCGCGATCGTCGGCTGGTTTCCGTCGACCTTCCTCCGCGGCACGATCGACGACGGGATGCGTGCGGGGATCCCCGCCGAGGACTGGAACGCCGTGGTCACCCTGTACGGCGACGACGCGGAACGCGTCCAGGCGCTCACCGGGACCGAAGACGGCGGCAACGGCCGGATCCTGCTGCTCGACGAACGCGGCCGGATTCGATGGTTCTGGGATCAGGGGTACTCCCCGAAGCGCCTGCTCGAGCTCCTGGAGGTCGCGAATGGACTCCGGACCGCCGGCACGGCCCCGTCACCCACCAGCCCGACCGCCCCCGGGGACTCGTGAACCGAACGGCTCCGTCGTCCATTCGCGTATGATCGGTCTCCCATGAGCACGCACGAACCATTCTCCGGCATCGAGATCCTCAAGGCGTCACCCCGCAGGGTGCACGAGTTCCTCGTGAACCTCGAGGAACTCGTGAAGATCGTCCCCGGCCTCGTCAAGAGCGAACGCACCAGCGACGCCACCGTGAAGACCACGGTGAGACCCGGGTTCAGCTTCATACGGACGAACCTGAAGCAGGACTTCACCCTCGTCGAGCACGTCCCGCACGAACGCGTGATCATCGACGTCCACGCGAAGGGCATCGGTACCGCGTTCAGCGTGAAATCGACGATGGATCTCTCTCCGCACGAGGACGGCGAGAGCACCAGCCTCGCATGGGAGGCGGAGATCATGAAGATGTCCGGTCTCGTCGCCGCGCTGGGCACGACGATCATCCGGTCGGCCGCCGACCAGGTCATCAAGCAGGGCTTCGAGGCGATGCGGGCGGCCATCGAGACCGAAGACGCCGGAAACGACTGAGCGGACCGGGTCACCGATCTCCTGCGGCGTCGCCCGCCGACGACCGGCGGGATCCCACCGTCCGCACGGCGAACGCTGGAAAAGACGGACGGCCCCGCCGCGAGGCGAGGCCGTCGTCGATCCATGTCGCTGGAATCGGGCCCGATCAGCCGAAGGCCGCGAATTCCTTGCCGAGCAGCGAGCTGGCGATCTTGAGCTGCATGATCTCGTCGGTGCCCTCGTAGATCCGGCAGACGCGGACGTCCTGGAGGTGTCGGAACGGGCGATAGAGCTCGCTCCATCCGCGGCCACCGAAGATCTGGACGGCCCGGTCGACCGCTTCCCACGCGGCGTTGCTCGCCCAGTACTTGGCCTCCGCGATGGCGAAGTCCGCCCGCGCGAGCTCCTCCTTGTCCCCGGGGGCCGCGTCGGACTTGTCCTTCGCGATGGCGGCGCGCTCGATGAGGGCGTCGGCGGTGGAACGCATCATCTCGATGCGGGCGATGTGCTGCTGCACGAGCTGGTGCTTGCCGATGGGCTTCCCGTGCTGTTCACGCTCCCGGGCGTACCGGAGGCACTCCTCGAGACAGTCCTCGATGGTGCCGAGGCAGCCGGAGGCCACCGAGAGACGACCGGACACGAGCGTGTGCATCGCGATCCGGAAGCCGTTGCCTTCCTCGCCGAGCATGTTGTCGCCGCTGATCGGGTGCTCGGTCATCTCGAACATCGCGGTGTCGGAGGTGTACATGCCGGGCTTGGCGTGGAGCGCCTCGGCCTCGAACGTGTCGCCGGCGGTGTCGACGATGAAGGCACTCATCCGTCGCTCGGAACCGGTCGAACCCTCGGGGAAGGCGAACACGAGCACCGCGTCGGCGATCGATCCGTTCGAGATCAGGTACTTCACCCCGTTGAGGATGAACTTGTCGCCCTCCCGGCGCCAGGTGCAGGTCCCCTCGAGCGGGTTCGAGCCGGCGTCGGGCTCGGTGAGCCCGAACGCGAGGGTGCATTCTCCGCGGCAGGACGCGGGGAGGTACCGGTCCTTCTGCTCCTCCGTGCCGTACTTCAGGATGGGGTACTGGCCGATCGAGGTGTGGCCCGAGAAGAAGGTCCGGACGCCGGTTCCCTCCCGGTTGATCCTGATCAGGGCCCGGGCGTAGGTGAGGCTGTCGACCGCCCGTCCGCCGTACTTCTTCGGCATCGACATCCCGAGCATGTTGTACTTCTTCGCGAGCTCCGCGATCGCGGGATTGGGCTCGTGCTCGAGGTAGGCGATCTCCTCGAGGGGTCGGATCTCCTGGCAGTACGCCTCGACATCGGCGGCGAGCTGGGCGCACTCCTCCGGGGTCGCCGTGGGCGGGTTGGTGGAGATCCCGGATCCGGGGGCGGCGATGGTGTCGACGTGATTCACGAGGGGCTCCTGAAAAGGCGGACAAGGGGAGTTCGGGATGGATGTCGCCGAATCGTCAACTTTATCACCCCGCTCATCTCAAGGTCGGTTTTTTCGGCCGAAGCCGGCAACAAAATCCCGCCGTACGGTGCGATAAGGGCGATTCTCGTGCCGTGCCGACCCATGACGAAACGCGATTCCGCGGGGACGGCGCGTCCTCGAGCACCTCGTCGCGAACCGCCTTCACGATCGAATCCCGAATATTGGGTCTCCGAACGCATAGAAGTGGTCCTCGACCGCCGTTTTGACGATGAACCCAGACCGGCGACCGAGGCCGCCGACGTGACCGCGTACCCCACTTCAACCACTTCCCGGGATTACACCGTGAGCCAGACCGCGACCTGCAGCGACACCTTCATCGGACTCCAGGCGAAAATCGCCGACAACACGGCCGTGGTCGGCGTCATCGGACTCGGCTACGTCGGCCTTCCCCTCGCCCACGCCCTCCACAACGGGGGGATGAAGGCGATCGGGTTCGACGTCGACGCCCGGAAGATCGAGGCGATCGCATCCAAGCAGAACTACCTTCGCCATCTCGGCGACGAGATGATCGAGAGTCTCTCGGACAGCGACCGGTTCGAGGCGACCACGGAATTCGATCGCCTCGGGGAATGCGACGTGATCATCATCGCGGTGCCCACCCCGCTCGGCAGGCACCAGGAACCGGACCTGTCCTACATCACGGACACCGCCGAGCGAATCGGCCGCACGCTCCGCCCGGGCCAGCTCGTGATCCTCGAATCCACGACCTACCCCCGCACCACCCGGGACGAGATGCTCCCGGTGATGATCGAGCATGCACCGGCCGCCTCGAAGGATCTCGTCGTCGGCGAGGACCTCTTCGTCGCCTTCAGTCCCGAGCGCGAGGATCCGGGCCGGAAGGATCATTCGACCAGCACCATTCCCAAGCTCGTGGGCGGTCTCGAGGCGAACTCGACCTCGCTCGCGGCGGCCGTCTACCGCAAGGGCATCACCGACGTCGTCGAGGTCGCCACGGCGGAGATCGCCGAGAGCGCCAAGTTGCTCGAGAACATCTTCCGAGCCGTGAACATCGCCCTGGTCAACGAGATGAAGACGGTCCTGACGGAGATGGACATCGACGTCTGGGAGGTGGTTCGCGCCGCCAGCACGAAGCCGTTCGGATTCATGCCCTTCTTCCCCGGCCCGGGCCTCGGCGGCCACTGCATCCCGATCGATCCCTTCTACCTCACCTGGAAGGCGAAGGAGGTCGGGTGCTCGACCCGGTTCATCGAGCTCGCGGGCCAGGTGAACACGGCGATGCCCGAATACGTCGTGGACCGCGTCGCCGGCGCCCTCAACGAGCACGCGAAGCCGATCAAGGGATCGAGCATCCTGGTCATGGGCCTCGCCTACAAGCCGGACGTCGACGACACGCGGGAGAGCCCCTCGTTCGAGCTGATCAAGATCCTCGAGGACCGGGGCGCCAACGTGGAGTACAGCGACCCCCACATCCCGGAGACCACGCGGGTCCGGCGTCACGACCTCGAGATGAAGAGCGTGGACCTGACCCCGGAGAGCATCGCCTCGTTCGACTGCATCCTCGTCTCGACGAACCACGCCGCGTTCGACTACGCGATGGTCGCCGAACACGCGGTGCTCGTGGTCGACACCCGGGACGCCATGCGGGATCACCACGGCGCCATGGGCGACCGGCTCGTGCTCGCCTGACCACCCCGGCGGCCGCCCCGGACATCGTTCATCACCCTCCCCGGGCCGGTGGTCACACCGCCCCGGGGAGGCTTTGCATCCGGCCCCGGTCCGGGGCCGGTCGAGCGGATCCGTGCCGCCACCCCGACATGACGAACACCGCCGGCATCCCCGCCCGGTGCTTTCGCGACCACCGTCACCCGGCGACCTCGGGACCGGTCTCCCGGATCCCGTCGATTCCACGAGGCCTCGATCCCCGCGAAATCCGATCCACGCCTCGATCATCACGGATCCGGCCGCGCTTCGAGGCATCCCGACCACGGGCGATGTCCTACAATCGCCTTCCGCGCGATCCCGAGTGGGATCGAGATCGAAACAAGTCCCCGGAAGCCCCGCGATGTCCGCCCCGAAGATCATCTACACCCACACCGATGAAGCCCCCGCACTGGCCACCCACTCCTTCCTCCCCGTTCTCCGAACGTTCGCGGAGGCCGCCGGGGTCGCGGTCGAGACCCGGGACATCTCGCTGGCCGGGAGGATCATCAGCCGGTTTCCGGATCGGCTGAAGCCCGAGCAGCGGATCGACGACCATCTCGCGGAACTCGGGGAGCTCGCGACGTCGCCCGAGGCGAACATCATCAAGCTCCCGAACATCAGCGCTTCGATGCCGCAGATGAAGGCCGCGATCGCGGAGCTCCAGTCGCAGGGATTCGATCTTCCGGACTACCCCGACGAACCGACCACGGACGAGGAACGCGACTTCAAGGAACGCTACGACGCCATCAAGGGAAGCGCCGTCAACCCGGTCCTCCGCGAGGGCAACTCCGATCGCCGGGCGCCCGGCGCCGTCAAGGCGTACGCACGGGCACACCCCCACCGGATGGGCGTCTGGTCGCGTGACTCGGGGAGCCACGTGGCCAGCATGACCGGTGGGGACTTCTTCGCGAACGAACAGTCGGTCGTGATGGCCGAGGCTACCGAGGTCAGGATCGAACACGTCGCCCCCGACGGAACGGTCACCGCCCTTCGAACGCCGGTCGCCCTCGAGGCCGGGGAAGTCATCGATTCGACCTTCATGTCGAAGCGGGAGCTCGTGACGTTCCTCGACGAGCAGGTCGCCGATGCGCGGGACCGGGGAGTGCTCTTCTCCCTCCACATGAAGGCGACCATGATGAAGGTCTCGGACCCGATCATCTTCGGCCACGCGGTCCGCGCCTACTTCAAGCCGGTGTTCGAGCGGCACGGCGAGACCCTCGACGAGCTGGGCGTCGACTGCAACAACGGATTCGGCGACGTGGTCTCGAAGATCACCGCCCTCCCCGACGCGGAACGCGCCTCGATCGAGGAGGACGTGCAGGCGGTGTACGCCGCGGGCCCCGGCATCGCCCAGGTCGATTCCGATCGCGGCATCACGAACCTCCATGTTCCGAGCGACGTGATCATCGACGCCTCCATGCCGGTGCTGATCCGGGACTCCGGACGGATGTGGAACGCCGCGGGCGAGCTCGAGGACGCCAAGGCGGTGATCCCCGACCGTTCCTACGCCGGCGTCTACCAGGCGGTGATCGACGACTGCATCGAACACGGCGCCCTCGATCCCGCCACGATGGGCAGCGTCCCGAACGTGGGGCTCATGGCGAAGAAGGCGGAGGAATACGGATCGCACGACAAGACCTTCGAGATCACCGCCGCGGGCGTCGTTCGCGTGGTCGATCCCGACGGCGGAGTCCTCATGTCGCACGAGGTCGAGACCGGCGACATCTGGCGGATGTGCCAGACCAAGGACGCGCCGATCCGGGACTGGGTCGGGCTCGCGGTCTCCCGCGCCCGAGCCACCGGGGCCCCGGCGGTGTTCTGGCTGAACGCGGATCGCGCCCACGACGCGAACCTGATCGCGAAGGTGGAGACCCGCCTCGAGGAGCACGACACCGAGGGACTCGACTTCCGGATCCTCGCTCCCGCCGACGCCTGTCGCTTCAGCCTCGAACGCATCAGGAAGGGCGAGGACACGATCTCGGTCACCGGCAACGTGCTCCGCGACTACCTCACCGACCTCTTCCCGATCCTCGAGGTCGGCACCAGCGCGAAGATGCTCTCGATCGTGCCGCTCATGAACGGCGGCGGGCTCTTCGAGACCGGGGCCGGCGGATCCGCCCCGAAGCACGTCCAGCAGTTCGAGAAGGAAAACCACCTCCGATGGGACTCCCTCGGCGAGTTCCTTGCGCTCGCGGCGAGCTTCGAGCATCTCGCCTCGAGAACCGGAAACGGCCCTGCGGCGGTCCTGGCGAAGACCCTCGACGAGGCGACCACCCGATACCTGATGGAGAATCGATCACCCAGCCGCAAGGCCGGCGAGCTCGACAATCGCGGCACCCACTTCTACCTCGCGATGTACTGGGCCCAGGCCCTTGCCGGCCAGGCGGAGGACCCCGGGCTCGCGGCCCGATTCGCGCCGATGGCGGCGGCGATGGAGAACCGGGAGTCGGCGATCGTCGCCCAGCTGAACGAAGCCCAGGGCGTTCCGATGGACATCGGCGGCTACTACCAGCCCGATCCGGCGAAGGCGGCCGCGGCGATGCGACCCAGCGTCATCCTCAACGACCTGCTCGAGGGTCAGCTGGCCGACGCCTGAACGGGAGTCCGTCACGCCGCC
>NYWD01000037.1 GCA_002684855.1 Planctomycetaceae bacterium | reverse complement strand
ATCCGGCTAGAATCCGGAGATGCATCCTCCGTCCTCCTCGAACACGCCGCGTCGATCGCCGGACGCCGCACCCACCGGCACCACGCTCCGCGGAGCCCGTCGAGACGCCGCGATCCTCGTGACGGGCGCGGGCGGCGAGATGGGGCACGGTCTTCTCGAGGCCTTCGCGGACCAGCGACGCGAACGCGCGGCCGCGGGAGAGACGTTTCCGGCGGTGATCGCCATCGATCTTCGTGAACTTCCGGAATCCCATCGCGGGCTGTGCGACGAGGCGTTCACCGGCGACGTCTGCGACGAGAAGATGCTGGAACGTCTCCTGGCCTCGTACGAGATCGGTGCGATCTACCACCTCGCGGCCCTGCTCTCGACTCGAAGCGAGTTCGTCCCGGAGATCGCGCACGGGGTCAACGTCGGCGGGACGCTGAATCTCCTCCGCATCGCGGCGGAGGAGGCCGCCAACAACGGTCGGTCGGTGCAGTTCTTCTTTCCGAGTTCGATCGCCGCCTACGGGCTGCCCGATCTCGCGACGAAGCACGCGGCCGGACCCGTCGGCGAGGACCGCTTCCTGCAGCCCCACACGATGTACGGGTGCAACAAGATCGCGGGCGAGAACCTCGGGAACTACTACGGGCACCACTACCGCAAGCTCGCGACCGATCGCATGGAACATCCCGTCGATTTCCGGTCGATCCGGTTTCCGGGGATCATCTCGGCGGACACCGTGCCGAGCGGCGGCACGAGCGACTACGGCCCCGAGATGCTCCACGCCGCCGCCCGCGGCGAGTCCTACGCGTGCTTCGTCCGGCCCGACGCCCGCATCCCCTTCATGACGATGCCCGAGGCGGTCGCGGCCATCCGTGGCCTGATGGAGGCTCCTCGATCCGGGCTCTCCCGGGTGGTCTACAACGTCCAGTCCTTCGCGCCCTCCGCGGAGGAGTTCCTCCTGGAGGTCCGGCGGCACTTCCCGACGGCGGAGACCGGCTTCGAGCCGGATCTCGCCCGGCAGTCGATCATCGACAGCTGGCCGGCCTCCTGCGACGATGCCGCCGCCCGCGCGGACTGGGGCTGGTCGCCGACCTACGATCTCGCGTCCGCCTTCGACGACTATCTCGTTCCGCGGATCCGGGCCAGGTACGAAGCCTGACCCGCCTCCGAATCCCCGTTCCCGGCCAGCATCCATGAGCACCATCGACACCAACGACCTCTTCGCCGATCGAACCCGATCCGTCCTCGCCGAGCTGGAGACCAGCGGGCAGCTCAAGCGACTCCAGACCATCGAGGGGCCGATGGACGCCATGGTCCGCCTCGAGGGGCACGGGGAGGTCGTCTGCCTCTGTTCGAACAATTATCTCGGCCTCGCCAACCATCCCGACGTGGTGGAAGCGGGCATCGACGGGCTGCGACGGTACGGGGCGGGCACCGCGAGCGTCCGCTTCATCTGCGGCACCTTCGACTGCCACCATCGGCTGGAGGCGCGAATCGCCGAACTCCACGGGATGGAAGCCTCCTACACCTTCACCAGTTGCTGGAACGCGAACGAGGCGATCTTCGCGACCCTGTGCGAGCCCGGCGACCTGATCATCTCGGATGCCCTCAACCATGCCTCGATCATCGACGGAGTCCGGCTCGCGTCGGTGATCAAGAAGGGGGTCCACAAGACGGTCTATCGCCACAACGACTTCGAACACCTTCGCGAGCGACTGGAGGCCGCGAAGGCGAATCCCGAGGTGACCGGGCAGATCTGGCTGGTCACCGACGGGGTCTTCAGCATGGAGGGCGACATCGCCGACCTGCCCACGCTCCGGGCGATCTGCGACGAATACGACGCGAAGCTGATCGTCGACGACAGCCACGGCACCGGCGTCATGGGTCCGACCGGTCGTGGAACCCATGAACACTGGGGGATCCCGGGTGACCGGATCGATCTCTTCACCAGCACGCTCGGCAAGGCCCTGGGTGGTGGTGCGGGGGGGTACATGGCCGGATCCCGCGAGATGATCGACCTGATGATCCAGCGGGGTCGGCCGACCCTGTTCTCGAACGCCCTGCCGGCGACCGTCGCCTGCAGCGCGGACAAGGCGATCGAGATCCTGATGACCGAACCCGAACGGGTCGCCCGACTCCGCGACAACGTGGCGTACGCCCGCGACGGGATCCGACGCGTGGGGTTCGACGTGCTGGAGAGCCCGACCGCGATCCTGCCGATCATCGTCCACGACACCGCGAAGGCGATCGCGATGAGCAAGCGGTTGCTCGAACTCGGCGTCTTCGTGATCGGCTTCGGCTATCCCGTCGTCCCCGAGGGCGAGGCGCGGCTGCGATGCCAGATCTCCGCCGCGCACGAGACGTCCCACCTCGACACCTTCATCGAGAAGCTCGAGGTCCTGAAGGCGGAGTTCTGAACCTCGCCGCCCGCGACCCCGACGCGACGGCGAGGCGACCGGGTCGAACGTGAACGCGGCCCCGATCCGATGGATCGGGGCCGCGTTCACGTTCGTGGATCGGGAGGCGTCGGGACGGGGGTCAGTCGTCATCACCGCCGCGGCGACGCGGGCGGTCCGGGCGATCGGATCGACGGCGTTCGGAATCCATGTCGCGTTCGTTCGACTCCTCGTTCCGCTCGACCCGGCGCCGTCTCCGCTCGTTCGAGCGTTCCCGGCCCTCTTCGGCATCGCCGCCGCGCATGCGGTTTCCGCCACGGTTCCGATCCCGTTCCGGACCGCCTTCCGACATCATTCGGCGGATCGCCTGTTCCAGTCGGTCGACACGCTCGTGCAGATGCCGGTTCTCCTCGGCCAGTCGCTGCTGGCGTTCGGCGAATCGCCGCATCATCTCCTGGAGATTGCGTCCGGACTCGCCCTGCATCCGCTGGAATTCCCGGCCGCGTTCCTCGAATCGCCGGTCGCGTTCGTGGAACATCATCTCCGTCGCACGCCGGCCCTCGTCCTGTCGCGCCACGACCCGCTGGATCTCCTCCTCGAACGCCCGGGCGAGTTCGTTCATCCGCCCGTCGCTCATCTCCGCGAATTCGTGCATGCGATGGTCGCTGGTCTCCGCGAATTCATGAAGTCGGTGCGCAGCCTCCTCGGCCCACTGGCCGCTCCGCTCCGTCATCTCCTCCATCCAGCCGCCGATCTCGTGACGGGCCTCCCCGATCATCCCCTCGACGTGCCCGACCATCTCGTGCCACATCTCCTCGCGAGCACCGTCGTGGAACCGTTCCTCGTCGAAATCGTGGTCCTCCTCGAATCCGTGTTCGCCCTCGAACTCCTCGAAGTCGAAGTCGAACTCCATGGACATCTCGCCGTCGCCGCCACCGAAGCGATCGCCGATCATCTCCCGGATCACGGCTTCCATCTCCCGGGCGAGCGCCTCCATCGACTCCGGGTCGTCGTCATCGAGAGCGGCGCCCCGCACCGCCGCGACGGCCCGCGCGAACTCCTCCTCGGAGTCCATCACGGCCGCGCCTCGGAACGCGCCGGCCACGGCCGGAAGCCCGCGCACCTCGTTCGTCTCGTTCAAAATCACCACGGTTCCGCCCGACCCCCGGCGGATCTCGCCGACGTGCCCGACGCCGTCGATCACGACCGCGGCTTCATCGCCGTTCGAGACGATGTCGAGGGTCTTCGTCTCCACTCGCGGCGGGGTCTCCGGTGAGGACGTGGTCGGGGCGCAACCCACGGTGAGCGCAGGCGCCAGCCCCAGACCCAAGACCATCGCGGCGAGGTGAGTGTGGCGAGCGTCCGATTTCGGCGACTGATGCATGCCGGTGATCTCCGGGGTTGGTGCGTGGCGATCGTTCCGGCGCCTCCGCGGGTGCCGGTCCGACCGTCGATTCGTGGGTCTCATGATCCACTTTCCGGCGCGAGAACGCCAGATTCGATCCGTGAAATCGGCGGGCCCCTCAGGAAATGCTGATGCTCGGCATCTGGAGCTTGCCCTGCATGGAGACCATCGAGATCCGGGAGGCGGTCTGGCTCACCATGGCGTCGAAGGATTTCGCGAGGGTCGGCTCGTTCCAGTTCGCGGTCGGATCCCCGAGATCCGAATTCACGCGGAGGGCGGGGGTGATGGGGACGCCGCCCAGGAAGGGCAGTCCGAGCTCCTGGGCGAGCGTCTCGGCCCCCCCTCGTCCGAAGAGATCGTATTCCTTGCCGTCGTCGCCGACGAAGAAGCTCATGTTCTCGACGATGCCGAGCACCTCGACGCCGAGTCCCTCGAACATCTTCACGGCGCGTCGCGCGTCGTCCTGGGCCACCTTCTGCGGCGTGCACACCACGATCGCACCGGTCAGCGGCAGCAACTGGGCGAGGGTGAGCGGGACGTCGCCGGTGCCGGGGGGGAGATCGACGATGAGGTAGTCCAGTTCCTGCCATTCCGTCTGGAGCGCGAGTTGCTTGAATGCGCCGTGGGCCATCGGTCCCCGCCAGACCAGGGCCTTGTCCGGCTCCACGAGCTTGCCGATCGTCATCGACTTGATGCCGTGGGATTCGAACGGCATCAGCATCGAACCGCGGGCGGTGACCTCGATGTCGCCCAGCCCGAGCATCGTCGGAAGGGATGGACCGTAGATGTCGCCATCGAGCAGGCCCACCTTCGCGCCGTGGCGGGCGAGGCCCACGGCGAGGGTCGTCGAGATGGTGCTCTTGCCGACGCCGCCCTTGCCCGCGCCGACCGCAACGACCTGGCGGACGCCCGGCAGGGGACTGGCTTCGTCCTGCGTCTTCTCGTTGGGTCGTCGGACGTCGGCGGTGAATTCCACGTCGACCGTGTCCACGGGGTGGCCGACCTCCCCGGCCGCCCCCCGGACGGCCGCCTCGATGTCGTCGCGGATCCGGTCCTTCATGGGGCAGGCGGGCGTGGTGAGCTCCACCGTGATCATCACCCTCGGTCCGTCGACGTCGTGGCGCTTGACCATGCCGAGCGTGACGAGATCCTTTCCGAGGTCGGGATCGCGGACGGTGCGGAGGGCGTCGAGGATTCGTTCGGGTGTGAGGGCCATCTGGTCGCCAGGAAGGAGGGGACGAAGGGGCTCCCGGATCGGGAGGCCGGAATGCAGGGTCCGGGAACCGATGGGTTCGGACCGGTCGGGGCAAGGATCTCACCTCCCGGAGGAGGTGGGTCGATCATGATACGACGACCCGGCGAGTCGTCGTCGCTACATCGTCGTTTCGCATCATCTCCGTCGCGAGTTGCAACCGCCTCGGATCTCGGCCGTTTCCTTCCTCACCCGGTCATCGTCGCACCCCCCAGGGAACCCACCGTCATGAATCGACTTCGCAAGACGCCCCTTCTCCTGATCGCCACGGCGGTCGTCGCCGGCGGATCCGCCGTCGAGGCCACGCCCCCCAAGGATGCGGGCCCGGTGTCGACGTCCAAGGACGCGGACCCCGGGAATCCGGCGAGTGCCGTCGGGTCCACGAAGCGGACGGTCGACCCGATTCGCAGCGGTGTGTCGGAGGCCGGCTGGCTCGACGCCCTGCGCAACGTCCGGGTCACCGAGTTGCAGGTCCCGCTCATCACGAGCCTGGTCCGCACCCACCTCGATCGCACCGACGTCTGGCGGCGGTCCATGGGCATCGAGCTCGGCATGGTCGTCGAGGAGATCCGACGGATCCGGGTGTCCGGCGGCGACATCCCACCCGAACTGACCACCCGCGTCCGGATGATCCGTGGCTCGATGCCGAAGTGGAACACGACGCAGCGCCTGATCCTCGCGGAGTTGACGCCCGGGCAGGTCGAGTCGCTGCTTCTGGAGATCGACGAGGTCAAGGCGAAGCGAATGGCGAAGCGGACCGCCGAGCTCCGGGAACGAGCGATGCGAGACATGAAGAAGGTCCGGGCCGCCGACGAGGAGACGCGACCCGCGGGGATCGAACCGGACGCCCGACCCGAGGCGGAGGCCGCCGAGCCGGACGCGAAGGTCGTCGTGGCGGCCCCCTGGAGTTTCGCCCAGACGGCGGGGGAGTCCGCCGCGGAGCCGGACGAGGATTCCGACGGATCGGCGCGGAAGTCCGACGGCTGAACGTGTCCTTCACCATCCGCCCTTCCACGGGGCAACGCGGATCGAACGACGACCGCCCCGGCACCAGCCGGGGCGGTCGTCGTTCGATCAGGCGGGTCGATCGGGTCAGCCGCCACCGGCGACGATGATGTCGTCGTACTCCCGGATCACGGTGGGGGTGCCGTTGGAGGCGCTGCCGACGATGTCCGTCACCGGGCTGCTCGGTCCGCCGGGGCCGTCCTCCACGCTGAAGAAGACGCCGTCCTTTCCGGCCGAGATCACGATGTATTCACCCCGGGGAGCGCCGGACTGGGGCTGTCGGGCGGCGCCGATCGCGGGCGTCCGCAGGATCTGGGCGAAAGTGTCCTCCCGCGGCGTGGCGGAACTGGTCGTGGTCTTGTTGAGGATGCTGCCCGCGGTGTTGTCGTCGGTCTGGTCCTGGGCGAGATCACCGAGGGCGGTGGCGTTCAGCACCCGGGCCTGGCTGCCGAGCGAGAACTGCGTCGAGCGGACGTTCGATCCGACCATCGGCCCGTTGGCTCGGAGGCGACGGGCGTACATCAGGGGATTGCCCCAGGCGTCGAGCACGGTCGGCAGGAACCGGATCTCCTCCAGCACCCCGCTGTCGTCCGCGTCGTACTTGACGGCGGCGAACTGGGATCCCTTCGGGCTGAAGAACGGGGCGTATCGCTTGCCCTGCACGAAGGGGCCGTCGCCCACGGCACCGGCGTAGACCGCGATGTCGAAGTTGCCGTCCGGCCCGTTGAAGCTGATCACGGTGCCCTGCTGACCCGATTCCTCGGGATCGAAGTCGATGCTTGCGAGGTCGGTGTAGGCGACGCCGTTGATGTAGATGGGAAGTTCGTCCTCGCGGACCGCGCCACCGGAAAGGTGGAGCACCGCGTTCTCCATCGGCGAGATGAGGGGATCGGCGGCGAGCACCTCCTCCGGGACGATTCCGGGGTAGTACCCGAACTGCTGCGCGAACGCATCGCACGCCTTGGCGAACTCCTCCATCACGGAGGTGGTCTCGGTGACGCGGGCCTTCTCGCGGACCTTGCCGAGTGCGGGCAGCAGGATGCCGATCAGGAGGGTGATGATGCCGATCACGACAAGCAGTTCGGTGATCGTGAAGGCTCGACGAAGAAGGGAGCGATGGGGGGTGCGGATCATGCGAATCCTCGGCTGTTTACCGACCGACGGGCGGACCGATCACGTCCGATCGACCGTCGATCGGACCGCCTCGACACGATGTCGAGGCCGATGAATCAACTCGAGGCGGTCGGCGGACGGTCGGTCGGCCGAGCGATCCGCGCAGCGATTCCGGTGGGCGGGATCGAATCCTCGCCACGCTCGTCCGACGGAAGCATACGTTGTCGGATGCCGATCGAGTTGCGTCATCCGCGTGGATTGGCGGGAATCCGCCATCCAGATCACCCTTCCCCCGCCTTTTCGGCCTCCGGGGGGCCGGTTCCGGCCCCGGTCCGGAGTTGCCGGAGGCCTTCGTACACCACCACCGCGACGGTCGTGGCGAGATTCAGGCTTCGGATCCCGGGGGCGTCGACCATGGGAAGCGTGAGGATTCGATCGGCGCCGTGAGTCGTCTCGAAGTCCCGGGTGAAGTCGGCGCCGACGCCTTCGCTCTCCCGTCCGAAGATCAATCGGTCGCCACGTCGGAACGCCGCGTCCCAGATCGGTCGGCCGCGTCGCGCGGTGAGGAGCCACGATCCACCGTCGACGGACCGATCGCAGTCGTGCCAGGTCTCGTGTTCGACGCAGTCCACCTGCGACCAGTAGTCGAGCCCCGCTCGCCGAAGCGCCTTCTCGCCCATGTCGAATCCGATGGGATGGACGACATGCAGCCGGCACCCCGTGGCCGCGGCCGTCCGGCCGATGTTGCCGGTGTTGTTCGGGATCTCCGGATTCAGGAGGACGATCTCGAAGTTGGGATGGTCGTCGGCGGTGTTCATGAGGCCGTGAAGTCCGGGAGGCTCGTGACCCGGCGTCGTCGAGCCGATCGACGGGTCCGCAGCATAAGGCACGCCGCACGCCGGCAACCCGCCACGGACGGGCATCGACCCCGGGGACGTCCGGACCGGGACGGAGTCGCCGATCGGACCGGCCGTGGCTACCCTCGTGAGATGCGGTCCCCACGACTTCCGATCCTCGTCCTGCTGGCGTCCTTCCTGTCGGGAGGGCTCCTCGCCCGGGCCGACGGTCCGGTCCGCCCCAACGACGACTACGTGGTGGTTTCCAGTCATCGCTGTCGGGACGCCGACGGCTGGCGACAGGTGGTGGGGGCGCTGGCGGCGAAACACGACGCGGAGATGCTCTTCTTCGATGAGGATCCGTCGGAATTGCTGCCGGAACTCCGGCGCCGGCGGCCTCGGATCATCGGCGTGGTGGCGATGCCCGACGAGGCCGGCCGGGATCGCGTGGGGGCGTTCAATCGGACCTTTCGCCGGATCATCGACGATCCGTGGCTCGATGCGCGGTGGGGACTGGTCACCGGTGCCGAATGGGCGGACGCCATGGAAGTCGTCCGGGCCACGAAGCCGCTGGTCGTGGGGCGGATCATGGCCAACACCCCGGTGCCCTTCGGCCCCGTGCCGCACGGCGTCTTCTTCGACGAGGGCGTCGCGGGGCGTCGGGTGGAACGTACCGACGGGGGGGATCCCGTCGAGGTGATGGGCGACATCGAGATCGTCGACGACTTCGTGTCCGCGTTCAACGGTGATCCCCCGGACCTGCTGGTGACGAGCGGGCGGACGAACGAGGAACGCTGGATGCTCGGCTACCTCTTCGACGGTGGGCGGGTGGTGGTGGGGGAGGAGGGCGATCTTCGCGGTCGCCTGCTCGATGGGACGGAGATCCCGATTCGGAATCCGGGGCCGATGGCGATGCTGGGTGCGGGGAGCTGCCTGCTCGGTTTCATTCCCGGGTCGGAGGTGCTTCCGCTCGCGTTCATCCACGACGCCGGCGCCCGCCAGATCGTCGGCTACGCCTCGACGACCTGGCACGGGGCGGGTGGTTGGGACGTCTATCGGCGGTTTCTCGACGAGCCCGGGCGAGGCACGCTCTCGGAGGCCGTCTGGCTGGCCCAGCAGGAACTCATCCGACGATTCGCGACCGAGTATCCGGGCGTTCCCGAGGTCAGCACCGAAGGGTTCGACGAACGCGAGGTCTTCGAGTTCCAGCTCGCCGTCGCCGACGCCACCGGCGTCGACCGGCGAGCGGATCGATTCGAGGATCTCGCCGGTCTGCTCTGGGATCGGGATGCGATCGTGCTGCTCGGGGATCCCGCATGGCCGGTTCGACTGGAGGCGAGCCCCCTGCCGTGGACGAGCGAGATCGTCCGCGACGGCGATCGACTGGTCGTCGACCTCGCCGTGCACGCCGACCTCGCCGACGGCCCCACGCCGATCGTCAGGCTGCCCGAGCGGATCGTGCCCGGATCGGTCATCGGGGACGATGGTCTGGAAGTCACCCTGACGCCGGATCTGATCTTCCTTCCCGATCTGGCCGAACGGATGCCCGGGACGTCCTTCCGACTCGAGTTGGATGCGCCGCTCGAAGGTGGTCCGGATTCCGGGCCCGGGGTCGATCGGGAGACGAGGCGTCGCGTCCTCGAACTGATCGCGCCGGGAGCGCGTCCGCGACTCCGCGCCGTCCTCGAGGACGCCGGCCCGAACGAGATCGAACTGGTCCGGGCGCTGGAGGGGGTCACGCCGTCCCACCGCGGGTCGATGGCCTTCCTGATCGCGAACATGCCGCCGGCGGACCGTCGGATCATGACCGCGGCGGCGCTCCGCGAATCCGTCGAACTGGCGCACGACTCGTTCGAAGCCTCGCCGTGGCGAACCGGGGTGCCGACGTCGGTGTTCCGGGAGGCCGTGCTGCCGTACGCCCACATCAACGAACGCCGGGACGACTGGCGAGCCGATTTCGTCGAACGGTTCCGCGACGTGGCCCACGCGGCGGCGACCCAGGCCGACGCGGTTCGACTGCTCAACCGACTCGTCTACGAGACCTTCGACGTTACCTACGACGCCAACAAGCGTCTGAAGAACGAACAGAGTCCGTATCAGTCGATCGACCAGCACTGCGCGAGTTGCACGGGGCTCTCGATCCTGCTGGCGAACGCCTGCCGGGCCGCGGGGATCCCGGCGCGAATCGCAGGCATTCCGGAGTGGCCCACCGGGGACAACCACACCTGGGTGGAGGTGTTCGATCCGGTCGACGGAAGGTGGCACTGGATCGAGTCATCCGGCGGTGGCGAATACGACCGGGGCTGGTGGGTCGACAAGGTCCGGGGGATCGCGGCCGAAGATCCCGCCGACGCCCGATACCGGATCTGGGCCGCGTCGTGGTCGAGGCCCGTCGGCGTGCCGGACCGATTTCCCATGTGGTGGCTCGAGTCGGATGATGATCCGATACCCGGGGTCGACCGCACGGCGGACTACGCCGTGCCGCGTGACTGAGGGCGGGGCATCGGCCTCACGACGCCGCGATTCGTGCGAAGACCGCGTGGTCGAACGGCGCTTCCCCGACCCACTCCGCGGCCCGCATCACGCCCTCGAAGTCGAACCCGAGACGTTCCGCCACCGCCCGGCTCCTGGAATTGTCGGTCCGTGCCCGGATCTCGACGCGGTGGAAGCCGGTCTCGAAGCAGCGGGCCGTCACGGCGCGGGCGGCCCTGGTGACGTGACCGCATCCCTCGTCTTGGCCATTCACCCAGTAGCCGATCGCCGTCCGGCGGTGGGCGGGACTGGTGTCGTGAAGACCGATCACCCCGACGATCCTCGCCGAAGGTCCCGCCTTCGCGACGATGGCCCAGTCACCGCTTCCGTCACCGCCGGAATCGAGGTTCCGGCGTCGCCGCGAGTCCTCGATGAAGGCGAGGGTGTCGTCCGCCGTCCGCGTCAGGGCGACCCACGGAAGCCAGCGACCGAGTCGGTCCCGATCCGCGTCCATCAGCTCGAAGATCGGTCCGGCGTGCGTGGGTTCGAGGGGCTCGAGGCCGAGTTTTTCATCGATTTCAATCGGGTTCACGGGCGAGACGAGCGGCATTTCGACGAGTATAATCCGAGGCCGGCGGCAATCGACCCCGCCGGATTCCACGCCGTCCCGGAGTTCCCATGATTCCCGTCCTCGTCTCCAACGCCATCTGGCTCGTCATCGTCCTGATCTACGCCGGACTTCTCTTCTGGCAGGCCGGCCGGGATCGCAAGAACGGGACGGGCTTCGTCGAAGAGGATTGACGCCCCACGCGGGGAGAATCCGCCCGAAGGACGCCACCGCTCGTCCGAACCCCGTAGCCCACCCCCCGCCTCGATCGAAGCGGGGGGTCGCCTTTTGACGGCGGAAGCCGAGCCATGCGGAGTGAATCGGGGACGAATCCGAACAGGATCCGATTTCCAGTCGCGTCGTCGGCGAAGGCCGCCAAGCAGGGACGACGGTGGCGGAGACGGATCGCGCCCCGGTGCGTTCATCACCCGATCGTCGGTCTCGTCGCGCAGCGGCGCTCGATGACCGCGTCGGACCGGCGACGAACGGCCTCGCGTATCACCCGCGTACGCGGCGGGCGTGGTTTCGCGTCGCCGGTCCGCCGACGCGGTAAAAAAGCCCACCCGGCTTCGGCCTGAAAACAGGAGCGAGTGCCGGGTGGGCGAGAGAGAGATCGATTTCGCACCGAGCTGACTCGGTGGGTGCGAGGTGGATCGGAGACCGTGTCGGCGGCGTCCGAAAACCTGCACGGACTGTACGAGCCGCGGTCCGGCTTGGGTTCGACGGACCTGGGAAAAACCACGAGCAAAGCGAAAAAAGAAAACTTGTTCCGACGACCGGTGACGCGCCATCGCATCGCCTCCGCGAGCTCGCGGGCATGCCGACCAGGCGCAATAACGGCAGGTTGCAGCAGGCGGTTCCCCGGGGCGAACGCGACCTTCGAAGCGGGTCTCCGGATCGGTCGGCAACACCCCCGAGAGGACTCGAACCTCTGACCTTCGCTTTAGGAAAGCGGCGCTCTATCCAGCTGAGCTACGGGGGCAGGCGAGGACATCATAGTCCTTCGGCGAGTTCCTTCATGGGATCGGGGACGTCCAGCCGTCTCGCGCGATGGCGATTTCGCGTCGACGGCGGTGACCGGCACGGCGCCCCCGGGGGACGGAGCGGTCGAACCTCGTCGGATTCGCTCCTCGCCGCCTCGATCGATACCCTCGGGCGATGCCGACCGACCATCGACGACCTGCCCACGATGCCGTCCGTTCGATCATGCCGTGGATCGCGTTCCTCCTCGCGTGCGTCGTGACACTCGGGCTCGCATCGCCCCCCAAGGCCTCGTCCGAGGCCGCCGGTGCAACCGTGCCACCGAGGTTCGAGGTCGTGGTGCTGGGACGGGCGCAGGATGGAGGCCTGCCCCACCTCGGCTGCGAACGATCCTGCTGCGTCAATGCGCGGAAGTCCGGTCGGCTGGAGACGCCCGCCTGTCTGGGCGTGCGCGACCTCGAATCCGGCCGGCTGCTGCTGCTGGAGGCCACGCCTCGCATCGAGCACCAGGTGGGTCTGCTCCACGAGATCGCGAACTCGACCGGCCGGCCCCGCCGGCCGGGCGACGGCATCATGCTCACGCATGCCCACATCGGTCACTACGCCGGGCTCATCCAGCTGGGCCGCGAGGTCGCGTCCACCAAGGCGACGCCGGTCTGGGCGACGCCGCGGTTCTGCGACTTCCTCCGCGACAACGGTCCCTGGTCGCAGCTGGTCGAGCTCGACCAGATCGATCTGAACGAGATCTCGCCGGGGACCACGGACGGAACCATTCCGCCGACGACGTTCGAACCGCTCCCGGGGCTGCGGGTCGATGCGTTCACCGTCCCGCATCGGGACGAGTTCAGCGACACCGTCGCGTACAAGCTTCGCGGACCCGCGAAGACGGTGCTCTTCTGCCCGGACGTCGATCGATGGGACGCCCATGACGGGCTGCTCGAGAAACTGCTCGAAGGCGTCGACGTCGCCTACGTCGACGCGACCTTCTACGACGGGCGGGAGCTTCCCGGTCGGAACATCCTCGAGGTGCCGCATCCACCGATGGTCCGCACGATGGAACTGCTCGAAGCGGCCGGCCGGAAGACGCCCGGGCGCGTCCGGTTCATCCATCTCAACCACACCAATCCGGCATTGAACGATCCGGATCTCCAGGCGGAGATCCGGGCCCGCGGATTCCCCGTCGCCGAGGTCGGCGAGCGGGTGGGCATCTGATCGTCGTTGCGATTCACCGGCCCGCTTCGATCCTCGTGCGGTGGGCTTCGAGCATCGCCGACGCGGCGGCGTCGCGTCGATCGGCCCCGGGAATCGGCTCGAGCGTCTCGCCGTCCCGCGTGAACCGGTCCCGATCCTTGCACCACCCGTGGGTGTCGAGGATCCAGTGGAGCGATCCGTCGCCGATCGGGGCGTCGAAGACCAGTTCGACCCCCTCGCCGGGTCCGACCGTCACCACGGCTCCATCCGGCGAGGCGAGCAGCGGCAGCACGTCGCCGAAGGCCGTGTAGCGGCCTCGCTGGTGTCGCACGTCCCAGAGCGGCGGTCGGTCCGTCCAGTCGTAGTCCGGAAGTCGCTGGTCACGATCGAGTCGCCGGGGGAATCCGATCGCGGAGAACGTCGCTTCGGTCGGACGCAGGGCGACCCGCCTCGCCCCCTCGGGCGCCGGTTCGCCGATCACGACCCGCAGGCGGTCCCAGTAGATCTCCTGGTTCGTTCGAATCCGGAGTGCGTCGCAACCTTCGGGGATCCCGTCCAGCGGGAAGGCGGCGGTCCTCGGCATGCCCGCGGGGTAGCCGAGGTTCTCCTGCACGATTCGCCAGACGCCGTCCGCGCCGCGTGCCTCCAGCGTCGGCGCGTCGTAGGCCGCCTCGGCCTGCCACGCCGCGAACATGGTTTGCGCGTAGGGGTATTCGACCCAGCCATCCATCAGGAGCCAGGGACGTCGACCTTCCGCGGGCATCGGGATCGGATCCTCGAACTCGATGTCGACCACGTGCGTCCCGGCCAGTCGCCCGATGAACCGGCGGTCGAGCGTCGGCAACGGCGCCGCCTCCTGATCCGTGGAACGGACGGCGGCCAGCACGTCCTCGCCGCGGTCGTTCGTCGCGGTCACGGGATCGAGCGTCGTTCGGAACAGGATCGGCGCTCCGGTGGCGGGCGGACCGAGGATCGCGAGACGTTCGTCGACGGCGAGCGACCAGCCGTCGGGGAGATCCCATCCCACGAGTTCCGCCGCATCGAGGTAGCAGACCTCCTCCATCGGCTCGCACAGGATCAACCGCAGTCTTCCGTCGGGACCGACGCCGAGGGCGTTTCCGGGGATCGGGAATCGCTCGAACGGTCGGGGTTCGCTGTAGACGCCGGGCTCGAGCAGGTAGCCCACGCCACCCACCCCGAGCACGTCGCTCACGAACTGGAAATCCTCGCCGTCGTGGACGAAGAGCACCGGGCAGGAGGAGACCTGTCGCTGGGTCTCGACGATGCGATCGACCACGCCGGCCGCGAGGGAGGGCCCGGACCGCGTGGCGTCGCCGAGCCCGGGCACCTCGCCCTGGAAGAGTCCGTCCGGCCAGTCCACGAGCAGGTAGGAGATGCTCGGTGCGCCGCCGAGTCCGAACGGCACGGGTTGGCGGGACTGTCCCGGTCCGGCATCCGGCGGGAGGTTGGTGGTGATCGTCCAGCCATCGTCGATCCGCGCGGCGAGGACGGCGCCGAGGCCGTCCGGGTTCGATCGAATCGACTGCGTCGGATCGTCTCCGCCGGCGAGTTCGATCGCGGTGAAGTCGAATCGGCCCGGGCCGGGTGGCACGATCGAAGGGATCGCCGGGCCGGTCCCCGGCAGCGCGATCGCGGCGAAGCCGCGACGGGGGTCCTCGAGCAACGGCGTCCAGCCGGCCGGGCCGCCGAGACCCAGGGTGGCGTCCGTGACGACTTCGAATCGACCATCGCCGTCCGGATCGAGGATGGCGAGGTTCGCGGGCGGGCCGTCGAAGGTGTGGAGCAGCGTCGGTTCGAACAAGCCGGCGTCGTCTCGTTCCCATCGCTGGACGTCGCCCGACCGATCGGCGGTGACCAGGTCCATCACGCCGTCACCGTCGAGATCGCCGCTCGTCGCCAGGACGAGATCCGCGTGGCGAAGTCGATCGAACGCGGGGTCGTCGCCGCGATAGTTCCAGAGCCGATCGTTGATCAGGACGAGATGCGGCGGGGCGTCGCGGATCACGAGGAGATCGACGTCCCGGGTCCCGTCGAGGTCGGCGGCCAGCACCCGGACTCCACCGGACGCCTCCAGCCCGATCTCGGCCGCGATCGAGGTGAATCCACCGTCGCGATCGTTGTTCAGGAGATCCGCGGGACCATCGGCGTTCGCCAGCAGGATGTCGAGATCACCGTCATGGTCCGCATCGACGAAGCGGGCGTCGGTGGTGTCGAAGTCGCCGGCGTCCGCACCGGCGGCCGCACCGGCGTCGATCCATTCGCCGGCGGACGATCGGAGGAAGAGCCGGTTCGGCCCGCGACGCCCGAGATACGCGTCGGTCCGGCCGTCCCCGTCGAGATCCGCGAAAGCGGCGAAACGGGTGTCTTCGACCCCGGCGAGGGGATGGTCGGCGGACAGGCGATACCCGTCTTCCTCGCGAAGCAGCACCGCGTTGCGCGCGTCCCCTTCGAGGACGTCCGCGATGAAGAGGTCCAGACGTCCATCACCGTCCAGGTCGGCCACCGAGGGAACGCGGGATCCGTCGGCCTCGCTCCAGGCCGGTGAATCCCCGAGGACGGACAGGGGGACGGGCGGCGACCAGGCCCCTCCCTCCGGACGCGGGGTTCGAGGTTCGGGCTCGTTCGCAGGCCGGGCCATCGCCTTGGGCCCCAGTCGACCGTAGATCGGTCGAACGGTCCGGGCCCGCGGATTCTCCTCCAGTCTTTCGAAGGTCGCGAGCGCTTCATCGGCGGTGTCGTCGTCGCCGAGTCGCGCTGCGACCGAACCGAGGCGATACCAGCCGCTTCGCTGGTACGGATCCAGTTCCGTCGCCCTTCGATAGGCGTCGACCGCCGCCGCCGGGTCCCGGCGTTCGACGGCGAGCCCGTAGTGGTACCACGCGAACGGATCCGAATCGTCGGCATCGAGGAGTCGGCCGAGACGATCCGCCGCGATCTCGTCGTTCCCGGCTCGGAGATGCAGCACGGAGGAGAGGTACGCGGCCCGCGGGTCGTTCGGTGATTCGGCGTGGATCGAATCGAGCATGACGAGGGCGTCCGCCTCGTCGGTCTCCTCCTGTCGGTTCATGGTCGCGATCGCAAGATCGATCCGGGCGTCGAGCCGGTCGGGATCCGATTCGACCACCGAGGCGAGGAGCCGCACGGCGTCGTCGTAGTCGTAGCGGGAGAGGAGCCCGGCGGCGCGGCGATGGTCGGCATCGTCGGCACCGGGGGCGACGGCGACGGGGACCTTGGAATCCCCGCAGCCTCCGACGGCCAGCACGAGAAGCAGGGACACGGCCGGAAGGGGACGGGTCAAATTAGTCATGCCGGAAGTCTACGGGTCCGGCGACGGACGTGGCGGCGAGCGCCGCTCAGTCGCGGAACCGGATCCCCAGGGGTGCGACCCGGACGGTCACGTCACCGATCCGGCCTCGGATGATGTACTTCACGAGGCGGTCGGTGAGGCTGCCGAGGATCGATCCGATGGTGCCCGCCGAATCCTGAAGCGCCTCCAGGGGGCCGGCGTTCGCGTCGAAGGAGATGGTGCGATCGAACCCGATCCAGCCCCTCGCCCGCACGCCCATCGCCCCCGCGAGCATGTTGAACCGCTGGAAGTCGACTCGCTCGTCCTTCACCCTGAACTCGAGGTTGGCCCGGTCCTGCTGGTTGGGATTGAGCGTGACCACCCGCATCAGTCTCGCGAGGGCCTGCCAGGCATCCGCGCCGGAAAGTCGCCCGTCGCTGATCCCGATGCTCCCACCGCCCTGGAGGCTCTCGAGGGGGCTCGCGAGATTCAGTTCTCCCGCCACCGCGCCGTCGACCGTGCCCGCCCAGCGATGGGGCTCGTCGGAATCGATCCGATGGAGGGCCTGGATCTCCATTCCAGCGACCTGGAACTGGCCGAACAGATGGAAACCGCTCGCGAATTCCTCGACCTTCCGGAGCGACGCGGCTGGGATGAGATCCGTGTTCAGGGCCCGTTCGATCGCGCCCAGCGTCTCCGGTGAGGCCCGGGTCGGATCCACCTCCTTCGCGACCCGCCTCGGCGCGGATGGCCGGGAGGATCCGTCGACGCCGGCCGGCGGTGGCGCGGCGTCGGGTTCCCGGGCGGGCTTTCCGCGGGTCTGCTCGTCGGAGAGGCGGAGCGTTCCGTTGAGGGTTCCGTCGAGGGCCTTGACCACGATCGGTTCGAGCAGGAACACGTCGTTGTCGGTCCGTCCCGTCGCCGTCGCCTCGTCGATCTCCATCAGGAAGCGGTCGATGGCGAAACGGGTGCGACCGAGTTCGACGTTCATCCGCGTCTTGCTCGACATGAAGTCATCGAGATTGAATTCGCCCTTCAGGGTGGCGTCGATGGTGCCTTCGACCTTCCGATTCCTGATGAACGCCTGGACCTGCGGGGGAAGCACGGAGGTATTGCCCGCGTCGATCCGGAGGTCGAGCTTCACGAGCGTGAGTTCGACGTCGAGGGTGTCGATGTCGATCCCGCCCTTGAGCGAGAGGTCGAGCAGTTCGCCCTGCTTCAGATCGGTGTCGATCTCGTACCAGCCCGCGCCGCGGCCGAGATCGATCTTCTTCGCGCCGCTGCGACCGCGATTGTCGACCTCGAAGGCGAGGTCCTTCATGATCATGGGAGTCGGATTCCCGGCGACGCGATATTCGAGGTCGAGGCCCTGCACGCCGATCCGATCGATGGCGAAGAGGTCGCTGATCGGTCGATCCACATCCTTCGAGTCGGTGGCTTCGGGCGTGCCGTCGGCGTCGCCGGAGAACCTGAGGAGGGTGTTCCAGCCGGTCACCTCGCCCCGTTCCGTGACTCGGAAGGTCGCCGACGCGTTCTCGACCACGAGTTCCTGGAAGACGAGCGGACCTCCGAAGATCGGGATCCGGTGGAGCACGATCCGGAGATCCTCGACCGAAAGGATCTCGAGGTCCTCGCCGGCCTCGTTCTTCGCGATCAGTCTCGCCTCGGTGGTCGAGACCGAGAGTGGGAAGCGGTAGTCGATCGGTCCGAGTTCCAGCCGCGGCTCGAGATAGTCGTTCGCCAGTTCGAGAAGCTGCTTCCGGATGATCGGCTCGGCGAGCTTCGATCCCAGCATGAGCCAGACGGGGGACGTCAGCGCGAGCAGCACGACGAAGAGGCCGGTGACCAGCAGGAGTCGTCGAAACCGGTGCATGGCGCTCCGTCGGGAGGAACGTTCCGTCGGACGGCGGATACGCATGCACGGCGGAACACCTGGTTTCCGCCGTGCATGAAGAATGCCGATGGGAGGACTCGAACCTCCGACCTAGGGTTTATGAATCCCTCGCTCTAACCGGACTGAGCTACATCGGCAGTGATCTCCTCCGGATCGAAGATGGTAGCCGGGCGGGCTCCCACGTCAAGGGTTCCAGCCCTCAGGCCGGGGTGGTGCAGCCGTTTCGCTGCCGGACCCATCGTCGGCCGGTCTCGGTGCTCGCGAACGCCGGATCCGTGCGGGCGATCGCGGCCGCGATGAGGCCCATGAAGAGGGGCTGCGGCTCCAGCGGGCGGCCCGTGAGCTCGGGGTGGTACTGGGCGCCGATGAAATAGGGGTGGGTCTCGAGGGGAAGCTCGAGCACCTGCATGATCGGGAACTCGGGATGGCGTCCGCTGAAGCGAAGCCCGCCCGCATCGAGCCGTTCGACGTACTCGGGCTCGACTTCGAAGCGATGTCGGAATCGCTCCCGCACCAGCGTCTCCCCGCCGTGCAGGAAGCTCGCCAGCGTCTCGGGCTCGAGCACGACGTCCTGGGCGCCGAGGCGCATGGTGCCGCCCATGATCCCTTCGAGCTTCTTCTGGTCAGGGAGTTCGGAGATCATCGGATGGCTGCAGCCCGGATTGAATTCGGTGGAGTCCGCATCGACGAGTCCCATCGCGTTCCGGGCGTATTCGAGCACCGCGACCTGGAAACCGAGGCAGATCCCCAGGAAGGGGATGCCCCGGGTCCGCGCGTGTTCGACGCAGCGGATCTTGCCTTCGACTCCCCGGATGCCGAAGCCGCCGGGGACGATGATCGCGTCCATGCCGTCGAGGATGGTGCTCGCGTCGCTGGCGTTCTCGATGTCGGTGGTGTCGATCCACTCCGTCCTGACGTCGCATTCCAGGTGGATGCCCGCGTGTTCGATGGCCTTGTCGATCGACGCGTAGGCGTCGCGGAGCGCCGCGTACTTGCCCGGGATCCCCAGGGTGACCGAACGCGACCGGGGGGCGGCCAGCTTGTGGGAGAAGTCCATCCAGCGGACGCGGGATTCGTCCTCGTGGATCGGGTCGACCCGGTCGTGGAGCTCGAGGATGGAGAGGATCTCCCGATCGAGACTCGCCTTCCGCATCTCCTCGGGGATCGAGTAGACCGACGGACGGTCGTGCATCGAGAAGATCCGGTTCATCGGCACGTTCGAGAACATCCCGATCTTCTCCATCACCGTCTCGGTGACCGGCTTCTTCGCACGGCAGGCGACGAGGTTCGGCTGGATGCCCGCCTCCATGAGCCGCTTGATGCCGAGCTGGGCGGCCTTCGACTTCTGCTCCCCGAGGATCTGGGGCTCGATGATGTAGGTCAGCGCGACGAAGCAGGCCGACTCCGGCCCCTCCTCGAACGCGAGTTCGCGGAGGGCCTCGATGTAGAAGCCGTTCTCGTAGTCCCCGGCGGTGCCGCCGACCTCCACGAAGACCACGTCCGCCGGGCCGCCGTCGCGGCCGCCTCGCATCGCGAGTTCTCGAAGCTTGTACTTCACCGCGCCGGTCACGTGGGGGATCATCTGGACGTCGCGTCCGAGATAGCCGCCGCGTCGTTCGCGATCGAGCACCTCGGTGTAGACCTGGCCCGCGGTCACGTAGTTCCGTCGCGTCAGGTTCTGGTGCAGCATCCGCTCGTAGGTGCCGAGGTCCATGTCCGTCTCGAGCCCGTCGTCGAGGACGAAGACCTCGCCGTGGCGGTAGGGGTTCAGCGTCCCGCTGTCGATGTTGAGGTACCCCTCCATCTTGATCGGCGCGACCGAAAGCCCCTTGTCCTGCAGCAGCTTGGCGAGCGAACTGGAGAAGATCCCCTTGCCGAGGCCGCTCATCACCGTGCCGATCACCGCGACGTACTTGGTGCGGCCCCGGACGTAGCCCGCCGGTTCGGGGCTGTACCACTCCGTGGATCCGCCGGATCGGCCGAAGCTCGCGAGGAAGTCGGACTCGGTGGGATCGACCCCTCCCGCGTTCACGGCATCGCGGTCTTCATCGGAGGAGCCGCCACCCGGGGTCGGGGCGGCGTGGTCGAGGTGGCGCGGATTTTGGGGCATGGAAGACCTTACCGCGCCCGGGGGGCCGCGCTCAAGCCGGGGGGGCGGGATCGGTTCATCGTGGATGAAGCGTCGTCAGGCGTCCGCGCGGGCACGCCATCGCTCCACGAACGCCGCGTACTGGGCCGGCGTGTCGATCCCGCCGGCGTGGGTGGCGTGGATGCCCACCGCGATCCGGCCGCCGTGTTCCAGCACCCGGAGCTGCTCCAGCCGTTCCGATCGCTCGAGCGGCGACTCGGGCCAGGCCGCGAACGTCGCGAGGAACGATCTCCGGTAGGCGTAGAGTCCGACGTGGCGGAGCGGCTCGACCCCCTCCCCGTCCCGATCGAACGGGATCGGGCTCCGGCTGAAGTACATCGCCCGGCCGTCGATCCCGGTCACCACCTTGACGAGGTTCGGATCCGCGGGGTCCTCTTCGGCGGCGAAGGGGGAGGCGATGGTGGCCATGTCCGCCCCGGCATCTCGATCGATCGCCTCGATCACCGCGTCGATCGCGTCCGGATCGATCTCCGGCTCGTCCCCCTGGACGTTCACCAGGACCGCGTCCGGGGTCAGCTCGCCGGCGAGCCGATCCGCGACCTCGGCGAGTCGGCTGGTGCCGTTCGGGTGTTCGGGGGAGGTCCGCATCGCCTCGACGCCCGCGTCGCGGGCCGCGTCCAGGATCTCGGGATCCGGCGCGGTGACGATCACCCGTCCGACGTGTCGGGCGGCCTTCGCCCGCGTCGCCACGTGAAGGACCATCGGGCGACCGGTCTCCGCGGCCATGGCCTTCCCGGGAAACCGGGTCGAATCCATCCGCGTCGGAATGACGACGGTCGCGGCTGCCGGCGTGGGAGGCGGGGCGGTCAGCCGCCCAGTTCCTTGATGAGGGTGTCGACGTCCTTCCGCTTCTGGCGGATGTCGCGATAGCTGATGTCCTTGCGGACGATGGCCGAGCAGATCTCGGCGGCCTCCCGGGCGTCCTCGATCGAGGTCGAGTCGCGAGCGAGATCGATCAGGGAGAGCATCAGGTCGTATCGGATCATGAGCTCGCGGTCGCGTTCGGTCGGATCGAGCTTCTCGATCGCCTCGCGGAACTCGCCCACCGCCTCCTGGTGCCAGCCCTCGTTGGCGAAGCACTTGCCGAGCATGTGGGTGGCGCGGGTGCGGTACTTGGCCTCGTCCTTGCACTGCTGGAACATGGCCATCGCGTCCTCGAAGCTGCCGCGGTCGTATTCGATCGCGCCGAGTTCGAACTTGATCCCCCGGTCGGTGGGATACTTCGCGACCCGCTCGTTGTATTCGGACGAGCGAAGCTCGAGCAGCTCCGCCTTGAGCGCGTCGATCTCCCCGGCATCAGCGCCGGACTCGTCGAGCCCGCGGATCCGCTTCGTCAGTCGATTCATGCGGATGTCGCCGGCGGCCATCCTGAACCGGTACTGCTGGGACGCCTCGAAGCCCTTCATCAGGACCTCCACGGCCAGCTCGTCGTCCTCCGGCGTGTCGTTGCGACGGAGGAGCTGGGCGTACTTGGTGACGGCCTCGGCGTTCCCGGGATTCTCCTCGAAATCGGCCTTGGCCCGGTCGATCGCACGCTCCGCGCCGGCGCCGCCCGAGAGCGACTCCTGGTCCTGGAGGGCGGCCTGCTTGTCCGCGTCGCGGATGTGGCTCCGGAAGTCGCCCTGCTCGTCCGCCGGCTTGTTGAAGCCGCCTTCGGAGATGGTCCGCTGCGCCGACAGCTCGTTGAGTTCCGAGATGAGGTCGGAGTCCGAGGGGTCGATCTCGATCGCCTTCTCGGCGGAGGCGAAGGCCTCCTTCCACGCGTCGACCTCGGAGAACAGGTCCTTGCCCTGGGTGTAGAGCTGCTTGGTCTGCTTCTTCGCCCGCGACATCATCGCGAAGATCCGGGGTGCGAGCCATTGGCCGAACTCGATCTGGTCCGCCTTGCCGACCGCCGCGAGGAGCTTCATCGCGAGCGGAAGATTGTTGATGTCCTTCGCCCACGCGAATTCCGCGGCCGCCATCTTGTCCGCGGGGTTGGGGCCGTCGATCGCGCGGATCTCCTTCCCCGCCGCGGCCTTGCCCGAGGACTGCAGGTACTTGACGGCGGTCTCGTACAGGGCGACGTGCGAAGCCATGTTCCCGGGATCGAACCGGAGTCCCCGCGCGTACATGTCGATCGCGTAGGAGAAGTTCCCCGTCTGGGCGACGGTTCGCGCGTGCTCGAAGAACTTGGCGGCCTTCTCGGGCTGGGGTCGCCAGCCTTCGTCGATGAGGCCTTCGCCGGCGGCGTCGGTCTTCTTCTTCTTTCCGAACAGGGCCAAGTCGAGGCTCCTTCGAGGACGAACGTCCGACCGGTCCGGGAGAGGCCGGTCCGGACGTCTCGGGTGAATGGACAAAGGTACCCGCCCCGGGCCGCGCGGGTCAATGGACTGGAGCGGTCACCGGCATCACCGAGGCCCGCCTCCGGGGTCGATTCGCACGAAACCTCCTTCCTGATTCGATCGGTTCGGAAGGGACGGCTCCGTGAGCGGTTCACTACCATCTGATGCCGTGACCGAACCATCCACCGAATTCGACGCCTCGCCGAGCCGGATCGTGCTGTATCCGGACCCGGTGCTCGCCCGGCCCGCGATGCCCGTGGAGGTCGTCGACGAGTCCGTCCGCACGCTCGCGGAGCGGATGATCGAGCTGATGCGGTCGTCGGAGGGCGTCGGCCTCGCAGCCCCCCAGGTCGGTGTCTCGCGTCGCATCTTCGTCGCGGACCCCGCACCGGGTCCGGAATCGGTCCCGGTCGTCTTCATCAATCCGGAACTGGAGTTCGGCGGGAGTCTCGAACCCTTCGAGGAGGGCTGCCTGAGCATTCCCGAGGTCCGGGTGACGGTGCGCCGGCCGAGCGTGGTGAAGATCCGCGCCCTCGATCTCGAGGGTCGGCCCTTCGAGCTCGAGGACGACGATTTCCCCGCGCGGGTCTGGCAGCACGAGTTCGATCACCTCGAAGGCGTGCTGATCACCGACCGAATGTCCCCCCGGGACCGGCTCGCGCACCGAAAGCGACTGAAGGAGATGCGCGAGGACTTCGAGGCGGCTGGACGATGAACGACGACGTCCCAGGTCTTCGGATCGCCTTCCTCGGTTCGGGCGCGTTCGGGCTTCCGACCCTGGAGGCGCTGGGGGAACGATTCGGCGTGCCGCTGGTGATCTCGCAGCCGGATCGTCCGGCCGGCCGCGGCCGTCGCGAGACACCGACGCCGGTCTCCGCCCGCGTGCTCGAGGGCCGGGACCGAGGTCCGTTCGCCGAGACGGACCTGATCCGCACCGAAGACGTCAACGACCGGGCGATCATCGATCGGATCGTCCGGCACCGGATCGACGCGATGATCGTGATCGCCTTCGGACAGAAGCTCGGCCCGGCGGTGCTCGACGATCGCTTCGCGGTCAATCTCCACGCCTCGCTCCTGCCTCGATGGCGGGGGGCGGCCCCGATCAATCGATCGATGATGGCGGGGGACGCCGAGACCGGGGTCAGCGTGATCTCCCTCGCGAGCCGCATGGACGCCGGCGAGGTGCATGCCACGCGGGCGACGAGGATCGACCCGCTCGAGACCGCGGGTGAACTCCACGATCGACTCGCGACGATCGGCGTCGAGGCGGTTCTCGAGGTCCTCGACCGATTCGCGGACGGGAGGACCGAGTCCCGCGTCCAGGACGAGAGCGCCGCGACGGCCGCGGCGAAGTTGTCGAAGAAGGAGGCCACCGTCGACTTCGATCGACCGGCGTTCCTGGTTCGGGGTCGCATCCACGGGCTGGTTCCGTGGCCCGGCTGCCAGGTCGAGGCGATCGAACCGGACGGCACGTCGCATCGGCTCCGGATCCACCGGGTCGCGGAATGCGACGGGTCTTCGGGACCCGCCGCCGGCGTGCTCCTCGAGGACGGCACGGTGGGATGCCGGGACGGCGCGGTCCGACTGCTCGAGGTCCAGGTTCCCGGAGGACGCGCCATGGGTTGGGCCGACCTGCATCGCGGCCGACCGTTTCCGGAGGGAACCCGGCTGGCGTCGCTGGGGGGCGACGACGATCGATGAGTGGCCGTGGTGCCGTCGGCCGGGGGATCGGTGATTTCGCGGCGACGCTCTGGGATCTGCTCCAGCGGGGCCGGACCGGCGCGGTCGAACCGGCATCTCCGCCGGCGGAACGCGGGAAGGCGGCCTCGGCGACCACGTCCCCGGCCCGGGGACGCGGCCGGCAGCAGATTCGCTACGAGGATCTCGTCCGATCGATGAAGCGGCGATACGGCCTTCGCGTCGTTCGATGGCGATCCAGCACGTCCGGTTGCGCCTGGACCGTCATCTACCGGGACGGCACGGTGGCGAGATTGATCGAGTCCCCGAGGCCGCGAGGCCCCATGAGTTGCGCGGTGTTCCTCCACGAGGTGGGGCACCATGCCATCGGCCTCGGGACCTACCGACCGCGATGTCTCGAGGAGTACCACGCCTGGCGATGGTCCTTCGAGACGATGCTCACGCTCGATTTCAACGTCACCGAGGCGGTCCGCCGGCGTCGGGACGCGGCACTGCACCATGCGATCGCCAAGGCGAGGCGCCGAGGCCTGAAGCGACTTCCCGCCGAACTGGTCCCGTTCCTCGAACCGCGGTCTCGCGAGGTCGAGCCGCTGCCGGCGTTGCTGGAGGCGGTCCGTGGACCGGCCTTGCTCGATGATCCCGAGGATCGACGGGAACGCCCGCCGGCGATTCGAGACGCTCGGCGACCTGCCGAGGGAAGGATTTCCGTCGCCCGGTAGCATCCAACCCGATGGGACTTCGCACCGATCAACTCGATTTCCGACTCGATCCCGCCCTGGTGGCGGCCAGGCCCGCATCGCCCCGGGACTCGGCGCGGATGCTGGTGGTCAACCTGCCTCCGGCGGCCGCCGATGACGGCCGGGCCTTCGACCTGGAGCATCGTCGAATCACCGACCTGCCGGCGATGCTCGGTCCCGGTGATCGCCTGGTCCTCAACGAGACCCGGGTGGTGCCGGCCCGCATCCGCGGTCGTCGGGTCGACACGGGCGGCGGGATCGACGGCCTGCTCGCGGAATCCGACGGCGTCGGCCGATGGTGGGCGATGCTTCGGAAGAGTCGCCGGCTTCGGTCGGGACACGAGATCGACGTGCTCGATGACGCCGGCGGCCCCACCGGATTCCGACTCCGGGTCGAGCGATCCGACGCGGCGGGTCGCGTCCTGGTCGCGCTTCGCGACCTGCGGGGCGACGGCTCCGCGGATCCCCTCGTCGATCACGCGACCGTCGAGGCCTTTCGGGCGGCCGCGGGCGCGATCCCGCTCCCCCCGTACATCATCCACGCACGGCGCGATCTCGGACTTCCCGAATCCGATCCGCAGGATCGCGACTGGTACCAGACGACCTTCGCGGCCGTGGATGATCCCACGGCGTCGGTGGCGGCACCGACCGCCGGGCTTCATCTGACCGACGAGGTCCGGCGTCGTCTCGGGGAACGAGGGGTCGAGGAGATCCGGATCTCCCTCGAGGTCGGTGCCGGGACCTTCAAGCCGGTGGAGGCCGACGATCTCGACCAGCATCGGATGCACGAGGAGCGGTGTCTCGTGACGCCGAAGGCCGTCGCGGCCATCGCGCGTGCCGAAGGGGATCGAGCCGCCGGGAAGGGCCGGATGGTGGCGGTCGGAACCACGGCGGTGCGGACCCTGGAATCGATGGCGGCGATCGATCGGATGCCGGCGCCGGTGGATGGCCGACACGAATGGCGCACGGACCTGCTCATCCAGCCCGGACATCGGTTTCGACGCGTCGATGCGATGTTGACGAACTTCCACCTGCCCCGGTCGACCCTGCTCGCCCTCGTCGCGGCCATGGCCGGCCTCGACCGGATCCGGGCGATCTACGAGCTCGCGGTCGAAGCGAGGTACCGGTTCTTCAGCTACGGCGACGCGATGTTCGTCAACCGGCGGATCGACTGACTCCGGGATTCCAGTCGGCGGCCGCGAGTGACCGATGCAACATCGACACCAACAGGGAAACGCATGCCACGCCAGACGAGCCTCGGAGACCTGCTCGATGATGCGGCGCTCGCCGGGACGATCCAGGTCGTCGCGGGAGACGCCGTCGGCGGCCACGTGACGGGGATCACCGAGGACAGTCGTCTCGTCGAACCGGGCGGCATGTTCGTGGCGCGTCCGGGAACGTCGCACGACGGGGGGGATCACGTCCTCGACGCGATCGCCCGCGGGGCCGCCGCGGTCCTCGCGATCCCGTCGGTCGCGACCGCCGTGCCGGTTCCCACGGTGGGGGTCGCGACGCCGGATCCGGCCGGGATCGGCGGCGATCTGGCCTTCCGATTCCACGGGCACCCGGAACGGAGGATGGGCTTCGTCGGCATCACCGGCACCAACGGCAAGACCACGGTCGCGACGCTCGCGAGGCAGCTGCTGGAGTCGACGCTCGGCCGGTGCGGCCTGATCGGGACGATCGAGGTCCATGACGGCGTCGAGTCGAGGCCGGCGACCCTCACCACGCCCGGTCGGATCGCCCTCGCGGGCATGCTCGGAGGATTCGCGGACGCCGGATGCGACCGAGTCGTCATGGAGGTCTCCAGCCACGCGCTCGATCAGGATCGTGTCGCGGGCGTCGACTTCGACGTCGCGGTGTTCACCAACCTCTCCGGCGACCATCTCGACTATCACGGGGACATGGCGTCGTACGCGGCCGCGAAGTCCAGGCTCTTCGCCGGACTCGGGCCCCGCGCGACCGCCATCGTCAATCTGGCGGACGACGCGGCGTCGGTCATGCTCGAAGCGGGGCCCGCGAACGTCATCGGCGTCTTCCCCGCCGACGTCTCGGTGGACGTCCCGGCCGGCGTCCGACCGCTCGAGCACCACATCATCGAGCGGGCCTTCTCGGGCATGACGCTGGAACTTCGCTTCGAAGGGGAGGCGCATCGGGTCCGGGTGCCGCTGGTGGGGGACCACAACGCCTTCAACGTCGCCGCCGCCGCGGCGATCGCGATCGCCTCCGGCGCCGACTGGTCGGCGGTGCGGGACGCGCTGGAGGGAATCGGGGCGCCACGGGGCCGGCTCGAGCCCGTCCACGGATCCGGGGACGGGATCCGGGTCTTCGTCGACTACGCCCACACCGACGATGCGCTGGTCAACGTGCTCGCGGGCGTCCGGCCCGAGGTTCCGATCGACGCCTCGCTGGTGGTGGTCTTCGGCGCCGGGGGCGACCGGGACCGCACCAAGCGTCCGCGGATGATGCGGGCCGCGCTGGGCGGGGCGGATCGGGTGGTGGTGACCAGTGACAACCCGAGGACCGAATCGCCCGACGCGATCGTGGCCGAGATCGTCGCGGGGTGCGACCCCGAGCGGCTCGATCGCGTCCATCGGGAGGTCGATCGGGCTTCGGCCATCGAGCACGCGATCGCCACGGCCTCCGACGGCGACGTGATCGTGATCGCCGGCAAGGGGCACGAGGACTACCAGATCATCGGGACCGAACGGCGTCATTTCGATGATGTCGAGGTGGCTGCGGACGCGCTCGCCCGACGACGCGGGGAGGGCCCTCGTTGATTCGAAGACGAGTCCTCGAGATCGCGGACGTCGTGGGAGGTCGCCCGACCGGCGATCTCCGGGAGGGCGATCCGCTCGTGCACGGGATCGGCACCGACACCCGCGTCGCGATGCCCGGCCGGCTCTTCGTCGCGATTCCGGGCGAACGTCACGACGGTCACGATCACCTCGAAGCCGCCCGCGACGCCGGCGCGGCGGCGGCGATGGTCGAGTCGGCGTTCCTCGACGCCGGTGGAAGGCTCCCCGAGGGCCTGCCGGGGATCTCGGTCCCGAAGATCAGGCCCGCGCTCGCGGACCTCGCCCGGGATCACCGACGACGTCTCACCGGGACGGTGATCGGGATCACCGGTTCGTCCGGAAAGACCACGATCCGATCGATGGCGGAACACGTCCTCGCCGGACTGGGACCGGGCACCGCGAGCATTCGCAGCTTCAACAACGATCTCGGAGTCCCGCTCACGATGCTCGAGGCGGACGAGGCGGATCGCTGGGTGCTGCTCGAGATCGGGACGAATGCGCCCGGCGAGATCGCGCACCTCGCCGGGATCGCCGATCCGACCATCGGGATCCTCTCGGGCGTCGGGCGGGCGCACCTCGGCGGTTTCGGATCCCGGGCCGCGATCGCGGCGGAGAAATGCGCCCTGATCGACGCGGTGGCCGCGAATCAAGGCATCACCATCGCGAACATCGACGGCGAGTCGATCACCGCGGAGATCGACCGGCGGATCGCGGATGGAATCCGGGTGGTCACCTACGGGGAGTCGTCGACCGCGGACCGCCGCCTGCGACGGCGAGCGATTCGCCCCGGGGGCGGACAGGAGATCGACCTCGGCGACTTCGTCGGCGAGATCGCCCTCGATGGTCGGCACAACGCGATGAACGCGGTCGCCGTCGTCGAACTCGCTCGTCGATTGGGAGTCGCCGACGCCGACATCGCCCGTCGGCTCTCGACGCTTTCGCCGCCGCCGATGCGGTTCGTCCGCCACGCGGTGGGGGGGATCAAGGTCGTCGACGACGCCTACAACGCGAACCCGGAATCCATGCGGGCGTCGCTCGAGACGTTCGGCGAGATCGCGGCGGACGCCGACCGGCGGATCGTGGTGCTCGGCGGGATGCGGGAACTCGGCGTCCGATCGTCCGCGCTCCACGAGGAAGTCGGGGCCTTCGCGGCGACGGTCGCCGACGTGCTCGTCCTCGTCGGTGACGAAGACGCGGCGGCGATCGGTCGTGGCGCCCTCGAGGCGGGGTTCAAGGGGGTGCCGCACCAGGTCGCGGATCGGGCGGCGGCCGCGGCCCTGCTCGCCGCGCGGGTCGCGGTCGGAGATGCGATCCTGTTCAAGGGTTCCCGTGCGGTGGGACTGGATCGGGTGGTCTTGTCGGTTCTGGAAGAATGGGAGGCTCGCGGTTGATCTATCACCTCGTGGAATCGTTGAAGGGTCCGCTGGAGGAGACCGGTCTCATCCGCATCCTGCAGGTGGTGTTCCAGGTCGAATTCCGCGCGTTCCTCGCGGTACTCGTCTCGTTCACGCTCGTACTCGCCTTCGGCCGCCCGGTGATCCGGTGGCTGCTTCGACAGAAGGTCGGCGACTCGCCCGAATTCCACAACGCGGATCTCAACGATCTCATGCGTTCACGGGCGGGGACCCCGACGATGGGCGGGATCCTGATCTGCGGTTCGATCCTCGTCACGATCCTCCTGCTCGCGGAGCTTCGAAGTCGGTACATCCATCTCGCGATCGCGGTGCTGGTCGCGTACTCGGTGCTGGGGATGTTCGACGACTGGCTCAAGCTCACCTCCGCCCGCCGGACGCCGGGCTCCAGGGACGGCCTGCTCCCCTGGGAGAAGCTGCTCTTCCAACTCGGCCTCGCCGCCCTCTTCTCCTGGGTCATCTTCACCCAGGCCACGGTCAATCCGATCGGTGGCGTCGGCGCCCAGGCCGAGATCTGGCAGGATTCCGCGCGGGTCCTCAACCTGCCGTTCCAGAAGACCTGGGAGACGCCCCTGGAGGCCGATCCCTTCGTGGACGGTGGCGAGACGATGTTCGGCCTCCCCCTGAATCCCGGCGTCATGGTCCTCGGACTGGGTGGTTTCGTGCTGCTCGGGACCCTGGTGATCGCGGGTACCAGCAACGCCGTCAACATCTCGGACGGGATGGACGGCCTCGCGGCGGGCGTGGTCGGATTCGCCGCGGTGGCCTTCATGATCCTGGTGCACATCGCCGGGAGCCAGGTGGAGGCCCAGTCCCTGCTGGTGCCGCACGTCCCGGGGACCGCCGACCTGATGGTGGTCGCGGGTGCGATGATCGGCGCGTGTCTCGGGTTCCTCTGGTTCAACTCGAGTCCGGCGATGGTCTTCATGGGGGACACCGGAAGTCTCGCGCTGGGCGGCCTGCTCGGATACCTCGCGGTGGCGATCCGCCAGGAGGCCCTGTTGGTCCTGATCGGCGGCATCTTCTTCCTCGAGATGGGGAGCGTGGTGCTGCAGGTGGGCTGGTTCAAGTTCACGAGGATCCGCACCGGCAAGGGGCGTCGACTGCTTCGCTGCAGCCCGATCCACCATCACTTCCACCTCGGCGGGTGGAGCGAGCAGCAGGTGGTGACGCGTTTCTGGCTGATCACCATCGTCCTCTCGATGGCGGCGTTCGCGCTGGTCAAGCTTCGGTAGCGGGGCCGGGGGGATCGATCTCCACGATCGCCTCCTCCGACTCGACCTTCGCCGGGTTCCGGTGTTCGCGAAGCACGTCGACGAATCCGCGGAGGTCGGGCCACAGCGGGGCTTCGAACGGCCGGCGTTCGCCCGAGATCGGATGATCGAATTCCAGCCGCGCGGCGTGGAGCGCCTGCCGGGCCATGAGCGGGGCGTCGCTCGATCGGCCGTCGGCCTCGGCTCCCCGGGGCACGACGGCCCTTCGGGGAAGCCTTCGTCCGCCGTAGTAGTCGTCGCCGACGATCGGATGTCCGATCTCGGCGAGGTGGATTCGGATCTGGTGGGTGCGCCCGGTGAGCAGCTCGAGCTCCACGAGGGTGTAGCCGTCGTATCGCTCGCGGACGCGGTAGACGGTCCTCGCCTCCTTGCCCGCGTCGTCGTGACGGACGGCGTATCGATCGAAGATCCTCGGATGCCGCCCCAGCGGAAGGTCGATCAGATCCCGGTCGCGACGGACCACGCCGTGGACCACCGCGAGGTACCGCTTGTCGACGGTGCGGGACTGAAACTGGTGCCCGAGCCGCCAGTGCGCGGTGTCGGTCTTCGCGGCGACCATCGCGCCCGACGTGAAGCGATCGAGTCGATGGACGACCCCCGGGCGCGCGAATTCCTCGCCGACGGAGGAGAGTCCGCCGGAGGTCTCGTGACGGAAGCGCCAGCTCAGGGCGTTCACGATGGTGCCGGACTTCATGGCTCGCGCGGGGTGCACGATGATGTCCGGCTGCTTGTTCAGCACGATCAGGTCGTCGTCCTCGAAGAGCACCTCGAGCGGGATGTCCTCCGGCGGGATCTCGTTGGACGGGGGGGGAGGCAGCACCGCCTCCACCACGTCGCCCAGTCGGAGCCGGGTGCTCGCCTTGGGGCGTCGACCGTTCACGGTCACCGCGTCCTCGTCGATGAGTCGCTGCAGCGCGGTGCGGCTCATGAAGGGGATGCGATCGACGAGATAGCGGTCCAGACGCTTCTGCAGGTCCCGGGTGAGTTCGAGCCGGACCCGGACCGGGGTGTCGTCGTCGGAGCGATGTTCGTGCTGGCGGTAGATCGCGTCGCGATCGACCTTGCCTCCGGCGTCGAAGAGCGTCTCACCCGATCCCGCTCCGGACCCGGTCGCCGCGACCTCGTCGGAGTCGTCTCGATCGATCACGGGGCGGCGGGCGTCTCGCCGGCCTCGCCGTCCGGCAGCTCGTCGGAGGCCTCCTCCTCGAACATCTCCAGAAGGTCGTCGGCGGCGGGGAGGGTGAACGCCTCCTCCTCACCGACCGCGATCACCGGAAGGTCCGACTGACTGGGAAGATCCGCGTGCAGCCCGATGCCGTCGAGATTGTCGAGCCGCGCAGTCGCCTGTTCCGCCATCGGGGAATACTCGGGCGCGGAGATCCTCGCCACTTCCTCGAGGTGGGTCCGGGCGTCGTCGATCCGCCCATCGCTCTCGGCGACCGCCGCGCGACCGAAGAGGCCCGCGATCATCATGGGCTTCCCGGCGAAGCCGGATCGGTCCGAGGCGAGCTCGACCGCTCGGGCGAAGAATTCGTCCGCCTCCTCGAGGTTGCGGGTCCGGTCCTCCGGGGTGAGTTCCGCGCCCTCGTCGCCGGCGGCGAGTCCGGGGCGGAGGCCGGTCTTCGCCGACTGCAGCAGGATGTCGCCGGCGGTGAGCAGCGAGAGTTCCGCGACGCCGTCGACCTCGGCATGCGTCTCCGCGACACCGCGTAGCGCCGCGGGGCTGGTCGCCGACGCCAACTCGTTCCATGCCGTGTCGATCGCCTCGTCCTGCTTCCGGTTCCACCAGTCCCACGCGAGGAACGCGCAGGCGACCAGGAGCAGCATGAGGAGGTAGTTCATGCCGGAGGTCTTGAGCCAGGCGACGAACTCGTGATTGAGGCGGGAATCGGTCAGGTCGCTGGTCTGGACCTGCTTGAGACGATCGTCCATGGTCGGGAGCTCCACACGGTTTCCAGCCCGTCGACCGACGATGGTCCGGGACCCCGCATGGTAGCAGGCCCGCCGTGGCGTACGAACGGCTTCCGGGATCCTGGAAACGGCGTTCCGGGGGACCGGATCCCGGCCCTCAGGCGAGCCTGCGGAGACCGCGTTCCAGTCGATCGAGGGCCGCATCCAGGTAGGAGGGCACGCCCTCGGTCTTGAGGAACGCCGGGGCGCAGGCGGCGATCAGGATCCGACGGAGGTCCGCGAGTCGCGGATGATCCTCGTCCACCTCCAGTCCCAGCCGACGTCTGGCGGTCGCGAGAAGCCGGACCGGGTTGCGTCCCTGGAGGCGTTCGGGCCTGGCCCAGTGCAGTCGCTCGAGGTAGACGGCATCCTCGACCCAGTGACCCGGCCGGACATCGGCGAGATCGATGAGGACCACCGGTCCGTCGCCTCCGGGATCGCGGGTCATCCCGTTGGCGAGATGGAGGTCGCCGTGGATCCAGGCGATCGGACTCCGGGCCTGCCACTCCTCGACGATGGCGTCGAGATGCCGGGCGACCGACTTGAGGATCCGGCGCCAACGCGTCGCCTGGCCGAGCCCCTGCCCGCGCACCGCGCTGCGCGACCGCTTGAGGAGGTCCTCCCAGTTCTCGCGTCGCTCCGGGCGGTCGATCGGATGGACGGCCGCCGCCGCCTGGAATCGTGCCGCGGCCTCGGTGGTTCGAAGGAGGTGATCGTCCCGCCAGTGGGTCCCGAGCGGACCGAACGGGAGATGTTCGATGACCACCCACGCGAGCTCGTATCCGCCGATTGCATGGCCCGAGGCGAGGAGCCTCGGGACCGGGAGGGGTTCGGGGGCGGACTGGAGCCGGTCGAGCCACCGATACTCGCGTTCGCTCACGGGGAGCTTGACCACCACCTCGGTGGATGCGCCGGTCGACCCGGTCCACCTCGCTCGACCGGTGGCGGCACCGCTTCGTTGCCAGTCGGTCCGGAACCATCGGATTCCGCCGAGCCGTCCGGCGAGTTGCTCGCGGAGCGCGGGACCGAGGGCGTGGCCGAGGATCGTCCGACCGTCGTCGGCGGGGCTCGGCGTCGAAGCTTCTTCCGGGGCCGGCGTCATGCACCGGGAGGTTACCACGCGTCCTCGTCGGTCCCGCGGAGCCGATCCCCTATGCTCTCGCTCCCGGTCGGCCGGACCGGCGCGGTCGAATCACCATGAAGCCCAGTCTCATCGCCATCGATCTCGACGGAACCCTCCTCACCCGGAGTGGCGTCACCCGCGCCGACCGGGAGGCGATCGCGGCGGCGATCGCGGCGGGGGTGGAGGTGGTGATCGCCACGGGGCGCTCGTGGTCGGAGTCGCTCGAGGCGCTCGAGGCGATCGAGGCGTCGGGCCCCATGATCGCGGCGGGTGGCGCCCTGCTCCACGACGCCGCGACGGGCGAGATCCTCGACCGCAGCGTGGTCCACCCGGAAGTCGCGTCGATGGTCGCCTCGACCCTGCGTCGACACGGGCACGTCGTCCACCTCCTCCAGGATGCCCGGAAGGCGGGTTGCGACTACTGGATGATCGGGGACGATCCCGTCAGCGAGGCGACGCGCTGGTGGTTCGAACGGCACGCCGTCGACGCGCGGTGGGTCGAGCGTCTGGACGACGTCCCGACCCTCGAACACACCGTCCGGGTCGGCACCACCGCGGTCGGTTCCATGCTCACCGACGTGGTCGAGGAGATCCGACTCGAACTCGGTGACCGAGTCCTCCTCCAGGCGTGGGAGGCGGTCGTGGAGTCGGAGGCCACCGGTGATCGGATCCACCTCCTCGAGGCGTTCGACCCCACCGTCGACAAATGGACCATGCTCGAGGCCATCGCCCGTCGACGAGGTTTCGGGGTCGAGTCGATCGCGGCGATCGGCGACGGACTCAACGACGTCGGCATGGTGGGCAACGCCGGCATCGGGATCGCCATGCGGAACGCCGATCCGAGGGTCGTCGCGGTCGCCGATCGTCGAACCGGACCACCGGGCGTCGGGGTGGGCGACGCGATCCGGGCGCTCCTCGAGCACGACTGAGCGACGCCGCCCCTCGTACAATCGAACCGTGCTGGAAGCCTCAAGACGCTCGCCGATCGTCGACGCCGAGGTGTTCGACCGCGCCGAGGGACGGGAGCTCATGGATGCGCCGGCGGTGGTGCTGAAGGGCGTCCTCGAATCCGAGGTGGTGATCGGCGGGCTGCTCGTCGACGTCGGAGGATCCTTCGACCGACTGCTCGCCGCCTCCGAGGATCCCACGATCTCGCGGGTTCTGAACCGCCACCGGCTCGCCTTCGTCGCCCGTCGAAGTCCCGAACGTCGCCTCGTCGAGGCGGGGCGTCTCGCCGATCGGGGTGCGGCGGTCGCCATCGTCGCGACGCATGAGATCCCTCGCGCCGTCGACGCGATCGGTCGGGGGGGCGATGCGGCGCGACGCGGGCTCGTGGTCATCGCGGTCGACGATCCCCGGGCCGCGTCGGGGACACCCGCGCGATCGCTGCTCGCCGGGCTCGGCATCCCCGTCCTCGAGACCACGGACCTCGACGATCTGCGCCTGAAGATCGAACACGCGGCGCGGCTCGCCGACGTCTCCGACGGGCCGGCGGCGATCGTCGTCGACGCCTGGCTCCTTTCGGTGGCGGCCACGCTCACGGTCCGCGCGAATCGGATCGTCGAGACGGTCGACACCGCCGCGTCGCTCCGGCGTCGTCGCGGCCCCCGCCTCACCGGCGGAGAGGATCTCTCGCGTCTGGGACGCCGGCTCGAGCTCGACTCGGCCGTCGCGATGCCGAGTCCGGGAGAACGGGAGACGGTCGCGATCATCGCCTCCGGCCTCGCTTCCCGTTCGGTGCGACACGTCTTGGAGGAGACCCGACTCACCGGGCGCGTCCCCGCCGTCCACGTGGGACTCGTGAACCCCCTCGACGCCTCGCTCATCGAACGGCTGCTCATCCGCGCGAGGACCGTCCTGGTGATCGAGACCCGTCCGGGACTGCTCGCCGCACCGGTCATCGAGATCGCGGAGCGACTTCGGCGTCGCGGCGAGATCGTCGCGGAGGTCGCGTGGCGACGGGTTCCGGGTCCCACCGACGCGGTGATCGAGCCGGGGGATGCGCGAATTCCGTCGACCCTCTCGGTGAAGCTTCGAGACGTGCTGCTCGAGCTCCGGCCGACCCTCGAACTCCCGGGTCCGGACCGCCCGGAAGCGGAACGCGGGGACACCGCGCGCCTGGTGCCGGCGCGAGGCGGACAGGTGGGTCGCGGGCTACTCCAGACGGTGCGACGGGCCGCGGTTTCCGCGGACCGGATGCTTCGCCGGGTCGAGGAGGAGGGGGAGGAACCGGTCGCCCTCGCGATCAACGGTCGCCCGCCCGCGGGCTTCACCGGACGGGTCGTGGCGGTCGAGATCGTCCAGCGTCGTCGACTGCTCGAGGAGGCGGTGCTGCTCGCCGCGGCACGGGACGTGGGGCGTCCCTGGGTCACCATCCTCGTGGACGACGGCGGCGGTGATGAACTGGACGCGGTTCGACTGCTCAACGCCGCCATTCCGACCGCCATCGAGAATCCGGCCGAGGTGCGTCTGGTCGACGTCCAGGACGAGGCGTCCCTGCGACGCGACATCGGCGACGCGGTTCGGGCCGCGAACCCCTCGGTCCTCGTGGTGCGACGGCGCGAACGGGGCGTCGCGAGGGATCTGGAGGAGATCGATCGACTGGGGTACGCACCGTTGCTGCGGGTGAAGACCCGGATCGACGACGCCTGCGGGGTGCGACCTTTCGCGGAACCCACCGTGGACGGCACGCTTCCCCGACCCGACGACGTCGAGGGGAGATATCGCTTCGAGCCGGTGCGGAGCAGGCTGCGTCGCTCCTTCGTCCTTCGAGTCGGCCGTCTGCTCGAGATCACCGAACTGGTGCGACAACGGAGCCCGCAGGTCGCGACACCCGTGCCGCAGGACCTCGGGATCGCGGCGCCCACGCCGCTCCATCGTGGCAGCGGCCGCTGGCGTTTCCACGTCGCCGGCGTCCGCGGGACCTCCCCCGGGGGCGCCGCCAGCCTCGTCGCCCTCGCCGGCCGGATCATGGGTTTCGACGTCCGGCTCGCCAACCTCGGTGCCGGGCGTTCCTCGAATCCGTCGGCATGGTCCCAGGTCCTCTTCACCCGGCCGGCGCGGGAGGACGTGGTGGACACGCTGGTCCCGTCGATCCCGCCCGGCGAGGCGGACGTCGTGCTGGGAGTCGATCCGGTCGAGACGCTGCGCGCCATCGCCGCTGATCCGGCGTTGCAGGTCGCCACTCCGGGGCGCACCGCCATCATCGCGAACACCGAACCGCCGCCGGACGATCGGGCATCGGCGACCGACCTGGGGTCGATGTTGCAATCGGAGTCCGCACGTCACTGTGGAACCCCGTTCGATCTCGTCGACGCGATCCTGCCCAGGGTGATCCAGCAGTTCGGGAACCGTCGGCTGCTGGACGTGGTGCTCGTGGGGATCGCGTACCAGCGCGGTCTCGTACCCGTCTCGCTCGAGGCGGTGACGGAGGCGGCCCAGCGTCTCGAGCGGGTCGGATTCGGCCGCACCGGCGAGGCCTTCCGGTTCGGAAGGCTTCTGGCGACGTCGTCGCAGGTCCGGGAGGGACAGTCCTCGAGCGTCCTCGAGCCGTTCGCGCGGCGGCGGCGGGAGATCGTGCTCGAGAGCCGCCTCCATCGCGGGTTCACCTCCGCACGCTGGCTCGACCAGCGAATCCAACGACTCCTGGAGACGGTTCCCGGGCTGTTGGAGACCGAATCCGGTCGGGTCTCGCTCGACGATCTCCTGCTCGCGGTCGCCAGTCTCTTCCGGCGGGGAGGGCGACCACTGGTCGACCAGTACCTCGATCGGATCGGTGAGCTCCATGCCGCGGATCGTGGTGACACCGGTCGTGAACTGACGCGGCTCGCGATCCTTCCGCTCGGCGAGGCGATGCTGGCCCGGGACGTGTTCGCGCTCGCGGTCGCGGCCAGCAGTCTCGACCACCGTCGCCGGCTGCGTCGCCGACTCGGCGTGCGTCGGGCCCGGGGGGATCGCATCGAACGCGTCTATCTCGCGCGGGTCGACCTCGTCGCCTTCGATCGACGGATGCGGGCCGAGATCCCGATCCGGGACTGGTTGCCGCCGATCGTGGCGAGGATCGGAAGGTTCGTCCCCGAATCGCGTCGCGGCGATCGGGAGACCAGGGCGAGACGCGTCGCGATCGAGAGCGGCATCGACCGCGCGATCCGGGAGATCCACGATCCCGACGCCTACGCCCGGTGGTCGACGGTGCTGCGATCGTGGCACGACCTGGCGGCGGACGGCCGGCTGCACGAGACCCCGGTGTCGGTACTCGTCCGACTCGGGCGGGCCGGGGACTGACCGGATCAGCGGGCTTCGTGCGCCTGGGGCAGTCCCGCGTTGCGGCGTTCGTGCCGAAGCTGGCCGCACGCCGCGGCGATGTCCCGTCCGCGGCTCGCGCGGATGTGCGCGTTCACCCCGCGTCTCCGGAGTTCCGCCTGGAATCGATGCACGTCGTCCGACGACGGACGCTGGAAGGGAAGACCCGCGACCTCGTTGTATCGGATCAGGTTGATGTTGCAGCGCAGGCGTCCCGCGTGGGCCGCGAGCTCCCGCGCGTGTTCGACGCGATCGTTGAATCCGCCCAGCAGGATGTATTCGACGGTGATCTCGCGTCCCGAACGTCGGAAGTACTCCTGGCACGCGTCGAGGAGTTCGGGAACGGTCGAATAGGTCGCCCAGGGGATGATCTCGCGGCGAAGCTCGTCGTTCGGGGCGTGGAGGCTCAGGGCGAGCGTCACCGGAAGGTCGAAGGTCGAGAACTTCCGGATCGCGGCGGGCAGTCCCACCGTCGAGACGGTGATCCGGCGCGCCGAGATCCCGAGACCCCACCGCGCGTGGAGGGTCCGGATCGCCGCCGTCACCGCGGTGAGATTCGCGAGCGGCTCGCCCATGCCCATGAAAACCACGTTGGTGATCCGACCCGAACCCGGGAGGCGACCGAGTCGCCACGCCTGCTCGACGATTCGGCCCCTGGTCAGGTTCCCTTCCAGTCCGCCCAGCCCGCTCGCGCAGAACCGGCAGCCGACCGGGCAGCCGACCTGGCTCGAGATGCAGGCGGTGCGCCGGTCCTCGGCCGGAATCATCACGCACTCCGTCTGCTTCTCCGGTTCCTCGCCGAGCATCGGGAGCGATGCGCCGCCCGTCTCGTCGGAATCCGGCCAGCCGAGGAGGATCTTCCGGGTTCCGTCGCTCGCCAGCGGTGCCGCGAGTTCGACCGCCTCCCCGAATCGAATCGACTCGAGGAGGAGTTCCCGGCCGCGACGGGAGACGTCGGTCATCTTCGCCGGATCGATCACGCCTCGTTCGTGGACCCATCGCAGGACCTGGTCCGCGAGGTAGCGGGGCAGATCCCGTTCGATCGCCCAGGCGCGGAGGGACTCCGGGTCGTGGTCGAAGATGCTCGCGCCGCGTCGCGGCGACGACGCGGTCCCCGCCGGCTTCATTCGGACGCGCCGATCGTGAGGTCGATGGTCCGATGGGGGATGTCGTGCTCGTCGAGCAGGCGATCCAGATCGCCGGCGCCGTCGACGGTGAGGGTGCGTCCGAGGGGGTCCAGGCCACGGCTTCGCATCAGCTTCTTCATCTCGCGCGGGAGGCCGAAGGAAACCGTCTCGCGGTCGATGTCCCACTGCTCGACCTCGCCGCCGTGGATCTCCACCAGATGGAGGATGAGATCGTTCACCAGATCCTCGGGGGCGCTCGCGCCCGCGGTGATCATGACCGTCTCGACGCCGTCGAACCATTCGTCCAGGAGTTCGCTCTTGTCGTCGAGGAGCTGCGCAGGTGTCCCCACGTTCTGGGAGATCTCGGTGAGCCTCACGCTGTTCGAACTGTTCCGGCTGCCCACCACGAGCACCAGGTCGCAGTGGGGGGCGATGGCCCGGACCGCGTTCTGGCGATTGGTGGTCGCGTAGCAGATGTCGCCGCTCGGCGGTGCCTGGATCGTCGGGATCGCCTCCTTGAGGGCGTTGATCACCACGTCCGCGTCATCGGTGGAGAGCGTCGTCTGCGTGAGGTAGACCACCTTCTCGGGGTCGTCGATCTGGAGGCCGGGGATGTCGTCGGGAGTCTCCACGATCTGGATCGCATCGGGGGCCTCCCCGCGGGTCCCGATCACCTCCTGGTGGTTCGCGTGACCGATGAGGACGATCTGGTATCCCCGCCGGCTGTAGCGAATCGCCTCCGCATGGACCTTGGTCACCAACGGGCAGGTCGCGTCGATCGTCACGAGGTCACGTGCCTGGGCCTCGGCGCGGATCGCCGGACTGATTCCGTGGGCGCTGAAGACCACCACCGAACCATCGGGGGCGTCACCGATCGATTCGACGAAGATCACGCCCTGTTCCTTGAAGCGCTCGACGACGTGCCGGTTGTGGACGATTTCGTGGTAGACGCAGATCGTCTCGTCGGGAAAGATCCCGATCAGCTCGTCGACCACGGCGATCGCCATGTGCACACCGGCGCAGAAGCCGCGGGGATTCGCGAGGATCAGTTTCATGGAGAGACGACCGGCGGGAGGACAGACGAGACCATCGCCGCCAATGGTAGCAGTCCCTGATCCGCCACAGACGAATTCGGGCGGTCGGGACCGCAATCCGGATACACTCGAAAGATCCCGAAACCCACGTTTTCGACGCTTCGATGACCGACCGACGCATCCATGAAGATCTCGCCCTCCACGGCCCCGACGCCCCGTCCTCGGGGGGCTCGGGAATCACCGTGGAGGAGGCCNGGGACCGCGCCCTGCGGCTCGCGAGGTCGCATCGCGAGAACTTCTCGGTCCTCACCCGGCTGGTCCCGCGCGACGTGCGGGACGATTTCGCGGCGGTCTACGCCTTCTGCCGGACCGCGGACGATCTCGGGGACGAGATCGGGGATCGGGCGCGTTCGCTCGAACTGCTCGGATGGTGGCGCTCGGAGATCGACGCGGCCTGGGACGGGGAACCTCGCCACTGGGTGTTTCGTGCGCTTTCACCGACGATCGATCGGTTCGGTCTGGATCGTCGGCCGTTCGAGGATCTGGTGTCGGCCTTCGAGCAGGACCAGACCGTCGATCGATACGAGACCTGGGATCAACTGCTCGACTACTGTCGGCGCAGCGCGGATCCGGTCGGCCGGATCGTGCTTCGGTTGCTCGACGAACCCGGGACGCCGGAACAGCTCGAACGGTCCGACGCGATCTGCACGGCGCTGCAATTGACGAATCACTGGCAGGATCTCCGTCGCGACCTGCTGGACCGGGATCGGATCTACATCCCGAGGGAGTCGATCGAGATCGACGATTTCGAGGACCGTTTCCGGCGAACCGCCGCCCAGGGATGGTCCTGCGACGGAACCTTCCTCGAGTCCTCCCGTCGGCTCGTGAAGACCTGCGTGGATCGAACCTGGGAGAAGTTCGGATTCGGCGGGGAGCTTCCCGGCATGCTCGGCCCGAGGGCGGCCCCGGTGATCGAGGTGCTCGCCACCGGCGGCGCCAGGGTGCTCCGGCTGATCGAGGACTGGGACTACGAGACGGTGCTCCACCGGCCCGCCCTCGGTCGGATCGACAAGCTTGGGATCGTCCTCCGGGCCTGGGCCGGGACCCGCGCCTCGCGAAGGACGGAACCGAAGCGGGAGGGGGTGGCATGACCCGCCTCGATCCGGAGATCGCGCGTGGCTACGACGCGTGCGGCCGCATCGTGAGGTCGCGGGCGAGGAACTTCTGGTACGGGCTTCGTCTCACGCCGGAACCGAGGCGTTCCGCGCTCTACGCGATCTACGCATGGATGCGGGAGGCCGACGACATCGCGGACGAGGAGCGGGCGACGCCGGAGTCGCGACGCGGGGAACTCGCGGCGTTCCGGGACCGGACGCACCGGGTGTTCGTCGGCGAGACCGGGGCGGATCCCCAGTGGCGGGCCTTCGGCGACGCCATCCAGCGATACCGACTGGATCGCGAGCCGTTCGACGCGATGATCGACGGGCAGGACGCGGACCTCGACTGGGAGAACTGTCCCGACCGTCCAACGCTCGAGCGTTTCTGCTGGCAGGTCGCTTCGACCGTCGGGCTGATCTGCGTCCGGATCTGGGGCAACGACGGAAGCCCCGAGGTGGATCGGATGGCGGTCGATCGCGGAAAGGCGTTCCAGCTGACCAACATCCTCCGCGATCTGCGCGAGGATCGACAGCGCGGGCGGACGTACGTTCCGGCCGACGAGCTCGATGCCGCGGCGATCGGCATCGACGACCTGCTCGCCTGGCGGGATCCGGTGCGTTGTCGCGAATTCGTCCGGGGCCAGGTGGCGCATGCCGAGGCCCGCTTCGAGGCCTCGGCCGGTCTCGAGGCCCACCTCGACGGTCCCTGTCGCGCGACCAGCTGGGCGATGACCGAGATCTACCACGAGCTGCTTCGACGCATCGATCGAGACCCGGAGCGGATCGTCCGGACCCGGGTGGGTCTCGGGTCCATCCGCAAGATGTCCATCGCGTGGCGGGCCCGCCGCCGGTCGCGGAGGGCGTCGTCGTGAAGCGCGTGGTGGTCATCGGTGGCGGGGTCGCGGGGATCGCGGCGTCGATCCGGCTCGCGGAGGCGGGCCTCGAACCGATCGTGCTCGAGACCCGCCGGAAGCTCGGCGGACGGGCGACGAGTTTCGACGATCCCCGTTCGGGGCGCCTGCTCGACAACTGCCAGCACGTCGTCATGGGGTGTTGCTCGAACGTCCTCGACCTCTACGAGCGGCTCGGGGTCGCGGACCGCATCGAATGGCATCCGGAGACCTGGTGGGCGAACTCGCCGCGCCGGCCGGATCGACTTCGGCCCGCCCGCCTGCCGGCCCCCGCTCATTTCGGTCCCGCGTTCCTCCGCATGCGACTCCTCTCCACCGACACCAAGATCCTCATCGGGCAGGCCATGCGCCGCCTCGTCAAGATGGGTTTCGCCGGGAGGGCGGCATGGGCGGACCGGCCCTTCGCCGCGTTTCTCGACGAGACGGGTCAGTCCGCCGACGCCCGGAGGCTCTTCTGGGAGCCGGTGGTGGTGGGGGCGTGCAACCTGACCTGTGGCGAAGTCGCGGGAAACCATGCGATGCAGGTCTTCCAGGAGGCCTTCCTCGCCGGTGGCTGGCACGCGACGATGGGACTGGCGACCTGCGACCTGCGATCCCTCTACGACCCGGCGGCGGGGATCATCGGGGAGGCGGGGGGCACCTTCCGGCTCGGCACGTCCGTGCGGGGCATCGCTTTCGACGGCATCCGCGCCAATGGGGTGGTCACCGACGAGGGACTGATCCACGCGGCCGCGATCGTCAGCGCGATTCCGCCCGACCGACTCGCGATGATCACCTCCGGGCCGATGCGGGCGTCGGACCCCCGGCTGACCCACCTCGACGAGTTCGAGACCAGTCCGATCCTCGGCGTGCACCTGTTCTTCGAGCGGCCGGTGATGCGTGACGACGTTCGTTCCTATCCCCACCTCGTGCTTCCCGGTCGGGACACCCACTGGCTGTTCGACAAGGGTGTCGACGAGTCCGGTCTCCATCACGTGCACGCGGTGATCAGCGCCGCCGACGAATGGATGGGGCTCAACGAGGCGACGGTCGGTCGCCGAGTGGTGGACGATCTCCACTGGGCGCTTCCTTCGAGCCGGGGGATCGAGCCGGTCGAAGTCCGCAGCGTGAAGGAGAAGCGGGCGACCTTCCGGGCGACGCCCGGGATCGACGCCATCCGGCCCGGGCCCGGACCCGGCGGGAACGGCATTCCGAACCTGTACCTCGCGGGCGACTGGTGCGACACCGGATGGCCCGCGACGATGGAAGGGGCGACCCGCAGCGGCTACGCCGCCGCCGCGGCGCTCGTGGGTTCCGGAGGCCTCGTCCCCGACGTTCCGCCCGGACTTCTCGCGCGATGGGCGGGCCTGCGGTGACCCGGGCCGTCGATCGGCCCGGCGGGGAGTTCGTCGACGCGACGGCGATGGTGCTCGAGACCTGTCGACGACTCGAATTCACGCTTGCGGGCGTGTGCGACGCCGCCCCCTCCGCCCACGCGGAGGAGGTGCGGGCGTGGATCGCCGCGGGACGTCACGGCTCCATGGAATGGCTCGAAAGACGACTCGAGGAGCGACTCGATCCGAACGTGTACCTGCCGGGGGCGGTCTCGATGATCGTGGTCGCCGATCGTTACCACGACGGCGGCCGGGATCCGATCGACGCCGACGCGCCGGCCCGAGGTCGCATTGCGCGATACGCCCGGGGTCGCGACTACCACAAGGTGTTGAAGGGAAGACTGGTCAAGCTGGCGAAGGCGCTGTCCACGGCCCACCCCGGCGCCGACTTCCGGCCCTGCGTCGACACCGCGCCCATCCTCGAACGGGAGCACGCGATGCGGGCGGGACTCGGGCTCGTCGGGAAGAACACGCTCCTGATCGAGCCCGGGCGAGGAAGCTGGCTGCTCCTGGGGGGCGTGGTCTCCACGCTTCGGCTCGAACCGACCCCGTCGCGACACCGCGCCGCGGATCCGTGCGGCGGCTGCACCCGCTGCATCGACGCGTGCCCGACCGGAGCGATCACGCCCTTCTCGCTGGATGCGAAGCGGTGCATCGCCTATTCGACGATCGAGCATCGAGCCGGTGTCGAACCCGACATCGCGGCCGCGACGGGGGACTGGATCTTCGGTTGCGACGTCTGCCAGGAGGTGTGCCCGCACTCGACTCCGCGGCCGCGTCGGGATCCGCTTCCGATCCATCCGGACTACGCGCCGCGTCGGGAGGGAGTCGATCTCATCGAGGTGCTCGAATGGGATGAGGACGCTCGGAACGAGGCGTTGCGCGGCACCGCCGCCCGTCGTGCGACGCTCTGGATGTGGAAGCGGAACGCGCTGGTCTGTGCGGGAAACGCGCTGGCGGAATCGCCCGAGCGGCCGGGGGGCGAGGCCCTGCGGACGCGGATCGAGCGCATCGCCGACGATCCCGGCGAGGAGGCCGCGGTCCGGGAGACCGCGGCGAACGTTCTGAGAAGCCTCGATGCATCGGCACCGGACGGCTGATCGCCCGGGTTCCGTCGGCGTCGTCGCCGGTCCGGATCAGCGGCCTCCCATGCCGCCCATCGCCGCGGACATCTTCTCCTGGAGGGCGGCCACCACCTCGGAGGCGGTCGAGAAGTCGCCGGCTTCGACCTCGCCGGTGACGATCGTGAACTGCTCGCCGAGTCCCCGCATCATGTTCTTGAGCATGGGGCCGGCCATGGCGACCATCATCTCCATCTGGGGATCCTGCTCGAGCGTGGCGTCGAGATCGACGCGCCAGCCCGCGGGGCCCTTGGTCGCGACCACGGACATGGTGGGGTTCGCGAGCCTCGCGGAACCACCGTCGACCGATTCCACGGAGAAGGCGGGGAACGGCGACTGGCCCTGGCCGGCGTTCTTGAACGCGGCGATCGTCGCTTCGGCGCCGAACCGCTTCGTCATCGCCGGCAGGAGGTCCGACATGAGATCGAGCTGGGCGGTGAAGATCTCCGCGAGGCCCTGGGCCGTCGAGGATTCGGCCACCACCGCGTTGCGATAGGTCGCCATCGCGTTCGCGTCCACGGCCGGCGTGCTCAGGAACTTCGCGAGTGCGGCCGGCGTTCCGAATCCACCGGTCCCGCCGCCCGTCGTCGATCCGCCACCCGCGGCCCGGGCCGCGGCCCGGGTCTTCCGGGCCGCGTCGGCCATCGACACCAGGTCGGCACCGTTGATGCCCTCGATCGCCTGCTGGATCCGCTGCGTGATGAAGGCGTCGGTGTCGTCCCGGGAACGGGTGTTCGCGAGGGCGTCGATCGCGCGCTGCATGCTCGCCGCGGCATCCTCGAGGAACTCGTCCCGTCTCGCGATCACCTCCTCGAGGGTCGACCTCATCGAAGCGTCGTCCTCGAGCAGGCCGCTCGCGATGATGCGGGCGACGAGGTCCGCGGTCCGGTTCCGCGTCGAGGCGGCGTCCCACGCCACCCGACCTCGCGCAAACTCCGCGTTCGAGATGGTCCGGGCGCCGATCGACGACTCCGCCTTGGACCCGCCCCGGGTCAGGACGCGGGCGCTCTGCGCTGCTCCGCTGAAGTCGTTCATCGCCTGGACGTACCGCGGGATGATCTCCGTGGTCTCGAACCGCTCGAGCTCCTCCATCGAGGCGATCACGCTCGCGGCCATCTCCGCGACGTCGCGACGCAGCGTCTCCGCGTACGCCTGGTTGTCCTCGATTCGTCCGTCGAGTTCCTCGCGGGCCGCGCGGGCGCTGTCCCGGATGCTCGCATCGCCGTCCCGCTGGACCGTGGTGACGCGGATCGTCGGGGCGATGGACTGCATCTCGATGTCGTTCCTCGCCGCTTCCACGCGATTCGCGCGGGCCTCGCGGCGGAACGCGATCGATGCGTTGATGTCTTCGAGTCCCTCGAGGGGGCCGGCGTCGACCCCGGTCCGGGCGCTCTCGGAGGCGTTCTGCTCCAGGGATTGGGCCTTCTCGAGCCGGGAGTCACGACGGCTCTGCGCCTGCGCGAGGCCCTGGTTCAGCGACGACATGAGGGCCTCGGCCTCGGTGACCCTGGCGCCGGCCTCGGCACCGTCGTTGCCGAGGAAGATCGTGGCCGCGACGGGGTCCATCGACGCCGTCGAGTCCGCGGCGGCCGAGAGCAGCTCGGCGTCGCCGGCGAGGCCGCGGATCAGCGTCCGGGTCATCTGGGCCCCGGATTCGAGGCGTCCCGCCTCATCGGCCTCGAACGTGCCCGCGGCGGAACGGATGTTCGCCGCGAGGATCGCCGCCGCGTTCGGGTCGCCCGTCCGGCCGAGCTCGTCGGCATCGGTCGCCAGCCGGCGAAGTTCGACGGCGGTCTCGTCGATCGAGGTCCGATCCTCTCGGACGATCGATCGGGACTGGAGGAGGGTGTCGTACTCGTTGCTGATCCTCGTGACGCCGTCGGCGCCGTCGGAACTTCCATCCCCGCAGCCCATGAGGCCGATCGCGAGGGACGTGGCGAGCAGGGGGATCGTGATGAGGCGCGGCCGTCGCTGCATGGTCGTCGTCGTCTCCGTCTTCGAACCGGTTCGAGAGACGCCGGGCGGATCTCGATCCGTGGCGTCCCGGTCGGGCAGGGGGAAGGGGGAAGTGTAACGGTTTCGACGTCCGGGGAACGTCGGCCGGGGCATCATCGTCCCCGTCGATCGTCCACCCGATCCGGTGAATCCGGCTCCGGGAGCGTCGGTGTCTCGATCACCGGGGCCTCGAAATCGACCGGATAGGTGGTTCGAGGCCGGTACATCGAGTTGAGCCAGGTGAAGGCGTCCCGGAGAAGCCGCGGATTGCCCCGGCCGAAGACGGGCTTCCAGCCCTTGACCTCGGGGTGGGGGAACCTTGCCTCGTTGCGCGGAAGCCCGTACTGGATGAGGAGGGAACGTCCGGGATCGAGGTAGTCCAGGAGCGGCATCTCCAGTTCGTTCCACCGCTCGAGGATCATCAGGTTCGTGTAGCGAACCCGCTCGCTCTTCGAATTGCGTCGGTGGAGGAAGAATCGTCCCCCATCGAGCCCGCCGTGGCATCGGCTGGTCGCGCAGTTGGGGATGAGCCAGGCGTCGTGGACCCGTCGTCTGAAGAGGTTGAGGGCCGCGGGCTCCGAACCGACTTCGATCCGCGAGTAGAGATCGCGGGCCTTGAGCTTGAAGAGCAGTTCGACGATCTCCTCCGGCGGTGCCCGGAACATCGAGGTGCGGCCTGCGCTGTCCGCCGGGATGAGCGGGCTCGAGCCGTACTTCTCGAGGATCTCGCGGATCGAATCGGGGGAGATGAACATTCGCGGGGGGTCGCGAAAGTCGATCTCGTACACGCGGATGGTGTTCACGTCCTCCTTCGACAGGATCTCCTTCGGGAGAAGGTCCCGGAGGTCGACGGGGCCGGTGCCTCGTTCGTCCCGGAGGGTCCGGCCATCCATCGGGGAAGGCGAGTTGGACGCCGCGGAATCCGCTTCCAGAAGGAGCTGGGCCTCGACGAGGCGGAGCAGATCGAGCGCCTGCGGGAGCTTCGAGGAAAGAACGAGATCGGCCAGTTCCTCTCGTGCGAGTTCGTAGGCCTCCTCCTCGAAGAGCCACGCCGCGAGTTCGTATCGACGGAGATACTGGTCGTCCGCGAGTCCGTCCCGGAAGCGTCGGTACTTCTCCGGCGTGGAGAGATCGAGCCGGGTCTGGACCACGCTCGCCCGCGGCAGCCGGGTGTTCACGCCCTCGATCCTGATCACGACCTGATCGAAGTCGTCCCGGACCAGGTCGCCGGCGAGGATCGTTCCGTCCCGCAGTTCGACGAGACCCGGCCGGGGTTCCTCGACGTCGTTCAGCCGGATGATCCGATGCAGCCGGGCCTTGGGGAAGCTTCGAATGTTCCCGTCGAGGTCCCGCACGGAGATCAGGTCCCGATCCTCCTCGACGACCACCGCCGCGAGCTCCTCGTATCGGTCGACCCACAGATAGACCCGGGAAGGCTTCGCGTCCTCGGAGGCGTCTTCCATCGCGTCGGAAGTCGATTCCCCGGCGTCCACCACCTCGATCTCCGCGGCCTCGGAAGTCCCGGACGATCCGGTCTCCGGGGTCACCGGAACCGCGGGATCGGAGGCCAGCGGCGGCTCGGCGTCGAGCGTGCGGACGGCCAGACCGACCGCGAGGGCGAGGACGGCCAGGGTGACGATCGCCGGTCCCTTGAGGAGAACGCGCATCCCGACAGTGTCGCCGCCGGGTGCGGTCCCTGCAAGGAACTCTCGCGAAACCGGCCTCTTCGAGCCCATGGCGCGGTAGGCTCGCCGCCCCCGTGGCCCGTCGTCGGACCGCGGAGTCCGTCCCGTGGAGGCGTCAAGCCGGACTCGATGGTCCGGTGTCCGGCCTCCCGGAGTCGGTGGATCTTCCCGCGGGCGGGGCGTGCCCCTCCGGGGTTCGAACTTTCGAAAGGATGCGATCATGAAACTCGGAGTGATGGCGGCCCTGTTCGCCGGACGCGGTCTCGAGGAGACCCTCGCCTACTGCGCAGAGAGCGGACTCGACGCGATCGAGATCCCCGTCGGATCCTATCCCGGTGCCCCATTCTTCGATCCCGCCAAGGTCCTCGGTTCCAAGAAGGAACAGGATCGGATCAAGTCGCTGGTTCGAGACCACGGCCTCGAGATCTCCGGGCTGGCGGTGCACGGCAATCCGGTGCACCCGACGGGGCGGATCGCGAGGTCCGATCACGCCGCCTTCGAGCGGGCCGTGAAACTCGCGCCGAAGCTCGGCACCGACGTCGTGATCACCTTCAGCGGCTGCCCGGGCGGCTCCAAGTCCGATCGCACGCCGAACTGGGTGACCTGCGCCTGGCCGCCCGATTTCGCCGACATCCTCGCCTACCAGTGGGACGAGGTGCTCGTCCCCTACTGGGCCGCGCAGGCCAAGCTCTGTCGCAAGCACGGCGTCCGGGTCGCGTGGGAGGCCCATCCCGGATTCTCGGCCTACAACCCGGACACGCTGATTCGCCTCAGTGAACGGTCGATGAAGGCCTCGGGTCTCAAGGGCAAGCCGGTGCTCGGCGCGAACCTCGATCCCTCGCACTTCTTCTGGCAGGGCATCGATCCCGTCGAAGCGGCCCGCGTGCTCGGCGAGGCGGGACTGCTGTTCTACGTGCATGCGAAGGACACCGAGCTGAATCCGCACCAGGGACGGATCAACGGGTACAACGACGCCCGTCCGTACACCGATCTCCAGCATCGTTCCTGGTCGTTCCGGACCTGCGGTTGGGGACACGGGCACGACTTCTGGAAGCCGTTCGTCTCGATGCTCCGGGTGCAGGGCTACGACCACGTGCTGTCGATCGAACACGAGGACGCCCTCATGTCGATCGAGGAGGGCCTGCAGCGGGCCATCGAATTCCTCACCGAAGCGATCATCTTCGAGCCGCCCGCCACGCCCTGGTGGACGTGATCCGGCCCGGCCGGCTCGTGGAACCGNCCCCACGCGGCGGCGGCCCGTCCCCAAGGGCGGGCCGCCGCCGCGTCCCGCGATGGCGGGGTCGGCTGCGCGCCGGAACGCCCCGGGGTGCGCGGGGGGCTCCGTCGATCGGGGATGGAACTCGGTTCAGGCGTCGTGGAGAAGGGCTCGGATCCCGCCCCGTTCCAGGAGCCGGGCGACCTTGTCGCGTTCGGGCACGTCGGACGCATCCAGGGTCTCGAGCAGTTCCTTGAGCTCCGACGACTTGCGGAGGTAGCGGACCGCGAGTTCGGCGACCGCGGTCGGCTCCATCCCGTCGAGGAAGTCGATGCCCTCCCGGTACACGATTCCCGAGGCGAGTCGGTTGGCCATCATCCAGTGCAGGTATCGCTCCGGGAGTCGGGTCCAGACGCGATCCCCGCCCGCTTCGAGGAGGACGGACGGGAGATGGCCGATCACCAGCTGGCGTCCGCGTTCGAGGTCCTCGTCGCTCCAGTCCGCGATCGACGCCGCGATCGCCGGCGCAGCCGCGTTGATGATTCGACTCAGCTTCGTCGAGGTCTCGGGAAGGCTCGTCTCGGGATGCCGTTCGTGTTCGTTGATGAGCAGTTCGGCCTCGAGCCGGGCGAGCTCCCGCAGCTTCGTGAGCACCTGGTCGACGTAGGTCGACTTGATCTCGAGGAACTCGGATTCCTCGAGCACCATGCAGGCGCAGATCTCGAAGCTCGAGCAGATCACGCCGCACTTGTTCGCGGAGGAGTCCTTGACGATGACGCAGCCGGCCTCGCCGAGGCGCTCCCGCGCCTCCGGCGTCAGGAAGAGGTTCGCGCCCTCCGAGATGACCTTGGCGCTCGGGGTGCCGTCGGCCTGCAGGAAGTCCCGCCAGTTCCCGGCGTGGATCGTCGCGGGGCGGCCTCCCGCGGGGACGAAGGCGTCGGCCACCACCCGGTTGTGGATCGTGTTTCGGAGCTGGGCGCCGTCGGGTTCGTCGACGCCGTGCACCGAACCCCGGGGACCGAGTCGGGATCGGTCGTACGCCGCGATCGGGAGGGCCTCCTCGAAGAGCCGCATCAGTTCCTTGGTGTCGAAGCCGTCGGGATCCTCGGCACAGCCGGAGCCGTCGCCGATCGCGATGACCTTCGCGTTGTCGCCGTAGTCCCGATGCAGGATCCGGATCATGTTGCCGGCGACGTCCCCGTCGGGGCCGCCGGTGATCTTGACGGTGAAGGGCTGCCGGCGGGGGTCGATTCCCACGCTGTTCAGGGCGACGTCGAGGAACACGTTGACGCCTTCGCTGGTGACGCCGTAGACCTTGTGGTTGATGCCGGCGCCGGGCTTCGAACTCATGAACGCGGTCGGGAGCGGGTATCCCCGCAGCGCGGCCCGCCGGACCACCCATTCGATGTGGGCGGGCGTGATGTTCTCGTCGGGGCCGAGGTAGATCAGTTCGTCGAGTCCGCTTCGATCGACGATCTGCTTCCGGGTCTCGGCTTCGGGGGTGATGAGGTCGAGCAGCGAGTTGACGAAGGCCTTCACGCAGCGGTCGATTCCGGCGCCGGGCTCGAGGAGGATGGCGGCCTTGGCGCCCCCTTCCGGGATGTCCTTGTTCTTCAGCTGCTGGGCGAACGCCAGTCCGTAGACCTCGTCGTAGAGTCGTTCGGCCTCGCGCCCGTGCTGGGCCTCGCTCCGGGGCATCACGACCCGGAGGCCGCCGCGGGCGATGTCCTGGAAACGGACGTGGAAGCCGTCGAAGCCGCGTCCGTGCACGAAGAAGACGCCGTACGGGAGCGCCGGCCGGTCGTCGTTGCGGAGGAACCCAGGGTCGAGTCGCAACGCGAGGCCGAAGCGTCCGTGGACGTGGTAGTTGGTCCGCAGGACGTGTCGGACGGCGTCGAGCATCGTCAGGATCACGGTCCGCGACGTCTCGCTCGAAGCGGTGCGTTCGACCTCGGTGGTGATCCGCTCGCACTCGGCCTCGAAGGTCGCGTCGTCCATCGGTCCCCGGGGGTCGAACCGCTTCTTGAAGAGCAGGGCGACCGCCATCGAGAGCTGGAGGTTCGCCCAGGTGCAGTTCTTGATGCGTTCGAGCGTGAATTCGAAGGGCGCCCTCGGATTCAGGACCTTGTGGACGAGATGCGAGAGGCCGAGCGTGATCTCGGTCAGTCCGATGTGGAGTTCGGGGTTCTCGGTGATCTGCTCGAGCACGTCGTAGTGGACCCACTTGACCCGGGTCAGGTCCTTGCGGACCGTCTTCCAGAGCGTGCTGTCCGGGTCGATCGCCTTCTTGTCCGGCCCCTGCACCACGAAGCCGACGTAGGTGACCACGCCGTGGCTGGGATCCTTGATGAGGTCCAGGTACGCGCGATTGATGCTCACGCCGTGCCGCGCGAGCAGCGTGGCGCACCGCTCGACGGAGGTCCTCGTCCGCGCGTTCCCGAAGACCACGGTGATCCGGCTCTCGTCGGGGTTCGACTCGGGCTCGATCTCGACGAGGGTCCCGTCGGTGCCGGCGACCTTCCGGTAGAGCGTGTAGTGGTGTGCGATCCGCAGCGGCGTGAGGGTGTTCACGTAGTCGACGGCGCAGTTCTCGAAGTGGGCGTGGATCTGCTCGGGGGTCCACTCCGGGCACTCGGACTTCGCGTATTCGATCGTGGCCTCGAGCTTGTCGCGCTGTCGGGGTTCCTCGGGATCGAAGGGCTGCGGGTCGCCGAATTCGAAGGTGTCGAGGACCAGGTTCCCGTCGAGACTGGTGTGGACCTTTGCCGCGCGAAGGGAGAAGTCCATCGGAAGGTTCTTGACGATCTCCGCGAGGACGCCCGGACGGTCGTCGGTCCGGATCGTGGTCCAGATCGATCCGTCCTCGCTGGTGAGCGTCATGTCGAGCGGGCGATCCGCGGACTGCGCCGCGACGATCGCCTTGAGGTGGCTGAGCTGCGTCTCGTGATCGGTGTCCTGGAAGTACATCCGGGGCATCTGACCGAGGAAGCGGGGGATCACCGATTCAGCGGTCGTCTGGAAGCTCGAGACCAGCTCGGCGATCAGCTGCTCCGGCTCGGCATGGCCTTCGGGGGTCGGGAACTGGTCTGAGAGGGTGGTTGTGGCCATCGGTCGAGGGTCCTCGAAAGTCGTTCCCGGGTACCCCGCGCGGAACGCAGGGACAAGGCCGGAGAGGCTACCCTGTCCCTCCGGTCCATCTCAAGGGATCGGAGATCATTCCCCACCACCTTCTCTATGATTTTCGGATTCGCGAGATTTTGACGACGGGTTCCGGCCCGTCCGCTGGAGGAATGCATGTTCGGGGTCACGATCGGCAATTTCGACGGTGTCCACCTGGGGCATCGACGCCTGCTGGAGGGTGCGAGGGCGGTGGTCGGCCCGGCGGGCCGGGGGGTCGCGGTGACCTTCGATCCCGACCCGGCCACGGTCCTCGGCAAGTCGCCGTCGCCCCACCTGATGTCGGTGGCCCGGCGTGAGCGGATGCTTCGCCGGCATGGTGCCGACGAGGTCCTCGTGCTCGAGACGACCGACGAACTCCTCGCGGCCTCACCGGAGGGCTTTCTCGATCGGTTGGCGATCGCGCTCGATGGCGTCCCCGCCGTGGTCGTCGAGGGGCCGGACTTCCGCTTCGGCCACCAGCGGGCCGGCGGGATCGAGGAACTCCGGGGATTCGGCGCGGATCGGGGCTTCGAGGTCCGGGTCGAACGGGAACACCGGGTCCGGCTCTCCTGCGGCCTCGAGATGCCGGTGCGAAGCTCGGCCGTTCGAGAACTGCTTCGGCTCGGACGGGTCGAGGACGCGACCGTCCTGCTCGGCGAACCGCACGTCCTCGATGGCGTCGTCGTGCGCGGGGATCAACGGGGACGCACGATCGGAATCCCCACCGCGAATCTCGATCTCGGCGGCATGATCCTTCCCGCCGACGGGGTCTACGCGGGGGCGGCGACCCTGCCGGACGGTTCGATCCGTCCCGCCGCGATCAGCATCGGGACCAAGCCGACCTTCGAGGAGACGCCGCGGGTCGCCGAGATCCACGTCCTGGACTGGGCGGGTACGCTCGACGACTACGGCTGGCGGCTCGAGGCGAGCCTGGTTCGTCGGCTCCGAGGCCAGTATCGCTACGACGATCTCCCGTCCCTGCTGGCTCAGATCGATCGAGATCTCTCCGAGGTCCGCGCGCTCCATCCGGACGCCGGGCGGGCCTGAAGGATCCACTTCCCTCCGGTCGCGATTCGCGACCCGGTCTCTCTTCCGCACCATCTTCAAAGAGCACTCGCGATGACCCCAGATTCCGCCACCGGCCCCGACCATCCCTGGGACGAGCCGGGTTTCGAATACCGCTCGAACGCGACCGCCGTGGAACTGGCGACGGTGCTCCGCGCAGCGACCCGGGTGCTCATCACCACCCACGAGAAACCCGACGGGGACGCGCTGGGCACGAGCCTGGCGCTCCATCGCGGTCTTCGCCAGCTGGGCATCGAGAGCCATGTCCTGCTGGCGGGGCCCCTCGATCCCAACCTGCTCGCGATCCAGACGCCAGCCGACGACGTTCGCCGCTTCGAGCATGACGGCCTGCCGTCCGACGAGGCGGAACCCGACCTGATCGCGGTGGTCGACACGGGGGCCTGGACCCAGCTGGAATCGACCCGGAACTGGCTGCGGGACCGCGCCGACCGGGTGATCGGCATCGACCACCATGCACGCGGAGGCGCGGTGGCGGCGCGGCGGCTCGTCGAGGTCGAATGCGCCTCCGCCACGCAGGCCCTGGTGCCGGTGCTCGATGCGCTCGACGTCGACCTGGCGAAGGGCGACGTCGCGACCCCGCTCTTCCTCGGGCTCGCCACCGACACCGGCTGGTTCCGATTCTCGAGCGCCGGCCCGGAGGTCTACCGGCTCGCCGCGCGATTGATGGATGCGGGTGTCGACAAGGACGAGCTCTTCGCGATGATCGAGCAGAACGCCTCCCCGGCCCGGCTCGCGATGATCGCGAGGGCGCTGGGATCGCTTCGCTACGTCTCCAACGGGGCGGTCGCGGTCATGCGACTCACCATGGAGGACTTCGCCGAGACCGGCGCTTCGCTGGAGGGCCTGGCCGGCATCGTGAACACGCCGCTCGAGATCGGAGCGGTCCGGGCGTCGATCCTGCTCACCGAGGCCGCCAAGGGCCTGACGAAGGTGAGCTTCCGGTCGAAGCCCGGCCGTGACGGGCTCGCCCACGTCGACGTGAACCAGCTCGCGGCGCGGTTCGGGGGCGGTGGACACGTCCATGCGGCGGGGGCGCGGATCCAGTCGGATCTCGACGAGGCGGAGTCCGCGATCGAGGCGGTGGTCGACGACTTCGTCGATTGACGCCGCCGCCGTTCAGGCGTCGGGCGCGTCCGCCTCGGCAGCCGGCCCGGGGTCGGAAGGGGGATCGGGCAACGACTCGGCCGATCCGGCCGGCCCGATTTCCCGCACCGTGAATCCCAGACGACCGATCGCGTCCCGGACCGACGGCATCGCCTCGGGGGCCGCGTCGACGGTTGCGGATCCACCTTCGAGATCGACCACGCAGGTCCGCACGCCGGTCACCTTCGCGACCTTCGCGGTGATCGCCTGCACGCAGGAGTCGCAGTGCATCCCGTCGATGCCGACGCGGAAGGTTGCGATGGTCGCGGTCGACGCCGCGGTCGGGTCCCCTCCCGCGCCGTCGCAGCCCGGGAGCGTGCAGGCCAGCAGCACGAGAAAGGCCACGATCGACGCCGGTCGGATGTCTCGCGGCCGGGTGCGGCCGGGATCGGGGTCGGCGATGGATCGGCTCGTGGGGTTCATGCGACTCATGTCGAGGGGACTCCATGCGGCGGGATCGGACCACCGACGAACCCTAGCACCCGCCCGCGGGTCGGGACCACCCGTTCAGGACGTCACCGCGACGGGTCGTCGGGCCAGTCGCCCGATCGCCCAGCCCGCGGCGGCGGTGAGGGCGGCGAGTGGGAGCAGGAAGAGCGTTCGATTCTCGATGAACCCGAGCCATCCGAGCGGGCCCGCCACCAGCGAGACGAGCAGGATCGACGCGATCCAGCGACCGGAGAGACCGCGTTCGGGACCGTTGATCAGGGCGGCGAGCACGTACATCGGGAAGGGGACCGCGTAGAGCCCCAGGAACAGCAGGTACATCCGCTCGTCCGCGATTCCAGGCAGTCCGAGCAACGAACCCGCGCCGATCGCCGCGAGCAGCGACGCGCCACGACCGAGTCGGCCCGAGGGCAGCACGGCGAGTTCCCGGATGTGGGCGCCGATCGTGAAGACGAGCTGGAGCGTCCACTGGGCGATGGCGAGCGGCAGCAGGACCGGGAGGATGCGATCGGGTCGAAGTCCGTCGTAGGTGGTCGCCGCGAAGACCAGCATCATCGCGAAGACCACGCCGAAGACGGCGAAGGCATGGCGGCTCGGTGCCTGTTGTCGAGCGCGATGGAAGGTCGCGTCGAGGGCCGGGCACGCGAGGAATCCGAGGATCATGAGCGGGATGATCCCCGACACCGCGGCACCGCCTTCGGGTGCCGGCGCGGTCGGGAGACCACCGGCCCGGTCGAACGCGAGCGCGAAGAGCACGGTCGACGCGACGGCCGCGAGGACCGCGAACCAGCGCCAGAAGCGATCTCCGCGGGCGGAGAGGGCGGCGGCCCCCGCGGTCCAGGTCAGGATGACGCCGAGCACGGGCCACGCGAACACGCTTCCGGCGACGCCCGCCGTACCGGGGTCGAGCGCGGTGGCGGCCTCGGGGGTGAAGAGGAAGGTCCCGGACATCCAGCCGAGGAAGAACACCTGGAAGGCGATCGTCGCGAGGCTGAACCATCGGATGGCGATCGGATGCAGGGTCGCGAAGCGTCGACTGCGTCGCGCGTCGAAGACGTAGCCGAAGCCGACGCAGCCGAGGATGTTGGGGATCGCGAACGCGAGGAAGCCCGCCCAGCCGAATCGTCCGAGGAGGATCACCGGCAGGAACATCCCGATGCACCAGGTCCAGCTGCAGGCGCAGAAGGCGCCCCATCCGATCGTGGCGACCAGTCCACCGCTGGCCGGCGGCGCGGGCGATCGAGGCGACGCCGCGACGTTCATTCGGCGGGGGTGCTCCGTTCGAGCCGCGCGCGACGCTTCTGCCGGAGCTGCTCCGCGAGGTCCTTCGGCGTGCAGTGGAACGTGATGGCGCAGCGACCGACCTTGAGGTCGCGGGCCTTCGCCCGTCGATTCACCTGCTGGCTGATCTCGAGTTCCAGCGCGATGTTGAACTCGCCGCCGTCCTCGATCTTCTTCTTGACATCCTCGGCGTTGGCCACGCGATAGACCGCCGGGCCGTAGCAGGGGCGGAGGAACTTGTACTCCATCCGCTTGCAGATCACCTCGTAATCGCTGCCGCACTCGGCGAACAGGTACATCCCGGCGGCGACCTCGGAGTTCCCGAGCAGCGCCGCACCGGCCATCGCGTTGTACCAGTTGCGATTGAACCGGCGGTAGGGAAGCACCGCCGTGAAGCTCTTCGCGTCGAGCCGACGCAGCGAGATCCCGCTCCGGAACGCGAAGGGGAGCCAGATGAGCGAACAGACCCGGTGCCAGAAGTTGTTCTTGGTGGACAGCCTGCTCAGATACGCGTCGAGCCGCTTGCCGAGCGACTTCTTCGCCGGCAGCATGCCCGCGGGCGTCGTGGCCTCGGGGTCGTCGTGGGACGAATGATTCACGGGTGCGGTGGTCACGGCGGGCGTTCGGGGCGGTGGCGTCTGGTGGCACCTCGGTCGGGTGCTCCGCCCATGATGGTAGGTCCCTTCGCCACGGCTCGCCACGCAACGCGGTTCCGGTGCGTCGATCGATCGGGCCCCGGGTCCCATATGGCTTCCGTCGGGCGTCAGGGGACGCTCCTCCGGGGTCCGAAGGCGTGGATCCGGGCGGTCCCGCCTCCATCCCTTCGGACGCTCGACCGGGGTCGCGTTCGAACGGGCGGAAGGCCATCCACCGCCGGGCCGATCGAGCTTCCTCCGACCGGATTCCATCTGGTTCCGCGAACCGCGGATGCGCGACCGCCTCGCGAGGTCGCGGGACGACCTCCGACCATTCGTCGCTCGCCGGTCCCGCCGGGCGCGAGATCGGAAGCCAGCGGAGGCTCCTCCGGTGACGGTAGAATCATCGACCATGAACGAGCCGCGTGTCACCATCCCGACCGAACGACTCGGGGTCTGCAGCTGGAGTCTCCGACCGACGGCCGCCGAGGAACTGGTGGAATCGTCGCTGCGACTCGGCCTTCCGAAGATCCAGCTCGCGCTCGGCCCGGTCCTCGAGGATCCGGAGGCCTTCGGGGACGTCATGCCCCGGCTTCGCGACTCGGGCGTGCGGATCGCGAGCGGCATGCTCGAAGCGGTCGGCGAGGACTATTCCACGCTCGAGACGATCAAGGCCACCGGTGGCGTTCGTCCCGACGAGCACTGGCCCGCGACCCTGGCACGAGCCCGGGCGGTCGCGACGCTCGCGGGCGAGGAGGGGATCACCCTGGTCACGCTCCATGCGGGGTTCATTCCGCACGATCCGGGCGATCCGGCTCGCGCGGTCGTGCTCGAGCGACTCCGCACCCTCGCCGACCTCTTCGCGGAGCACGGCGTCCGCGTCGGGCTCGAGACCGGCCAGGAGACCGCGGCGACGCTGCTCGACGCACTGGCCGAACTCGACCATGGGAACGTCGGCGTCAACTTCGATCCGGCCAACATGATCCTCTACGGGATGGGTGATCCGGTCGAGTCGCTTCGACTGCTGGCCGACCACGTCGTGCAGGTGCACGCGAAGGATGCGACGCCCAGCCGGACGCCCGGCAGCTGGGGGGACGAGGTCCCGCTGGGCACCGGCGCCGTCGACTGGGACGCCTTCCTCGCGATCGTCGCGACGCTCGACCCCGCCCTCGACGTGGTGATCGAACGGGAAGCCGGGGAAGCCCGTGAATCCGACATCCTGGCCGCACGCCGGCGATTGACGGGAGCCTGACGCGATGCCCACCTACGAGTACGCCATCGTCAAGCCGGACGGAAGCCTCGGCGAGGTGTTCGAGGTCTTCCAGTCGATGTCCGAGCCCCACCTCGAGAAGCACCCGGAGACCGGTGAGCCGGTGAAGCGGATGGTTTCGGCCCCGGGACTCGCCCTCAACCACTCCGACGCCTCGGACAAGTCGAAACTGAGCGACGCGAACCTCGATCGACTCGGATTCACCAAGTACAAGCGGTCCGGCGACAACACCTGGGACAAGACCGCGGGCAAGGGCCCCGGTTCGATCAGTCGTGACTGATGCGGGAGGCGACGCCGATCGGATCGCGTCCCTTCGCGATCTGCTCGAACGCGCGAATCGCGCGTACTACGTCGATGCCGAGCCGATCATGTCGGACCTCGACTTCGACACCCGCCTCCGGGAACTGGAGTCGCTCGAGGCCGACCACCCCGAACTCGCCGACCCGGACAGTCCGACCCGCCGGGTCGGCGGCGAGCCGGTGTCCGGTTTCGAATCCGCGACCCACGCGGTCCCGATGACCTCGATCGACAACACCTACTCCGTCGAGGATCTACAGGCCTGGCACGAGCGGATCCTGAAGGGTCTCGGCGATCTCGCCGATCCGGGCGTGGGCCTCGTCTGCGATCCCAAGATCGACGGCGTCGCGATCTCGCTCCGCTACGAGGCCGGACGACTGGTCTCCGCGACCACCCGCGGCGACGGGACGTCGGGGGACGTGATCACGGGCAACGTCCGGGCGATCCGGTCGATCCCGGTCCGACTCGCCACGGAGACGCCGCCGGCGGTGGTCGAGATCCGAGGTGAGATCGTGATGCCCAACGCGTCGTTCGAGCGGGTCAACAAGGAACGCGAGGCGGTCGGCGAGCCGCTCTTCGCGAACGCCCGGAACTCCACGGCGGGCACGCTCAAGAGCCTCGACCCGAAGGTGACCGCCAGCCGCGGACTGCGGTTCATCGCGCACGGACGGGGCGAGACCGTCGGGTTCGACGTCGAGACCTACTCGGGGTTCCTCGCGCAAGTGCGTTCCTGGGGCGTCCCGGCGAACGTCCACTCGAAGGCGTTCACCTCGATCGAGCAGGTCGTCGATCGGGTCGACTCGTTCCGGGACGAGCGATCGGATCTGGAATACGGGGTCGACGGCATGGTGGTCCGCGTGGATCGGTTCGATCTGCAGTCATCGCTCGGCGCCACCGCGAAGGCGCCGCGATGGGCGATCGCGTTCAAGTATCCGGCGGAGCAGGCGACCACCTCGCTGCTCGAGGTCGAATGGCAGGTGGGCAAGGGTGGGACGCTCACGCCGCGGGCGACGATGGAGCCGGTGCACGTGGCCGGGACCACCGTCCGGCACGCGACGCTCCACAACATCGAGGAGATCCGCCGGAAGGATCTGAGAATCGGTGATCGAGTGGTCATCGAGAAGGCGGGGGAGATCATTCCGCAGGTCGTCTCGGCGATCACCGAGGCCCGGAGCGGCGACGAGCGGGCGATCGAGGCGCCGCTCACCTGTCCCGCCTGCGAAGGCGGGGTCGAGCAGGAGGGGCCGAAGCTCTTCTGCACCAGTGCCGAATGCCCCGCGCAGTTCCGGGAGCGATTGAAGTGGTTCGTGGGCCGGGACCAGATGGACGTCGACGGCCTCGGCGAGAAGCTCGTCGACCAGCTGGTCGACGCGGGCCTCGTGCACCACTTCGCGGATCTCTTCCGACTCGAGCGCGACCAGCTGCTCGAACTCGATCGCATGGGCGAGAAGTCGGCGGACAATCTCCTCGCGGGACTCGAGGTCGCCAGGTCCCGAGGCCTCTCCCGGGTCCTCGCGGGCATGGGGATCCGGCACATCGGGGCGAGCGCCGCGAAGGTCCTCGCCCGGGGATTCCCCGACGCGGAGGCGTTGATGGAGGCGTCGGTCGAGACGCTCGAGGAGCTCCCGGATTTCGGGGAGATCACGGCTCGAAGCCTTCACGAGCACCTCGCCTCGGAATCGACCCGGGACGCCTTTCGACGGCTCCGGGAAGCGGGCGTCTCGCTCCAGAGCGACCTTCACCGGGATCCGCTCGAGTCCCCGGCGGTCTCGGGCTCGCCGTTCGCCGGAAAGACGGTCGTGATCACCGGGACGTTCGAGGCGTTCGGCCGCAAGGAACTCGCCGAACGCCTGGAATCGCTCGGTGCCACCGTGACCGGGAGCGTCTCGAAGAAGACCGACCTCCTGGTCGCGGGGGAGAAGGCGGGTGGCAAGTTGAAGAAGGCCGCCGAGCTCGGCATCGAGACCTGGGACGAGCCGAGGCTCCTCGCGACGCTCTCGGAAGCCGGCTGAACGTCGGTCCGGGATCCGGCGGATCGTCCCGCCGGAAGCCGACGCGCGACCGGGCCCGAGCCGATCGGGTCGACGCGGGACCCGCCTCCTCGCGGTGGAGGTCGGCTTCCGCTCGGTCACCTCGTCCGAGCAGATACACTGCACGTCATGTCGCCGAGCGCCAATCCAATGGGGCAGGTCTATCTCGGGTTCCGCAGCCTTCTCCTGAAGTTCGCGGTCTTCGTGGTGATGGCCGCCCTGCTCGCCTGGGCGATCGGTGGCACGCTGTGGCCCCGGACCGCCGTCGGGATCGTCGGGGCCTCCGTCCGGGTCGGTGGGCACTCGATCGCGCTCGTCGATCGCCTGAGATCCGACGGCTCCCGATCCAGCTTCGCCCTGGCCCTGCTCGACGAAGCCGGCCTGGTGACGACGTTCTGGCCTCCGAGGCGCGGCGAGGCCGATCGGACCTGGAACGACGCGATGTCGCCGGTGGTGGATCCCGAGGGGAACCGGGGCGCGGCGGCCTATCGGGTCGGTGACCGGTGGTCCGTGGTCGAATTCAAGGCCGGGAGCGGGAGCGGTCATCCGCTGCAACCGGAATCCCCGGTCACTCGCGAGGTCGGCGGCCGTCTCGAGGCTGCTCGGATCCTCGATTCATTCGCACGAGGCGGGACCGATCAGTCGGCGGGGCCCGAGGCGAACGCCACCGGCGAGACCTCGTCGGCGGGCTGATCGGGGCCGAACTGCACGATGCCGCCGAGCCAGAGTCCGGCGAGTACCGCGGCGAGGGCGATTCGATACCAACCGAACATCGCGAGTCCGTGCTTCGCGAGGTAGCCCACCAGCCACTTGACCGCGAACGCCGCGGAGACCGTCGCGACCGCGATGCCCAGGACGATCGGCAGGGTCCCGAGCGACGCGATCTCCTCGCCGCTCTTCAGCGACTTGTAGACGCAGGCCCCGCCGAGGGTGGGAAGTCCGAGCAGGAACGAGAACTCGGCGGCCTGCTTCGGTCGCAGGCCGACGAACATGCCTCCGACGATGGTCATCATCGATCGACTGGTCCCGGGGATCATCGCCACGCACTGCAGCAGTCCGACCACCAGCGCCTGTCTCCAGGTCAGGTCCTCGATCTCCGTGAAGCGCCGTCCGCCCTTCACCTCGGTCTCGTTCTCCGCGCTCGCGAACACCCGATCCTGCCAGCCTTTCATGCCGATCAGCAGGATCCCGCCGAGTGCGAGCGCGATGATGACCGGCCAGGGCTTGAAGAGGAACGCCTCGATGAGATCGTCCAGCAGGACACCGAACACCGCGGCGGGCAGGAAGGCGACCACGAGATTCAGGAACAGCCTTCGACCGATCACGTCCCGGCCGAGGAGACCCATGATCATGGAACGGACGCGGGACCGGTAGAGTCCGATCACCGCGAGGATCGCGCCACCCTGGATCACGATGTTGAAGGCGTCGACCGCCGACTTCGTGGCCGCGTCCCGGTCGAGTCCGAGGAGACTCGACGTGATGATCAGATGACCGGTCGACGAGACCGGGAGATATTCGGTGATGCCTTCGACCAGGCCGAGGATGATCGCGTCGAGGGGGGTCATGGCGTCCGTTCGATTCGGCGGGGGAGAACAAGGGGCCGCGGCTCTACATCGGTCCGTCGGCACCCGCCGCTTGCGACTGTTGCCCGGGACGGGGGCGACCGAAGCCCCGCCCGGGCTGGTTCCCCGGGTCCGGCGGGGATCTGGGAGGATCGCATGGATCGTGCGGGGCGATCGGGCTGGAAAGGTCCGACAACCCTTCAGCGACGCCGGTTTCCGGCCGATTCCCCGGTCGGAGTCCGGATCACCCTTCGGATGGTCCCGCTCCCCCGGAGGTCAAGCCCATGCAGGTCGCCGAACTCGTCAAGGACCGTTCCGCTCGCACCGATCGTGATCGCCGGCGACACCGTCGCTACGCGGTCCGCCCGATGTATTCCTCCATCCGCCTCTGGGACGGGAACGGGCGGATCATCGACGGTCACATCCACGACCTCGCGGTCGGTGGAGTCCGCTTCGAGTGCGACGAACTCCTGCCCGAGGGCGCCAGGGTCCGTTTCGAGATCGAACTTCCCGGCGGTGCCGCGACGCTTCGCGGGCGGGCGAGCATCATCCGGCTCGCGGACGAGGACGTTCGCACCGGGTCGGTGATCCTCGCCGCGGCGTTCGACCGTTTCGAGACGAGGATCGACGGCGCGACGCTCACCCGGTACCTCGAGCAGGGATGCCTGCTCCGATCCGCCTGAGTCGGACGGGAATCTCAGGCCATCAGGTCGACGATCGCCGCGGCCACCCGCTCGACCGATCGGTCCTCCGTGTCGATCGTGGAGGACGCGAGTCGAGCGAACAGCGGTCCCCGAATCGCCTCGATCGACTTCATCTCCTCGCCGGGATCCAGACCGGTCAGGGCGGGGCGACCCGGGTCGCCCGCGATGCGTGCGACGAGCCGCTGCGTGGATGCATGGAGTCGGACGATGCGTGCTCGACCCTCGTCCCGCGCCGCTTCGAGGAGGGCGGCGACCCCCGGTGCGGTCGGCGTGCCTCCACCGAGGGCGATCACCGAAGGCGTGGTGGATGCGATCGTCCGCTCGAGCGCGATCGCCTCGGCCGTGCGCCACGTCGCCTCGCCCGCGGTCTCGAAACAGGCTTTCGCCGTCATGCCGCAGACGGACTCGGTGACGTCGTCGAGATCGATGAAGGGGCGCGAGGACAGACCGGCCGCCCGGCGTCCCGCGGACGTCTTGCCGGAGCCGCGGAGGCCGATCAGGATCAGATGCATGGAACGGGGGACGCTCAGATGGTGGTCAGGCGCTTGCGACCGAGGGATCGGCGACGGTTGATGATCTTCCGTCCGGCCTTCGTCGACATGCGGGCTCTGAAACCGAGCTTGCGGACCTTCTTGATGCGGCTCGTCTTGCGGGGGTAGTGCATCGCCATGGCGGACTCCGGAACCGTGGGGGGCCTGGCGGTGGCACCGCCGACCCGTTTGATCATCGAACACGCCGGGGGGGCCCGCCGCGGAGGATCGCGGAAGGTAGCAGGATCCGGGGGACGGGTCGACCCTTTCGGGGGCAAAAACCCCGTTGCCCTCCATTTCAACGCCGGGAGGACCGATCTGCAGGAAGTCCGGGCCTCATTCCGCCTCGAATTCGGAGGGCCGCGATAGACTCGGACGGAGTACTTCGTTTCGCGCGTTTTCTCCCGCAGCCGCCCCGAACGGGATTCGGCTCCCGGAGCAACCGCTCGACTCGCACCGCAGGAAATGCCGAGCCCGTCCCGGAACAGATCCGGGCGGGTGAGTCGACGGAATCATCCCCATGGAACTGATGGACAGGCTGGCCGAAGCGGAACGCAGGATCGGCTACCGCTTTCGAGATCGTGAACTGCTCGCCCGTTCGCTTCGCCACGCATCGGCCGCGGACGACCGACTCGACTCCAACGAACGCCTCGAGTTTCTCGGGGACGCGATTCTCGGGGTGGTCGTCTGCACGGAGCTGTTCGAGCGTTTCCCCCAGCTCCTCGAGGGCGAACTGACGAAGATCAAGTCGAACGTGGTGAGTCGGCGGGTCTGTGCGGAGATCGCGGAGGAACGGGGGCTGGGCGAGCTCCTCGATCTCGGCAAGGGCATGAACGGTCGCGGCGAGATGCCGTCGTCCCTCCATGCCGCCGTGCTCGAATCCGTGATCGGGGCCATCCATCTCGACGCCGGCTTCGAGCGGGCGAAGGCGTTCGTGCTCGAACTGCTCGATCCGCGGATCGCCCATGCCGCCGAACTGGGGCACCAGCACAATTTCAAGTCGGTGCTCCAGCAGGTCTTCCAGCGAAAGGGACTCGGCGCGCCCTCGTATCAGGTGCTCGACGAACGAGGTCCGGATCACGCCAAGTGCTTCGAGGTCTGCGTCGCCGCCGGCGAACGGCGTTTCGAGGGCTGCTGGGGTCCCAACAAGAAACAGGCCGAGCAGCAGGCGGCGCTCGCGGCGCTGCTGCATCTCGAACTCGCGGTGACCGACGGGGACGGGGACATCCGTCTCGTCGACGCCTGCTGGAACGACGATCCGGTCGAAACGGAGGCGTCCGAGGCGTCGGAGACGGCCGGGCCCTCCCCGACGATGGCGGAGGAGCCCGGTCCGGACCACTGAACCGAGCCGTGGAACGACCCCACCGTCTCGCGGCGGAATCAGGAGTCGGGCTGGTCCGTGGGCGTCGGCTTCGGCGGCTTCCGGAAGTCCAGGTCCTCGATCCGCCCGAAGACCGCGGTGGCGATGTTCGCCAGGTGGGATGCGATCCGCTTGAAGTACCGGGTCTCCATGGAGCAGGAGACCGCTTCCTGGGTGCTGATCTTCGAACGGTCCTCGAGCAGTTCCTGGGCGATCTCCTCGCAGGCCGCCCGCACCGCATCCGCCGCCTTGATCGCGACCTTCGCTTCCTTGGTGTCCGAGTTCTGGAACGCGGTCCGGACCAGGTCGAAGATCCGCTCGATGTCCTTCGGGATCGTCCGGATCCGCTCCTCGTAGACCGAGGGGGTCTGGCTCGGACCGCCGTGCTCGGTCACCTCGTAGAGGTTCTTGCAGTAGTCGCCGATCCGCTCGGCGTCCTTCGCGATGGACATCAGGGCGAGGCACGCGGCGATGTCCGCGTTCCGGTTCACCGAGAGGTGCGTCACGATGTTGCCACGGAGCGACCGGAGCAGACGGTTGATGTCCTGGTCCCTGGTGAACACGGCTTCGCGGACGTCGGCGGGATCACCGCCGGCGAGGACGCCGTGCACCTCGCGGAACATCCACTGGCCCGCGGTGAGCATCTCGTCGAATTCACGAAAGGCCTGGTCGAGGGCGTCGCCGCCGCGAAGTGCTGCCAAGAGGGATCCGAGCATGATGACGACTCCAGATTCGAATCAGTTGTAGATGAAGACTTCGGTGATGACCAGGCCGATCGCCGGCACGACCACGAACACCAGCGCGAGGAAGATGAACGCCCATTTCTTCGAGCGGCTGGCGAGTGCACTGTACGACTTCGAAATCTTGATCGGGATCTTCCGGAGCGGATACCAGATCAGGTTGTCGGAACAGTTGAAGAGCACGTGGGCGATCGCCACGGTCACCGCGGCGCTGGTCGGGTTGGCCAGCGCCGCGATCAGTCCGGTCACGGTGGTGCCGATGTTGGCCCCGAGCATGAACGGGAAGGCCCGCTTCAGCTTCACCGCGCCCGCACCCACGATCGGCACCATCAGACTGGTGGTGACCGAACTCGACTGCACGGAGATCGTCGAGAAGATCCCCGAGATCCAGGCGACGAAGTCGTTCCGGAAGAAGACGGTCGAGAAGAGTCCCTCGAGCCGGCTGAGCACCGCTCCCTTCAGGTTCCGGACGAGGAACACGAGCGCGAGGAACAGCAGGAGCAGGCCGAGGATCGAGAGGAGGACGGAACTCGCGATCGAGCCGCCGCCGATCCACTCGGTCAGGGACTGCAGCGAGCCGACCACCGGCTTCGTGATCAACTTGATCGGATTGGTCGGCTTGGTCACCTCGTCGAACCCGAGTGATCCGGCGATCACCCCGGCGGTGTTGGCCAGGATCCCCTGGCCGTTCTTGAACATCGTGCTGGTGATCCACTCGATCGGGAAGAGCGCCACGACCGTGAGGATGTTCGGGACCGCGTGCAGCAGGGCCGCCGAATAGGCCCGCCTGAACTGGCGTCGGATCCGCATGGTTCCCAGGGACACGATCAGACCGGTCACGCTGGTGCCGATGTTCGCGCCCATCACCGCGAAGACCGCGGTCTCGATGGGCATCTGGCCCGCGGCGACCATCGTGATGATCAGCGAGGTCGTGAACGACGAGCTCTGGACGATCGAGGTGACGAGCACCGCGCCGAAGAGGGCGAAGAGCGGGTTCTGGCCCTGGGCGATGATCGTCTCGAGCCAGTCGGACTGGTTTCCGACGCCCTTCAGCCCCGAACCCATGACGTTGATCGCGCAGAGAAACAGATAGAGCGCGACCAGTGCGAACAGGGCGTTGAAGATCGGGAAGGAACGACGCGGTGGCGACAGGGTGGGGGTGGGCGTCATGGGTCCGGCGCGGGGGGGTGCTGAACTCGCTTGGATGGCCGAGGTCGTCTCGGGGCCGGAAGCGTACCGATCCTGACGTCGGAACGCCAGTCGATCCGGGGGCTCGATCTCGGCTCGGAATCGAGGTGGATTTCCTGACGATTCGCGAACGGGCGGCAGCGGGGCTGGCGACGGCGGGATGTCGTCGCCCGGCGGCCGTTTGTGGGTCGCGATCGACGTCGGACGGGATGTGCGGGGTCGTCGACGGCGTCGGGAAGTCGAGCCGGATCGCAGGATCAGACCGTGCCGACGAGCCAGCGGACCGCGAGCGTGGCGAGCCCGATGGCGAGGCCCGCGGCGAGGCCGAAACGGACGGCCTGGAATCCCTGTCGGAGTGCGGGCGTCCGGCTCGCGCCGAGGACGTCGAGGGGCCCGGTGATGTCCTCGATGGACTCGCCCCGGCGGGCACGGTCCTGCATCACGGCGATGACCAGGTTCGCGTCGAAATCGCGGAGGCCCGCGGTTCTGGCGAATCGGAGCAGCTCCGCACGCCGATCGGGCGAAAGGATGGCACCCTCCAACGCGTTCGCGACCCGGCTCGCGAAGGCGAGGTGGGGCGCGTTCGTGTCGAGGCCCGGCGCGGTGGACGCCAGCCGGTTCTCCAGGGCGATGCGACGACGTGCCGACTCGAGTTCCCGACGCGCACGCAGCCCCGCTTCGGCCCTGGCACCGTCGGTGGGTTCCAATCGCAGGTTGGCGTGCATCGTCGACATGAATCGATCCCGGCGCGGTCGATCGGGAATCGCCGCCCCCGAACTACGCTCGGCGGGGGCGGGTTGTTCACTCGACCGTCCGGAGTCTAGATCGCGACCGCCGGGATCCAAGTCGGATCGTCGTCTCGTCCACAGGGGGATTCGGGATCGCCGTCATGCAATCGGCCTGTGACGATCGCGCGGATTCTGCGGGTGGGTCCGATCACGTCGCGCGGCCGGCGCCGCTCACGCGTTGCCGTGCCGCACCACCCGGCCCTCGACGAGATAAATGAGATTCCCGGCGATCGACACCGAGATGTCGCCGGTCCGTTCGAGCCGCTGCGCGATGGCGAGCAGTTCGATCGTCGCGTTGGTGGCGGTGGGGTCCCGCGGGATCTCCTCCCGCGCCCAGACCAGCATCGCCTTGTGGAGGCGATCGAGTTCGTCGTCGTCGGCGTTCACCTCCCGGGCCAGTGCGGCGTCGTTGTCCGCCACCGATCGCAGCGCCTTCGCGAAGACGTCCCGTACCGCCATGCACATCTCCGCCAGCGTCTCGGGGACCCGGACCGCGGGCATCGAACTCACGCGGATCACCCGCTTGGACATGCCCTTGCAGAGATCGGCGATCTCAGGTTCATCTTCGACGATCAGCACGCCGGCGGGCATGGAGGGGCCTCCTGAGGTGACAGGGTGCCATAGTCGACGACGGCCCGGGATCCGTGGGTAAAAGGCTGGCGTGAAAAGCGTTCAGAATTCGTTAGGAAGATCGAGCCCGCACCATCGTCCGGCGGGGATCGCCGGCGTCCGACGTCCGGTCGAGGCTGGATCGGTGATCGGCAAACCATCGAACGCGAGCAGGCCGAGGATCGCCATCGCGGCAGCCTCCCGGGCCTGGGCGGGGACGCCGAGCGCGTCGGACGACCGGACGCGGCCGGTGGCACGGCTCCCGATCTCCTCGACCAGACGGCGATTCAGGACGCCGCCGCCCGCCAGAACGAACTCGACGGGGCGTTGGATTCCGCGTTCGTCGCACCGGGTCTGGACGCAGTCGATCACGGCCGAGGCCACGGCACGGTGGAGGGTGGCGAGTCCGTCGGCCGGGGACCCCGCGGATCGGGCGACCTCGATCGCGAGGCTCCGGGTCTCGTCGCCGTCGCCGCCGCTTCGACCGGCGTGAAACAACTTCGAGATCGAGCCCTGCAGTCGATCGGCCGCCGGCTCGTCGGGCGTTCCGGTCATCGCCACCCCGCCATCGACGTCGAAGGGGGTCCCGAGCAGCGCTTCGGCCGCGGCGTCGAGGAGGTGATTGCAAGGGCAGCAGTCGAATCCTTCGACGCCGTCGAAGATGCCGTCATCGGCGTCGGACGGTTCCGGCAGCAGGGTGACGTTCACGAAGCCCCCGAGGTTGACGATGGCGAGCGTGCCCGCCCCCACTCGATGATCGCGGAAGAGCACCGCATCCGCCCGCGGGGTGATCGGTGCGCCGGCACCGCCTCCGGCGAGGTCGGCGCCGCGAAGGTCGTGGACGACGGGGCACCCGGCTTCGCGGACGAGGGGCCAGGGGTCGAGCAGCTGGAGGGAATCGGGGGGCGCGTGGGTCACGGTCTGGCCGTGGGCGGCGACGAGGGCGAGGGACCGACCGCCACGGCAGCGATTCAGCACGCCGGCGTGCAGCTCGCCGAACCGTCGCGACAGGCGGGTGATCTCGGCCGCGGTCATCGATCCCCCCTGTGCGAGATACCGAAGCTCCGGTCGGAGATCGTCGAGCGGTTCCTGGAGGTGTTCGACGATCTTCGCCGAGATCCCGGGCCCGAATCCCCGGGCCTCGATCACGACGGCATCGATCCCGTCGATGCTGGTTCCCGTCATGAAGCCGGCGGCGTGTCGGGGAGCGTCCATTCGGGGAAATCCGGCCTTTGCATCACGGGTTCGAGGCGAGGAACGCCGATACTCTACCGTCCGGAGGTCGCCTTCCGATCTCGGTCTCCCCGTTCCCACCCACAGGAATCAGGCTCGATGCTCAAGCGGATCCTCGTCACCGGCGGTGCCGGATTTCTCGGTTCGCATCTCTGCGACCGGCTCGTCGAGCAGGGACACCAGGTGATCTGCCTCGACAACCTCTTCACGAGCCAGAAGTCGAACATCGAACACCTCATCGGTCGTCCGAACTTCGAATTCATCCGGCACGACGTGATCGATCCCTACAAGGTCGAGGTCGACCAGATCTACAACCTCGCCTGCCCTGCGGCGCCGGGCCACTACCAGTACAACCCCATCAAGACGATCAAGACCTCCGTCATGGGGGCGATCAACATGCTCGGCCTCGCCAAGCGACTGAACGCGCGGATCCTCCAGGCCTCGACCAGCGAGGTCTACGGTGATCCGGAGATCCATCCGCAGCCCGAGTCGTATCGGGGCAGCGTGAATCCGATCGGGATCCGCGCGTGCTACGACGAGGGGAAGCGTGCGGCGGAAACGCTGATGTTCGACTACCACCGGCAGAACAAGGTGGACATCCGAGTCGTCCGGATCTTCAACACCTACGGTCCGCGGATGCACCCGTACGACGGCCGGGTGGTCAGCAACTTCATCCGGCAGGCGCTCGCCGGAGAACCGATCACGATCTACGGCGATGGTTCGCAGTCCCGATCCTTCTGCTACTGCGACGACCTGCTCGATGCGATCATGGGCATGATGAACGGCCCCGAGGACTTTCACGGCCCGGTGAACATCGGCAATCCGGGTGAGTTCACGATCCGCGAACTGGCGGAACTCGTGGTCGAGATCGCGGGCACCGGGGTCGAGATCGTGCAGGCGCGTCCGCTGCCGCAGGACGACCCCCTCCAGCGACAACCCGACATCACGCTCGCCCGGGAGAAGCTCGGATGGGAGCCGAAGGTCGCGCTTCGCGAGGGGCTCCAGCGGACCATCGAATGGTTCCGGGCCGCCGATCTCTCGCAGTACCGTCCGCCGACGCCCGACTATTGAATCGCCGAAGGTCGACAGGGGGGGACTCCGGCCTGACCTGACGCGGTTCGCGGCGACGCGATCGCGCAGGCGGCACCGGGCACGAATCCATCGGTGCGGAACTCGACCGGCAAGTGGACTCCCCGTGCACCGGGTGGCGCGCGTGCGGGACGTCGGTCCGAAGGACCGGTCCACCGACGTTTCGCGCCGTCCTCGCTTCCACGTGACGTGGTGAATGATCGATTCCGAGGCGGAGGGGGTGGTTCCTTCGTCCGGCATCCCCGGCCCGGTTCCAGCCTCGATCGAGCTCCAACCGGTGCCGGGCATGGCCCGGAATCCATTCGTTGTGCCGGAAATCCCCCCTGGCAAGCCTTGACAGGGGGGCACCGAGGATCGAAACTCCGAATCCGAACAAAAACCGAACGTCATTCGGGCCCGAATCCGATGATGTTCGGTCAGCGTTCGGTATTCCGGTCGTCCTCCAGCAGGCAACGATTCATGACCAGCTCCAGCCCACCATCCCGAACCTGCTCCGACCCGACCCGGCCGATCCGCATCTTCCGGCCTCGGGTCGCGTCCGAAGCCCGGGACCGGGGTCGGCGGTCGGGAGAATCCGCCGATTGGAGATCCCCGGATCGGGCGGCTTCTACGATTCGCAGGTGGAGACGTGTCGGCCTGGCTCAGGAACGTCCCCTCGCATCGGGCCAGTCGCGGAGGCCCCGATCACCATGAGTCACCTGATCCAACGAGGATCCGGTGGATTCGACCGGAATCCGGAGGACGACCCCCAGCAGGACCCCGAATCGGACACCGGTCCGCCCGCCGCGGATCACCACTCACGCCGAATCACGACTCCCCACGACACTCGACTCGACAAGAACCCGGATCACCGACGGATCGATCCGACCATCGCAACGGAAGGCGAAGAAAACATGCCAAAGGCAACGCTCGATTCCCCCGAAAAGACCACCCCGCAGGACCCGGCCGCCAACGGCGCTTCCCGGAAGAAGTCCTCGAAGGCGAAGACGCAGGTTGAGCAGAAGCCTGCTTCAGACGCGCCCGCCATGGATCCCGGCCGCAAGCAGGCCCTTGATCGCGCCCTCTCCCAGATCGAGAAGGCGCATGGGAAGGGTTCCATCATGACCCTCGACGGCGATCGACTCGCCGGCATCAAGTGCGTGTCGACCGGTGCGCTCAGTCTCGACCTGGCCCTCGGTGGTCGGGGGCTCCCCGAGGGGAGAGTCGTCGAGGTGTTCGGTCCGGAATCCTCCGGCAAGACCACGCTCGCACTCACGGTGGCGGCGAACGTGCAGAAGCAGGGTGGCATCGCGGCCTTCATCGACGCCGAACACGCCTTGGATCCGACCTGGGCGAAGAAGCTCGGCGTGAACATCGACGAGATGCTGCTCAGCCAGCCCGACACCGGTGAACAGGCGCTCGAGATCTGCGAGATGCTCGTCCGATCCAACGCGGTCAACATCATCGTGATCGACTCGGTGGCGGCCCTGATCCCCCGAGCGGAGATCGAGGGGGAGATGGGTGATTCGCACGTCGGACTGCAGGCCCGACTGATGAGCCAGGCGCTGCGGAAGCTCACCGGGGCGATCGCCAAGAGCGACTGCATCGTGCTCTTCATCAACCAGCTTCGGGAGAAGATCGGCGTGATGTTCGGCAGCCCCGAGACCACCACCGGCGGTCGGGCGCTCAAGTTCTACTCCTCGGTCCGCATCGACATCCGTCGAATCGGCGCGATCAAGGACGGCGAGAACAACGTCGGCAACCGGGTTCGTGCGAAGGTCGTCAAGAACAAGGTGGCCCCGCCGTTCCGGCTCGCCGAGTTCGACATCATGTTCAACGAAGGCATCAGCACCTCGGGCGACCTGCTCGACCTCGCGGTGGCCGACGGCATCGCTCAGAAGGCGGGAGCCTGGTTCAGTTACGGCGAGATCAGGCTCGGACAGGGCCGGGAGAACTCGAAGCAGTTCCTCCGCGACAATCCCGACCTCTTCGTCGAGATGCGGGCGAAGGTCCTCGAGAGCCGGCTCGGGCCGCTGGTGCCGACGCCCGCGGCCGATCAGGCCGACTCGGGCGAGTGACGGCGAGGGGATCCGGCTTCCGGACTTCCCGCCGCCCGAACCGACTGCAGATGATCCGAATCATGCCCCTCCGCGCGGAAGTGCGGAGGGGCTTTCCTCATCGGGGATTCCCGGGGGGGAATGCTCGACGCCTCGACGGCCTCACCGAGCCGGACCGATGGTTCGGGATGTTGACGCCTTCGGTGAATCGGATACCCTGCAACGTTCCTCGCATGCGAGGATTCCACCGAGCCCGGCGGGTGTGGCGGAATTGGCAGACGCGCTAGATTCAGGTTCTAGTGGGAGTAAAATCCCGTGGAGGTTCGAGCCCTCTCACCCGCATTCGACAGACGCCTCGTCCATCACCGGACGGGGCGTCCTGCTTGAGTGATCCGGACTTCGAATGTCCGCGTCGTCGGCGAGGGTGATCAGACCTGCTCAGCCGGCGCTTCGTGCATCCCTGCGGTCGATCGAATCCTCGGCGAGGGGGGTGTTCACGTCGCGATCGTCGAACGCGCCCGCGGCGTGGAGGTATTCGATCTTCTCGATCCAGCCTCGCGGAATCTTGGTGATACCGCCCATCTGGTCGGTGGTCATCGTGTCAGTGACCGCGATCTGCTCCTCGTCGGCATGAACCAGCAGGCCGATGGTGTGGACCGTGGTCAGGGGGCGTCGCGCGAATTCGAGCATCTCCTCGCAATCCTCCCAGCCCGGGCCGCCCTGGCTCTCGGCGTCCTTCCAGCGGATCGAGACCATCGCGTGCGGGTGCCCGGAAGCGACCTGCCCCGTCCGATCGACCTCGGATCGGGAAGTGGCGTCGACTTCGGCCGGCGCCCGGTTTCCGGGGAGTTGGTGAGGCCCCTGGTCGGTCGATTCTCGAGGCGTCATGTGCCGTCCTTTCCGCGTGTCCCTGGTCGTGGGTTCGTGGCCGCGACTGCGGCCACCACTCTGGTCAACGGCTCGATTCGGCATCCGGTTCGACCGAACATCGGCACCGATCTCGAACGACGGTTCTCGGACCTCGTGGCGAGCGGCGAAGGGCATCGGGGGGTGGGAACGTGACGTGACCGGTGCGGGTTCGCTCGGTCGCGGGGGTGCCGAGGTCAGTCCCGTGACACCTGATCCGCCCTCGGTGCCTCGCTGAAGTCGTCGATCTCGATGATCCGAATCATCGCGGCGTCCGCGGCCCTCCGGATGGGGAGGGTCGGACCGAGTTCGAGGCCGCCGAGCAGGCGGCCCGCCTCCGCCGGTCGGTCCCCGGCGTCCGCCAGGCGGCGTTGGAATTCGGTGCGAGCGTCGCGTGGGGAGGCCTCGGTCGCGGACCCCGGGGTCGCGAGGGTGCGGTAGGGAAGGAGATCGTCGAGGTCCGCGAACGGATCGGTCGAGGGCGCCTCCGGGGTCGCAGCCGTCTCCGACGTGACGACCACGCGGTTGTCCGCGATGGCGAAGATCGAATACAGCCGCCCCGGCGGAATTTCCGCGAGCGACCTCGTCGCCGCCTCCGCCGCCTCTCCACGCAGGTCCCGAAGTCGCGTCGCGGCGAACCGAGCCGCATCCTGGCGCGCGGCGGCGGATGCGTCCAATCCTTCGAGCCGCGGAAGTTTCGCGGCCGCGTCCGCGATCAGCATGCGGAGGACCGGATCGATTCGCATCGCCTGTGCATCGCCGCCGGCCAGCAGGTCGGCGATGTCCTCGAGGACGGCGGCGGCGACTCGGACTCGTGCGATTCCGGGATCCCGGATCAGATGGGCGGCGAGCGAAATGACGACCGCGATCTCGTTCGCGGCGAGAAAGCGTTCGTTCTCGGGCGTCGAGTCGCCATCGCCCTCGGCCCGCATCGAGGCGGCTCGTCGCAGTCGATCGGCGGCATCGGCGAGATACCCCCGCGCCGCGGCACGAACCGCCCCCAGACTTTCGGACGTCTCGGCCTGCGGGCCGCGTCGTCCGTCGAAGTCGGCCTCCAGGATCGCCGCGGCGTCGAGCCCGAGCGTCAGTTGATCGGCGGCCATCGGGCCGAAGGCGTCCCTCCAGTCCGTCGCCGGCGAGTCCGGGTCGCTCGGGTCGGACTCTTCGCGGTCTCGGGGTGATCGTCCTTCGAGCAGCGCGAGGCCCGCCTGCTGGACATCGTCCGGGAGCGTGAGCATGCCGCGTCCGATCTGGGCCCAGAGAATGGCGGCGTTTCGAATCTGGTCCGGCGAGATCCGGCCCGACGCGACCGCGTCGAGACCGCGGATCCGATCGTCGAGGGCTCGTTCGACGCGCAGCCGCGCTCGGGCGATCTGGGTCATCGATGGCATCAGCATTCTGAGGGCCTCGGGAAGGTCCGACGCCTCGAGTTCCCGCTCGAGCGCGGCGAGGGTGTCGATTCCGCGATCCCGATCCGGGTCGTCGAACGCGAGCTGGATCCGGTCGAACACGCCGTCCATCCGGTCTCGAAGCCCTTCGCCCGCATCCGGGAGTCGCGTGAACGACTCGATGAACCGGTCCCCGAACGCGTCTCGGTAGAGCTCCAGATCAGCCTCGACCGGAGGCTCCCCGTTCTTGCCGAGGATGGCGTCGATGGACTGCATGAAGATGAGCCGTTCCCCGTCGACGCACGCGCCGAAGTGGAAGGGATCCTCCTGTGCGCGCAGCGAAGCGAGGCTGTCCAGCAGGTTCGCGGCCGTCTCGACGTCGATGATGCCGTTCGCGATCGCCAGTTCCATCGTCTGGTCGGATCGCTGGTACATCGCCGCGCCGACGAGCGATCCGATGGCGGTGCCATCCTGTCCGGAATGGGCCGCGATCTCGTTCGACGTGCCGAGCCACTCGACCGCGGCGTCCGCGTCGCCCGCGATCGTGGCCCGTCGAGCGAGGTGCGAGCAGACTCGGGCGATCTCCCGCATCGGCGCGAGATGCGGGAGCATGACCATGAATCCATCGTTGAGATCGATGCCCGCGTCGAATCGCGGGGTGCCCCGCAGATCTCGAATGAGCGGCGCGATCGACTCCGCCTTCTCGAAGTACCGGAGGGCCGCACCGCGCGGCGCCTCCGATGGTCCATCCTGCCATTCGAAGATCGCGTCGTACTCGTCCTCGGTGAAGAAGGCGGGAGACCGGGCCGCCTCCGGATCGCTCCAGTTCGGCCTGATCACGTCGAAGATCCTCGACCAGGCCTCGTACGCGTTCTCGTCCTGCGCGGTCGCCGTCCGCACCACGAACGAAGCGAACAGGACCAGCAGCGCGGCGGCCGGTCCGACCCTCGGGATGATCGCGGATCGGATTGATCGGGAAGTCGGGTCGAGCATCCGGGGGGCTCCGGCGGGTTCAATGGACTCGATCACGTCACCGTCGATGTCAGCGGGCGCGGTCGTCGGTGGTTCGCGACCGACGACCCCGCCGAAGCCTACCAAGCGGTCACCATCCCGCGGGGCGACCACCCTTGCGTGGATCGCTGGCCGGTTCGAGTCCGTTCTCGTGCACCACGATCGCCTGGACGACCCCCACCGCACCGATCTCCTCGATCGCGTGGCCCTTGGCTTCGAGTTCCGGTCGAAGTTCGAGCAGTCCCGCCTCCAGTCGGAGCGCATCGGGATTCCACTGGTGGTGGAGACGCGGTGCATCGACGGCGCCGACCGCGGAACGATTCCCGTGCAGCACCTCGAGGAGGACCTGGAGCGTGCCGGTGATGATCCTCGGGCCACCGCTCGCCCCCGCGGTCATGGTGGTGCGGCCGTCCTTGACGAGAATGGTCGGTGACATGCTCGAGAGCGGTCGCTTTCCCGGTTCCGGGAGATTCCGATCGGACTGGCGGAGCCCGAAGAGGTTCGCCGCTCCCGGGATCGTGGTGAAGTCGTTCATCTCGTTGTTCAGGACGATCCCGAGGCGGGGGACGGCCAGGAGGGAACCGAAGCTCCCGTTGATGGTCTGCGTGCACGCGACGGTCATTCCCTCGGCGTCGATCACGCTGAAATGACTGGTGCCGGCGTCACGCAGCAGGTCCGCGGTGCCCCTGGAGTCGATCACGCCGCAGGAATCGATCGACATGGCCGCGTCGAAGTCGATCCGGTCCGCCGCGATCTCGATGGCGGCCGGATCGAGCAGCGCATCCACCGGAACCTCGACGAAATCCGCATCGGCGAGATGCCGGGCGCGATCCGCGAACGCGTGGCGCATCGACTCCGTGAGGAGTTGGGAATACGCGGCGGAGCCCGGAAGGGGATCGCCGGCGGAGGGCAGGCGGTGCCGCATCATCGAGAGGACCTGGGCGATCGCGATCCCGCCGGAGCTGGGCGGCGGCATCAGGATGGCGTCGTGCCCGTCGAAGGCATCGCGGACGATCAGCGGAGGTCGCCACGCGACCCGGTAGTCGCGCAGGTCCGCGGGTTGCAGCACGCCGTCGTAGGCGCGGTCGACGCCGGCGACGAGATCTGCGGCGCCGTCGGGTCCGCTCCACGCGGCCAGGCCCTCGCGGCCGAAGCGTTCGAGGAAGACCGCGAGCTCCGGCTGGCGCACGAGGTCACCGACCTCGAGCTCGCCGCCGCCGCAGAGGCGATTCCAGACCCATCGACTCGTCGGCCTGAGGTCGGGGTGGCGTTCGCGGGTCCGACGCACCGCGTCCACCGCCGCGAGGTGATTCGCGTCCACGCGGAATCCCTCCCGGGCGGCGCGGACCGCGGGCTCCACGAGGCGAGGCAGGGGCAGCGAGCCGAAACGATCGTGTGCGGCGACCATTCCGGGCAGTTGGCCGGGGACCGCGACGGCGCGGCCGCCGAAGCGGCTCGGGTCGTATCCACTGGCGGTGGGCGGAAGCGAGACGTAGTAGTCCGGACCCACGCCCGCCGGGGAGGTCTCGCGGAAGTCGAGTGCGATCGATTCCCCGGAGGCGGGATCGAAGACGATCATGAAGCCACCGCCGCCGAGACCGCAGGAATAGGGCCGCGTGACGGAAAGCGTGAGCGCGGTGGCGATCGCGGCGTCGACGGCGTTGCCGCCCGCCTTCATGATCTCGACCCCCGCCTCGCTGGCCATCGCCGAGTCCGCCGCCACGGCGCCGTTGGCGAATCGCGGGTTCGTCACCGGCGGCGCGGATTCCAGCGTCGACGACCCATCGGCCTGCCACGTGGTCTCGGGATCGACGACCACCCTCGTCGAGTCCACGCAACCGACGGCCATCGTCACGAGGATCGACGAGAGCACGGACACGAGCGCCGCGGGGATGATTCGGGAAACCGGTCGCATGCGAACGCTCCGAGGGTCGTTCCGGAAAGGACGGGGTGGTCCTGCGGAGTCTAGACTGGGACGGATCTCGTCGCGGGCGTCCGCGATTCCGCCATCGCCGCCCGGAGCGTCGAACGTCGAGCCGGGCCGGTGACCGCGGTCGGCCGGCGGGCCGAACTCGGGGTCCGGACCGGGAGGTTCGGGATGCCGGCCTTTCGCCGGCGATGGGCGATGGACGGTGACCGCGCGGGCCTTCGGTCGCCGGAACGGTGGCGGGACCGCCGCGTCGGGCGGACCGTCCCTCGCGCGGTGGACGGCCGGGTCGGGAGATCCGGTCATGGGAACCTGAGCGCAAGATGTCCGATACCTACCTCGACCACAACGCGACGACGCCTCCGCTTCCAGCGGTGGTGGACGCCATGCTCGACTGTCTTCGCGGGGAGTGGGCCAATCCGTCCAGCACCCATCGCGAGGGGATCGCGGCGCGTCGCCGGATCGAACTGGCCAGGGAGTCGGTCGCACGGTTGATCGGTTGCCGGCCACGCGACCTGCTGCTGTGCTCGGGCGGCACCGAGGCGGCGAATCTCGCGATTCGAGGTTCACTCGGCGTCCGGCCGGGCCGTGACGGCATCGCGACGAGTCGCCAGGAGCATTCGGCCGTGCGGGAGACCGCGGAATCGCTGGAGCGGTCGGGGACCAGGGTGCACTGGCTCGAGCACGCCGGGGATGGAAGGATCGATCTCGACGCGCTCGAGTCACTGCTCGTCGCCCATGGTGATTCCATCGCGGTGCTGAGCGTGATGTGGGTCAACAACGAGACCGGCGTGATCCAGCCGGTTCCGGAGATCGGTCGTCTCTGTCGCGAACACGGCGTCCGGTTCCACACCGATGCCGTCCAGGCGGTGGGACGGATGCCCGTCGACTGCGCATCGCTCGACGTCGATCTGATGTCCTTCGCCGCGCACAAGTTCCACGGACCGAAGGGCGCGGGCGGGATGTTCGTCTCCCGAGGGACGCGGCTCGAGCCCGGGATCACCGGTGGATCGCAGGAGCGTGACCGACGGGGCGGCACCGAGAACGTCGCGGCGATCGCCGGGATGGGCGTGGCCGCGGATGCGGCCACGGCGTGGATGGCGTCGGACCCCTCGCCGTGGCGGGACCTCGAAGGGCGTCGCGACGCGTTCGAAGCCGCGGTCCGGGACGCGTGGCCGGAGGTCGTGGTCAACGGCGGCCGGGCCCCGCGACTCTGGACCACGTCGAACCTCGGATTCCCCCGGCTGGCGGCGGAGGCGATCCTGATGTCGCTGAGTGAACGCGGCATCGCCGCGAGTGCCGGCGCCGCCTGCGCGAGCGGTTCCCTCGAACCATCACCCATCCTGCTCGCGATGGGCGTTCCCGAGGTGATCGCCCACGGATCGGTCCGCTTCTCGTTCTCGCGGGAGACCACGGACGGGGAGATTTCAACGGGCGTGTCGGCGATCGCCGAGGTGCTCGGACGGCTCGCCGGGGACGCCCGCCCCTCCTGATCGACCCTTCGACTCCCGGGAAGTCGGTGGGGTCCGATCACTGCCGGCCGCGGAGCTTCCGGTACTTCCGGATCAGTGAATTCGTCGACGAGTCGTGGGCGAGCCTGGGCCGGTCCTTCGACTTGAGTTCGGGGATCATCGCCTGCGCGAGCTTCTTGCCGAGTTCGACGCCCCACTGGTCGAACGAGTTGATCCGCCAGATCGATCCCTGCACGAAGACCTTGTGCTCGTAGAGGGCGATGAGTCGCCCCAGCATCCGCGGCGTGAGCTTCTCGCAGAGGAAGGTGCTGGTCGGGCGGTTGCCCTCCATCTCCTTGTGCGGGGCGAGCCAGGCCGGAATCCCCTCGGCCTCGATCTCGTCGACCGACTTGCCGAACGCGAGGGCCTCGGTCTGGGCGAAGACGTTCGCGACCAGCTTGTCGTGGTGGTCGCCGATCCTGTTCACGGGGTCCGCGAACACGATGAAGTCCGCGGGCACCATGCGGGTCCCCTGGTGGATCATCTGGTAGAAGGCGTGCTGGCCGTTGGTCCCGGGCTGGCCCCAGATCGCCGGGCAGGTGCCCCAGGCGACCCGCTTGCCATCGAGCTGCGTGTGCTTGCCGTTCGACTCCATCTCCAGCTGCTGGAGGTAGGCGCTGAAGCGGTCCAGGTACTGGTCGTACGGCAGGATCGCCACCGTGCCCGCATCCCAGAAGTCCGCGTACCACAGTCCGATCAGGGCCTGGATCATCGGGAGGTTCCGCGTCATGGGCGTCCTCCGGAAGTGCTCGTCCATGTCGTGGAAGCCGTCGAGCAGTTCGCGGAATCGCTTCGGGCCGATCGCGACCATGGTGCTTAGGCCGACCGCGGAGTCCATCGAATAGCGACCGCCGACCCAGTCCCAGAACCCGAACATGTTCCGGGTGTCGATGCCGAACTTCGCGACCTCCTCGGCGTTGGTCGACACCGCGACGAAGTGCTTCGCGCTCGCCGCCTGCTCGCCGTCGAACGCCTTGAGGACCCACTTCCGCGCGGTGCGGGCGTTGGTCATCGTCTCGAGCGTCGTGAAGGTCTTGCTGCAGACGATGAAGAGCGTCTCCTCGGGATCGAGGTCGAGGGTCTTCTCGTGGAAGTCGTTGGCGTCGACGTTCGAGACGAAACGGACGGTGAGTCCGCGGTCCGAGTACTTCCGAAGCGCATCGTAGGCCATCGCGGGTCCGAGATCGGAGCCGCCGATGCCGATGTTCACGACGTTCCGGATGGGACGACCCGAGTGACCGAGCCAGCGTCCGCGGCGGATCTTGTCGGCGAAGGCGCCCATGCGTCGCAGGACCTCGTGGACGGCGGGCACCACGTTCTCGCCGTCGACCTCGATGACCGCGTCGGCCGGCGCCCGAAGCGCCGTGTGCAGGACCGCCCGATCCTCGGTGATGTTGATCTTCCCGCCCTTGAACATCGCATCGCGGTGCTTCTCGACCCCCGCGGCCCGGGCGAGCGCGAACAGGAGCTTCATGGTCTCGGCGTCGACGAGATGCTTGGACCAGTCGAAGTGGATGCCGAGGGCCTCCGTCGAGCAACGGGTTCCGCGGCGACGATCGGCGGCGAAGAGTTCGGTGAGCGAGGTCCTCCCCATCCGCTTCCGGTGCTTCGCCAGCGCCTTCCACTCCGGAAGCCGGTCGATTCGCGGACGATCGATGATGCTCTTGACGCTCTTCGCGGTCATGGTCGGCTCGCTCCGGTCTTGGTCGTTCTGGGGGGACGGCGGTGGGCCGGTTGTTCCCGTGATACCCTGCGGGGCGAACCTACCAGAACCCGCTCGGGATCGTCCCCGGGTGGAAGGCCCGGACGCACGAACCAGAGGAATTTCCGATGCCCGCGACCCGCGATCTCCACGAACTCGGACAGAGCCTCTGGCTCGACAACATCACCCGCGAGATCCTCGACGACGGAACGCTCCAGCGGTACATCGACGACCTGTCGGTGACCGGGCTCACGTCCAATCCCTCGATCTTCCAGAAGGCGATCGGTGGATCCGACCGCTACGACGACCAGATCCGCGAGCTGCTCGGGCAGGGACTCGACACCGAGCCGCTCTTCTTCGAGCTCGCCATTCGCGATCTCCAGCGGGCCGCCGATCTCTTCAAGCCGATCCACGAGGCGACCGGCGGCGTCGACGGCTGGGTCAGCCTCGAGGTCTCGCCGTTGCTCGCCAACGACACCGAGAACACGATCGCCCAGGCGAAGGAGCTCCACGCCAGGGCCGGTCGGGAGAATCTGTACATCAAGGTCCCCGGAACCCGGGAGGGCCTCCCGGCGATCGAGGAACTCATCTTCGCCGGCGTCCCGATCAACGTGACCCTGCTCTTCTCCCGCGAGCACTACCTCGCCGCGGCGGAGGCCTACACCCGCGGCGTCGAGCGTCGCGTCGAGGCGGGACTCGATCCGTTCGTCTGTTCGGTGGCGAGCCTCTTCATCTCGCGATGGGACAAGGGCACCGCCGATGTGCTCCAGGGCGACCTCCGCAACGCGGCCGGGATCGCGATCGGTGAACGGACCTACAAGTCCTTCCACGAATTCATCAACGGTGATCGCTGGACCGAGTTGAAGGAGCACGGCGCGAAGCCGCAGCGGCTTCTCATGGCGAGCACCGGCACGAAGGATCCGGCGCTGCCCGACACGCTCTACGTCACCGCGCTCGCCGCCCCCGAGACCGTGAACACCATGCCGGAGAAGACGCTTCTCGCCTTCGCGGACCACGGTTCGGTCGACGGCGCGATGCCGACCGACGGCGGCGACTGCGAGGCGGTCCTCGCGGGGATCACCGGGGCGGGCGTCGATCTCGAGGCGTTGGCCGAGCAGCTCCAGGTCGAGGGCCGGGATTCCTTCGACGCCGCCTGGCATGCGATGATCGCGGACATCGCCGCGAAGGCGGAAGCGGTCGCCAGGGGCTGATCCCGCCCGGCGAGGTTCGAGTCCCGGTGCGACCGGGCGATCACGACCCCGTCCCGTCCGGATGCGCCCGCGTCTTCGACGCCGGTGGGGGCGGGACCACACCAGAACGGCAGTCGCGCGTGCACAAACTTCTCGAAGAACTCCACTGGCGGGGACTGCTGCACCAGAGCACCTCGGAATCGCTCGGCGAGCATCTCGGGGCGGAGCCGCGTCGCGGATACGTGGGTTTCGATCCCACCGCGGACAGCCTCACGATCGGCAATCTGGTTCCGATCATGCTGCTCGCCCACTTCCAGCGGGCGGGTCACCATCCGGTGGTCGTCATGGGCGGTGGCACCGGGCTGATCGGCGATCCGTCGGGGAAGAGCGCGGAGCGACCGCTGCTCACCGCGGAGCAGGTGGCGGCGAACGTCGAGGCGCAGCGATCCATCTTCGAACGGGTGCTCGACTTCTCGCCGTCGTGCGTCAACCGCGCCGAGATCGTCGACAACCTCGACTGGCTCTCCCGGATCGGTTTCATCGAACTCCTGCGTGACGTCGGCAAGCACTTCTCGGTGAACGTGATGATGCAGAAGGAGTCGGTGAGTTCCCGTCTGAACGAGCGGGAGCAGGGGATCAGCTACACCGAGTTCAGCTATCAGATCCTCCAGGCGTACGACTTCCTCCATCTCCACCGGACCCGTGGCGTCACCATCCAGATGGGGGGGAGCGACCAGTACGGAAACATCGTCGCGGGCATCGATCTCACCCGTCGCCTCGAACGGAAGGACGACGGCGACGGCGTCGAGACCTTCGGGCTCACCGCACCGCTGGTGACCAAGGCGGACGGCGGCAAGTTCGGGAAGTCCGAGACCGGGGCGATCTGGCTCTCGGCGGACCGCACGAGCCCGTATCGATTCCACCAGTTCTGGCTCAACTCCTCCGACGAGGACGTGGTGAACTTCCTGAAGTGGTTCACCTTCCTGGAACGCGAGGAGATCGAGGCCCTCTCGGCCGCGAACGTCGATCGTCCACAGGAGCGAGCCGCCCAACGACGACTGGCCGACGAGGTCACCGCGATGATGCACGGCGCCGTCGCCGTCGAGTCGGCCCGGGCCGCGGCCGCGGCACTCTTCAGCGGCGAGGTGCGGGGCCTCGACGCCTCGACGCTGAAGGCGATCGCGGATGACCTCCGGTCGGAGTCGAGGTCGCGTCGCGGCCTGCTCGAAGCAACCCCGCCGACCATCGGTGAGGCGTTGAAGTCCCTCGGGCTCGCGTCGAGCAACCGCGAGGTTCGCGAGTTCATCAAGAGCGGTGCGGTCCGGATCAACGGGGATCCCGTCGCGGAGGACCGTCCGCTGGTCGCCGAGGACCTGCTCCACGGGGAATGCACGCTGCTGCGGCGAGGCCGGAAGAACTGGGCCGCGATCACCTGGACCGACTGACGCCTCCGAAGGCGGTGACGTCGGGTGGACGAAGGTTCAGGGCTGGGCGGATCGATCCTCGATCGTGATGGAGATCGGGGGACTGGTGTCGGGCTTCTCGCCGATGCTCGAGACCTCGACCCCGCGGGGCAGTCGCCACATCGAGATCCGCGTCTCGCGGATCCGGTTCGCGAGGTCGTCGCTGGTGAGGTGGATGAACGCGATCACGTTCACGCGGCCGTTCGAGATGTCGTCGATCGCGGCCCTCGGTCCTCGCAGGGTCACGTCGCGGAGGAAGACCGAGGCGGGATCGATGGTCACCACGTGCTGGTCGAGATCGGCCGGCGGGCCCGACACCTGCACGGGGATCGACGGCACCTGGATCGACGCGTCGGTCGAGACGAGATCGAGACCCACCCGGGCCTTTCGCGGCGTCACGCGGATTGCCTCGGACTGGCCCGCGAGCCGGTCGGGAAGGGTGAGCGCGATCTCCAGTTCGTGCCGACGGCCCGGCGGAAGACTCGCGACGTCCGCATCGTCCACCCGCGCGGTCACGGACAGCCCCGGAAGGCTTGCGAGGTCGGATGGAAGAAGGAGTTCCACCTCGGCCGGAACCACGTCGACGGCGTTGGTGGTCTGCACGCCGTCGGGGAGTTCGACGGTGACGGGGACCGCCCGACGTTCCAGCGACTCGATCGTGATCCGGATCGTCCGGGGGTCCGCGGCGAGGACCGTGACCGGAAGTTCGTCGGCGTCCACGAAGGTCTGACCCAACTTGACGAGATCCACTTCGTGTTCACCGGGGGTGGCGGGAACCCCGAGGGTGCCCACCGCGATGTCCACGGTCTCCCGGAAGCGGGAGGCCACGGCGTCGACCTCGCGGCGCGGACCCCGGATCTGGAAACTCACCGAGGGAAGTTCCTCGGGAGCGATCCGCAGGGAGTCCCTGGTCTGGCCTGAAAAGCGAAGATCGGCGAAGGAGGTGATCTCCTCGCGGGTCTCGCCCGCCGCCCAGATCCAGATGAGGACGGTCACGAGGGTGACCGTCACGAGATTGGTGATCCGCTCGCGTCGCGTCTCCATGTCAGGCGGTCTCCTCGGCGCTGCCGGGAGACGGTGGGGCGGGTTCCGCGGCGAAACGTCGGGTGAACTCCTCCGCGAACCGTTCCCGGGCGATGGGCGGCGAGAGCACGCCGTCCTCCGCGATCCGGACCCGCCCGTTCTCCTCGCTGACCACCACGACGAGGCAGTCGGAATCGAGCGTCACGCCGACCGCCGCGCGATGACGGCTCCCCAGCTGGCTCGGGACCATGCCGGAGGGGGCCAGCGGCAGCTGCACCTTGGCGGCCGCGATTCGATCGCCCCGGATCACGACCGCGAGGTCGTGGAGCGGATTGTTCGGATAGAAGATCGACTGGACGAGCCGGGGGTCGACGAGGGCGTCGATCGGCACGGAGTTCCGAAGCAGGGACTCGAGTCCGAGGGTCCGTTCGAAGACGATGATCGCGCCGAACTGGCTCTTCGCGAGGAAGTCGACGGCCTCGGTGACGGCGGTCACGACGCGATCCCGCGCGGCGGGGCTCCGCCCGAAGATCTTGGCCCGACCGAGCGTGATCATCGCCTGCCGGAGTTCCGGCTGGAAGACCACGACCAGCATGATCGCCACCAGCCCGACGACGCGGTCGCCGAGGAACCGGACCCGGCCGAGCGTGTCGCTCGCATCGCCGGTGAGGCGGAGCAGGATCGCGACCACCACGACGAGCACCGCGAAGCCGCGAATGACGCCGGCTCCGCTCGAACGACGCAGGAAACGCAGGATCATCCAGACGACGAGCCAGATGATCGACAACTCGACGACGAGCTCGATGGGCTCGTAACCTCGGAAAACGTCGAAGAAGGCGGGAAGTCGAAGGCTGTCCATGCTCGGGGTCGAGTATATCGAAGCCTGAGCGGGGAGCCGTTCGGAACCGGCCCGGCTCGGCTACGATGGGGGCATGTCCACGATGCTGAAGGGTCTGGTGATCGGTCGGTCCACGGGACGCTGCGCCGAGACGGAAGCGGAGCTTCCGGTGGGGACGCCTTGCATCGCCGCCCTCACGAGGCCGCTCGCGACGGAGACGCGCCCGGACCGCCCCGTGCTCGAACGGCTCGATTTCGATCCCGCGGCGTGGGAGGCCGGCGACGCGGCCCGTCGTCTCGGCGATCGGCTTCTCTGCTGGTGGCGGACCGAGATCCCCGATCCCGGCTCCAAAAGGCAGATGTTCGTCGATGACGAGACCCTCGTCGATCTCTTCGAGCGACTGGTCGCGGAGGAGGAGACGGATCCCGGTCGTCGCGCGTTCCGCTTCGTCCTCGGGCTGATCCTGCTCCGTCGTCGCAAGATCCGCCTGGTCGATCGAACACGATCCGGTGACGACGACGTCTGGGTGCTGAAGCGGGTCGGTGGCGGAGATGACGCGCCGCTGTGGTCGGTGCGCGATCCGCGACTTTCCGACGAGGACGCGGACGCCATCGCCGAACAGTTGTCGACCATCCTCGCGGACGAGGGGTGAGGCCTGCATGGTGAAGCGAGGCGGAGCATGGACGGGGGCGGTGCTTGCCGCGACGGTCGCCCTCGGGTCCGCCGGCTGTCGGCCGGTCGCCGTGAAGGAGGAGGATCGCGGGCCCGGCCGCCCCGGCGATCCGGCTTCGTGGACCTCCATCCGGGATCTCCAGAACCTCCGGCTCCAGCGGCTCGACCGGTTTTCGTCGGCGGGCACCCTGACCATCACCCTCGCGAACGGTGAGGACGTCGACCGCGAGCAGGCCGATCACCGGATCTGGAGATCGGGACCGTCGCGTGCGGCGATTCGGGTCTCCAAGCTGGGTGCCGCGTTCATGACCGCGGCGTGGAACGGACCGCGGTGGTGGATGTTCGACGAGCGCGAGGACGAGGTCGTGCTTCGAATCCGGCCGGTCGAGGCGCCGGGCGTCGATGCCGGGGACGCCGCGATCATCTCGCCTCCGACGCTCTTCGCGATGCTCGGACTGCTGCGGTTCCCGGAGAAGATGCCGTCGGATCTCGTGCTGTTCGAGGATGGCTGCCGGTTCTCGACGCGATCGATCGACTGGGGTGGTGGTGCGGCGACGCTCCCGCTCCGAGGCGCACTCGAGATCGAGGTGGGATCGCCGGAAGCGGGTCCTTCGTCGATCCGGCTGCTCGATGACGACGGCGGGGAGATCGCGCGATCGATGCTGTCGCGGTTCGACACCGTCGACACCCTGGGATCCGCCCCGGGCGCCTGGCCGCTCCTCCCGCATCGCGTCGAGGTCCGTCGGGACGCCGGCGACCGGGTCGTGATGTCCTTCGACGCACCCGTCGCCAACGGTCGGGTGAGTGACCGGCTCTTCGATCTGGAGGCGCAGATTCGCCGGTCCGAGCCGGCGATCATCGAGGACCGGACTCCGGGAGGCGTCGACTGATGGCACGTCTGGCTCGGATGAAGTCGATGCGGTTCGTCGCGATCCTCGTCGCGGGCCTGCTGGGGCCCGGGACGGCGGACGCCTCGGACGAACCGCGACCCGTGCTCGCCGCCTCCGGCGGTCGCCACGTCTTCGTGTCGATGGATGGTGGCGACGTCACGACCGGCTTCGAGATCATGCATCTCGATGGCGAGTCCGGACCCGGTGCGGGACGGATCGTCGCCCGAGTCCCCCGACGACCGGAGGCGATCGCCGCGACCGGTGACCGTTGCTGGGTGGTCCTGCCCCCCCTCGACGCCGACAATCCCCATCGCGAGGTGATCTCCTTCAAGGTGGTGCGGAATCCCGCGACCGGTCTCTGGTACGCGGAACCGGTGGGCCGATTCGAGGTGCTTCCCGTGCTGCCCCGGGAGCCGGTGCTGATCGGGATGGTCGGGGATGCGGAAGGTCCGGTCGCGGTGATGCGGCCCTCGCAGCGTGCGGCACGAGGGATCGAACGCGATCGGGGCGACGCGACCGGCTCGATCGACGCGTCGGCGGCGGACGACGGTGCCGAATCCGAGGTCGACCTCGACGCCGGGAGCACGTTCGTGATCGGCGAGACGAATCGCTGGCGCTGGTCGATCGAGCCGCCGCCGGCGGGATTCCTGGCGGTCCGGGACGCGGCCCTCGGTGTGGGTGGCACCCGGGAGGGGGCTCGCCCGGCGCTCGCGTGGCGGGCGGAGGATGGTGACGCACGCCTCTCGACCTGGATGGAGAACGCCTGGAGTTCCATGGCGCTCCCGCTCGACGCGGCGGCGCGACCGCTTGCCGTCGTCGAGTCCGAGGGCGGAACCCTCCTCGCGAATCGCGTGGAATCCGGTCGGATCCTCCTCGACTACGTTCGGCCCGGCGACGGCGACGGCAGCGTCTCCCTGCTGCGGCTCGGCGCGATCGAGCCGGCGGTGGCGGGGCCGCGGGCCACGGTGGTCGGCGTCGCCATGGGCCCGTGGGTGATCGATGCCGACGAGGAGGGACTGCGCATCACGGTGGTCGATCCACTCGGCGGCTCGACCGGGGAGCCGGTCCGGCCGGTCGACGAGACCGGCGAGTTCTCCCTCATTCATTTCCCGTTGACGGGGATCGCCATGATCTCCGCGCTGATGGCGGCACTGCTGCTCCGACCGTGGATCGAGCGATCGGCGCCCCGGGAACCGGTCGCGGGGCTGCGACCGATGTCGCTCACACGCCGAATCGCGGCGCTCTGCATCGACCTCGTGCCCGGCGCGATGGTCGCGATCGTCACCTTCGACCTCGATCCGTCGGAGTTCCTGGAGGGGTTCCGGTCGGGCGACCCCGAGACCGCGGCGCCTGCGGTGTTCGCCATCGTGGTGACCGCGGTGATCGCGGGGATCGGGGAGATGTTCTTCGGTCGATCCGCCGGAAAGGCGATCGTCGGCGGGCGGGTCTCCTCGATCGACGGCACGGGCGGCACCATGGTGCAACGAGGGCTTCGAGCGATCCTGAAGCTGATCGTGCTGCTGCTGCCCCCCCTCGCCCTGCTGGTGGTGATCGATCCGCTCGGGCGGGGGATGCCGGAGCTCCTCAGTCGGACCTGCGTCACGACGCGAGCGGGGGTCGATCCGGCGGCCTCGGACCCCGATTCCGGCCCATCCAGCTCGGATTGACGGGGCTTTCTCGAGAAGCGCACTCGATGCGCGAATAATCGGCAGCTTTGGAGGATTCTCGACCCTGCAGCCGATGAAGACTGCAATCGGCGAATGGAGTCGCCGTGGATCGTCGCGCCTCGGATCCCCGCATGCGGGTTTCCGGGTGCGGAATGAGAGGATCTCGTGACGGACGATCGTCCAGAATCAACGGCCCCCGAGGCCAGCGGTGCGTCGGCCGAACCTGCGTCGGCGGATTCCGCGCCGGTTGAACCGGGTTCGGAACGCCGTCACTCCCGGGGGCGTTCCTGGCAGTTCCCGCTCATCGCCATGTCGCTGCTCGCGATCCTGGCCGCATTCTGGCATCGCTCCAACATCCAGGCCGCGGAGTTCGATCCGAGTCCCCGGCTCCGATTCGCGGCTTCGCTCCTGGAGCGAGGCGATGCGGAGGGCGCTTCTGCGATCCTCGCGGAACTCGATCCGGACCATGAGGCGTTCGAGCCGCATCGATCCGAGTACCGGCTCCTGCTCGCCGATTGCCTCGCCGAACGGCACGCTCCGCTCGAATCCGCGGGGCCCGACGTCGCGTCCCGGATCGCCGATGCCTATCTCGCCGCCGTCTCCGCGGACGCCACGCTCTCGGAGCTGCAACGTCGGCATCTCGCCGTCTCCGAGGCCAACGCGGGGCGACACGCCGATGCGGTCACCCGCTTCGGCGGCCTGCTCGATGCGCGGGATCAGGGAATCGCGACCGACGCCCGCGCGAGGCGGCATGGCCTGATGCAGCGGGCCCTGCTCGAGGATCTCGAGGCGGGCGTCGAGCCCGTCGAGCTCGCGAACTCCGTCAACGCCCTGCTCGACGAGGATCCGGGGCTCGCGATCGAGTCCTGGGCGGTCGGATTCAGGGCGCGGCTTCGGATCCGTGAAGGTGACCTCGCGGGACTCATTCCGGCGATGATCGTGGACATGCAGCGCCTTGAAGGCGCGTCCGAGCGGTCGCCCGGGGTCGTGGTGGACTGGGCGGAGCTCCACGTGCTGCTCGGCCACGCCTACCTCGCCGCCGGTCGCCCGGTGCCGGCCGCGGAACGCTACGAATTCGTGATCGATCGCCTCGGAGCGACCTCCACGGTGGTCGCGGAGGCGATGGTCGCCCTCGGCCGTCTCCATCTCGCTCGCGGTGAATTCGATGCGGCGAAGCTTCGGTTCGCAGGCGTCGCCTCCGTCCCGCAGGTGACGGCTCGCCAGCGTCTCGCGGCGCGGATCGGGCTCGGTGAGCTCGCGGCGATCGTCGGTGATCCGGATGCGGCGATGCGGGAGTTCGACGATGCGGCGGTCATCATCCGCGGGAATCCGTCGTTCCCCGCCTCGGCGCTGGCGGAGCCGGTGCTCGCCGCGGTGCGGTCGTCGGATCGAATGATGCGGCACGCCCGGGTCGTGGTGGATCGGGCGTCCGAGGCGGAGGTCGTCTCGGTCGCACGGGATCTCGCTCGCTTCGCGGTCCGCTTCGGCGGCGATCCGACCACGCGGATGCAGGCCCTCGCCACGGTCGCCGACACCCATCGTCGGGCCGTCGAACTGGCGGTGGGACCCGCGTTCGACGGGGTCGATCTCCGCGAGGTGCCCTACGAGGCGATCCCGGTCGCCGCCCGGATCGAGGCGAACCGTCATCTCGTCGCGGCGGCGGAGGCGGTGCTCGAGATCGACCTGCTCACGCCGTCGAAGACCTATCGAAGCGACCTGCTCTGGCAGGCCGCGGAGCTGTACGACACCGCCGGTCGGCCGCGGAAGGCGCTCGCTCTCTACGAGCGGTTCGTGGACGGCGAGGCGGATCACCAGAACCGGCCCGAGGCGATGTATCGAATCGCGCTCGGACTCCACGGAATGATGCGGTTCGACGAGGCGGCGGTCTGGTACCGGCGTCTCCTCGAGGAGGGCGAAGCGAACCCGGACGAGAAGTCCGGGTACTGGACGCGTGCGAAGGTCGGGCTCGCCCGCGCCCTGCTGGTTTCCCCGGGCAGCGGCGGTTCGCTCGAGGCCGAGCGTCTTCTGCGCGACTTCCTCGAGGGCCGCGAAGTCGACCCTCGCTCGGTCGACTATCGGGACGCGACCTTCCATCTCGGCCGTTTGCTCATCGGGCAGGAACGCTGGCTCGAGGCCGTCGAGAGCCTCGAGCCCTGGTTGGACCGCTACCCGGACGACGACCGCTGGGGAGAGGCGTCGGCCCTCGCCGGGGTGGGATGGTTGAACCGGGCCGAGATGCTGGCCACGCAGCTCGATGACGATTCGACGGAGGATCTCGAGCATTCCCCGATCTCCCCCGGGTACCGCGCCGAGCTCGAGATCGCCCGTCGGTCCTCGCTGGTGCAGGCGCTCGATCGATTCGAAGGCGTGGTGGCCCGGCTCGACGGGGTGGATCCGCCGTTGCTCTCGCCGCTGCAGCGGCACCTCCTCCGGGTGGCGGGCCTGCAACGAGGGACCGTCCGGGAGCGACTCGGAGAGAGCGACGCGGCGATCGCCGTCTATCGCGAGGTCGAGCAGCGATTCGCGGAGGAACCGGTGGCGGTCGAGGCGCTGGTCTCGCTCGCGAACCTCGCTTCCCGGATCGGCGACGAAGCGATGGCGAACAAGGCGACCCGTCGCGCCCGGATCAAGCTGCAGCGAATCGAGCAGCGTCGGCGCACCGGCCTCTCCGTCGAAGACGGGATCGAAGGGCACGGTCCGGACCTGTTCGTCGGCGGGGGAAGCGCATCGCTCGATCGATGGCTCCGCCTCTTTCCGCCGGGTGGTGGCGGAGGTGCGGGATGAACCATGAGGACCTCGGCGTGAACCAGGCGAAGGACCGGGTCCGCGCGGCCGTCGAGTCCCGGATCGAACGGCTCGAGGCGGTTCGCGTCCTCGCGACCCGCCAGTCGGAAGCGATTCGGCGAAGGCACTTCGGGGGTCTCGACCGGATGCTCGCGGAGCGCGCCTCGATCGTGGATTCGCTCGTCGACGACGCCGCGGGCTTCGAGGCGTTGGCGCGCGAGGTCGCGGGCAGCGACGACGAGGCGATCCTCGGCCGGCTGGCCGAGGCGGAGCGCATCGCGTCGGAGATCGAGGCGCTCGATGCGGCGTCGCTGGAGTTCACGCACGTCGAGGGCGAGCGATCGCGGAAGGAACTCGAGAAGATCACGCTCGCGGGACGAGTGGGTCGGGCCTACCGGTCGGGGGACCGGGAAGCCGCGGGGAACCGGCGGAATCTGGCGGACCAGGCCTGAATGAGCATCATCGAGACCAATGCCGACCCGGCCGGATCCCGGTCCTCCTCGCCGATCGACGCGAACGACTTCGCCGATCTGATGCAGAGCTTCAACGACGTCACCAGTCGCCTGGAGGCGACCCATGCGTCGCTTCGCGAGGAGGTCGCGTCGCTGAAGATCGAACTCGACGAGACCCACCGTCGGCTTCGTCGCTCGCGGCAGCTCGCCGCACTGGGGGAGATGGCGGCGGGCATCGCGCACGAGATCCGCAATCCGCTCGGCGCGATCGCCCTCAACCTGGAGGTGCTCACCGAGGATCTCGCGGATCGTCCCGGCGAACTCGAGCTCTGCGGTCGAGTCTCGCGCGCGGTTTCGCGGCTCGATCTCATCGTGGGCGACGTCCTTTCGTTCGCGCGGGACACGCAGGTCCGATCGGATTCGATCCGTCCCGGTCGGATCGTGGTCTCGGCGGTCGCCCACGCCGAGGATCTGGTCGACGCCCACGGGATCGACGTCGACCTCGCGATCGACGAGGACCTCGAGCTGGTCGCGGACGCCTCGCTCCTCGAGCAGTCGCTGCTCAATCTCGTGCGAAACGCCTGCGAGGCGATGTCCGGCATCGAGGGTCGGCGCCGGCTCGAGATCTCGCTCGACCAACGCGAACTGCGGGATCCCGAGCGAGGCGTGGTTCGCCACGCCGTGTTCGAGATCCGCGACACCGGCCCGGGGATTCCGGGCGAGGTGCGGGAGCGGATGTTCAATCCGTTCTTCACGACCCGGGCCGAAGGGACCGGGCTGGGGCTGGCGATCGTGCATCGAATCGTCGACGCCCACGGGGGTCGGCTCGACGTCGTCGATGCCGAACCGGGAACGATCATGCGTCTGTCCCTGCCGCTCGCGGGTGTCGCCGCGGGCGAGGAGGCGACGGCGGGGGATGAGGACGGACGGTCCCTCGAAGGCGCCGTGAGGCGACGGGTCAGGGACAACTCGGGCCGAGGCGCGGCCTGAGATCACAGGAACGAGTCGGGTCTCGATACCCGATGGAGGCCATGGATGGCGAAGATTCTCGTAGTCGACGACAAGGAAATGATGCGTGACAGCGTCGCGACGATCCTGGGCAGGAAGGGTCACTCGGTGATCGGCGCCGGTGACGGCGAGACCGCCCTGGCCAAGCTCGCGGAGAAGAAGCCGGCGGTGGTCGTGACCGACCTGCAGATGCCGGGAATGAGCGGGATCGAACTGCTCGCCGCGATCCGTCGGATCGACGAGGATCTCCCGGTGGTCCTGATGACGGCCTACGCGACGATCGAGACCGCGGTCGAGGCCATGCGCGAAGGGGCCTTCGACTACGTGACCAAGCCCTTCAGCGGCGACGAACTGATGATCGCCGTCGATCGGGCGATCGAGCACGGCCGGCTTCGCACCGAGAACCAGGTCCTGCGGGCGGCCGTCGAGCCGTCGGTTCCGGCGGGAGGGACCGACGACATGGTCGGGGCGGGGGCGGCGATGACCGAGGTCCGGGAGCGGCTCGGCAAGATCGCCGACAGTCACGGAACCGTGCTGATCAACGGCGAGAGCGGGACCGGCAAGGAGGTCGCGGCCCGGGCGATCCACGCGGCGAGTCCCCGGCGGGACGCGCCCTTCCTCGCCATCAACTGCGCCGCCCTCTCGGCGAGCCTCCTCGAAAGCGAACTCTTCGGTCACGAGAAGGGCGCCTTCACCGGTGCCGACCGGCTTCGGAAGGGGCGGTTCGAACTGGCCGACGGCGGCACGCTGCTGCTCGACGAGATCAGCGAGATTCCGCCGGAACTGCAGGCGAAGCTCCTTCGGGTGCTGCAGGAGCGGAGTTTCGAGCGAGTGGGCTCGAGCACGACGCAGACCGTCGACGTCCGCCTCGTCGCGACGACCAATCGGGATCTCGCGAGCGAAGTCGATGCGGGGCGGTTCCGCGGGGACCTGTTCTTCAGGCTGAACGTGCTCCCCATCGAGATGCCGGCGCTGCGGGACCGGGTCGAGGACATCGAATCGCTGGCCGCGCACTTCCTCCGCGGCGTGGCCGCCCGGGAAGGCCGCTCCACCAAGGTCCTGGACGGGAACGCCGTCGCGGTGCTGGAGGGATACGGCTGGCCCGGCAACGTTCGTGAACTCCAGAACATCTGCGAACGAGCGGCGGTGCTCGCCACCACCGACCAGATCTCCGGTTCCCTGATCGCGCCCTGGCTCGCGGCCGGCGGTGACGCCTCCGCCGCGATCGGCGGCGTGCAGGCCGGTCTGTCCTCCTCGACCACCGAGGTCAAGCAGGGGGGGCGGGGGACCGGGACCGCCGAGGCGTGGCTGGCCTGCGACGGTGAACTCACGCTCGCGGACATCGAACGCGAGACCATCGTCGCCACCCTTCGTCGTCACGACGGCCACCGGCAGCGATCGGCGAAGGCCCTGGGGATCGGGGTCAGGACCCTCGGGCTCAAGCTCAAGAAGTGGAAGGAAGACCAGATCGTGGAGGCCGATCTTTGATCCGAACAGGCGCAATTTCCGCCGCCGGCATCGCGCAGGATCCGCTCGTGGGGTCGGATTCTGCGCTTCGATCCGGAGGTGCTCGATGAGCGGTGGCATCGAAGGATGGGGGGCGACCCCGTATCTCGAACGGCTCATGCAGTTCTCGTGGAAGCGAAACGAGCTCCTCCAGGACAACATCGCCAACATCGACACGCCCGGATATCGGACCCGGGACGTGCCCGTTTCCGAGTTCCAGGCGGCCATGCGGGACGCTCGGGACCGGGAACGCAGCGGTATCGGGGGCGTGAGCCGGGGATCCGGCGTCTTCGAGGATCGGTCCGGGATCCGCTTCTCGGATCGATCGATCGAGCTCCGGCCGGTCGAGCGAGGGGACGATCTTCTCTACCACGACGGGAACGATCGCAATCTGGAACGCCTCATGCAGGGTCTGACGGAGAACGCGATGACGTTCCGCTTCGCCAGCGAGCTGTTTCGAAAGTCCCATGACATCCTTCGGGCGGCAATTCGTGAACGACCCTGACTTCCCGGGCATTGACTTCACAAGGACGGAGCAGGCTGCATGAGCATCTACGGCGCATTCGACATCGCGGGTTCCGGGCTTCAGGCCCAGCGGGTGCGGATGGACGCGGTCACGGCCAATCTGGCCAACCAGCGGACTCCCGAATTCGAGGTGATGCAGGTGCGGTTCGAGGCCGGCGACCCCGTCTCCGGCGATCCCCTCGGCGTGCACGTCTCGGGCGTCGATCGGCTGCCCGTGTTCAACCCGGTCCGGGATCCGGACCACCCCGCGGCGCGGGAGGATGGATTCGTCTACTACCCGGCGGTGGACTACGCCACCGCCATGGTCGACGGAATCGAGGCGCTTCGGGCTTATGAAGCCAACATTCAGGCCGTGGAGGCGACCCGGTCGATGATCGATGCGGGTCTTCGCGTGCTCGCGTGATGACCGTTCCCCTTCTTCAGGACTTCCGTCATGAGTGATCCGCTCGGACTCGTCTCGAACAACTCGGCCCAGGGCATCCCCTCGACCGGCGTGAAGGGCCCCGGTTCGCCCGCGAACGGTCGGAGCACCGTCGGCGGGGCGGACTTCAAGACCGATCTGATGAACCAGATCGCCGAAGTCGACCGGCTCCAGCAGAACGCGGAGCAGGTCAAGATCGACGCGGTGACCGGCGAGGCTTCCCTCGACCAGGTCATCGTCGCGACGGAGACGGCGGACACCGCCTTCCGGATGCTCCTCGCGGTCAGGAACAAGCTCGTCGATGCGTACGACGAGGTGAAGAACGTGCGGGTGTGACATCTCCCCTCGTCGGCCGGATTCCACTCCCGGCCGCCGAAAGGGAAACGGTCCCGGGTCGCTTGTCAGGATGACGTGCGCGGCCTGGAGGCCGGGACAACCCGTGAAACACGACGGATGGCATGGAGGCCTCCCCCGTGGTGCAGCGATTTCGAGATTCAATCACCGAACTCTCTCGTCGACTCGGCGAACTCGGGCCATCGGCCCGCCTGCTCGTCGGTTCGCTCGCGATCATTCTCGCGATGGGCTTCTTCCTCGTGTCGCAGTACGCGGCCGGGCCTTCGATGTCGCCCATCAAGGTGCGGGTCGAGGACAAGGCCACGGCCATCTCCCGGGTCCGTGAACTCGGCTACGAGGTCTCGGACGGCGGCACCGACGTGATCCTCGTCGACGTCCGGGAGAAGCGGTCGATCGCCGAGATGCTCGAGAACGACGGACTCGCGCCGACGATCGAGGATGCGCCGTCCGCCGCGAGTTCCGGATCCTGGCAGGCCGAATCGGAGATGCAGGAGACCTGGCGGCGGGCCCGGGTCTTCGAGGCCGAGAAGAACATCCGGATGATCGAGGGCGTGGACGGCGTCAACATCCTGGTCTCCACCGGCAAGCGGAAGGCGTTCGTGATCGACGGCCCCGCGCCCAAGGCGAGCGTCAACGTCCGGATGAAGTCGCGGGAGCTCGACCGGGCCACCGCGGAGTCGATCGCCTACATCGCGCTGGCGGTCGAGAACGACCTCGATCTCGACCACATCACCGTCGTCGACGGTGGCAACGGACGGACCTTCACCTTCGGGGACGACGGAAGCGGCACCGGCGGCGACTACCTTTCGAAGGTCCGCGACTTCGAGCGAGACGCGATCGAGCGACTCTCCCGGGTGGTCCGCGTCGCGTTCCCGCGTGCGATGGTCAGCGTGAACGCGCAGATCCTCGTCGCGGACATCAACGAGCAGAAGACGCAGATCGGCAAGCCGGTGAAGGCGGAGCGGTCGAAGCGGACCGACGAGTCGAGGACCCCTTCGGCCGCGGGGGCCGGAGGAGCGCCCGGATTCCGGTCGAACGCCGGCATCGCCCAGGCCCAGATGGGCGGGGCGGCCTCGATCAACGGAAATCCCGCCGCGGGCGGGGACGTCGCGACCCGGGAGACCGAGGAGATCGAGAACGTCGTCGGCGTCCCCGGCGTCCGGACGGACATCACCCAGCGTGCCAACCATCCCGTCAAGGTCACCGCGGCGATCCTCCTCTCGGAGGCGGAGGTCAAGACCGCGATCCGGGCCAACGCGGATGGCGGCGGCGAGTCGGGGGGCGAGGTGACCGCGGCGGAACTCGAACTCGAGAAGACGCGGATCCGGACCGAGATCATCGCGCTCCTCGAGCCCCTCGTCGACAACTCCAGCCTCCGGGACGGCGGGGTCGGCGAGGTCAAGGTCGCGATCATGCCCTTCGCGAGCGATTCCGGGCTCGATACCGCGACCGCGGGTTCCGTGGTCGAGACCTTCGCGGGCATCACCGAGGGCGACACCGGCCGGGCATTGAAGAACGCCGGCCTCGTCGGGCTGGCCCTGGTCTCGCTCGCGATGATGTTCCTGATGGTCCGCCGGTCCGGCGAACCCGAGGCCCTGCCGACCGTCGAGGAGCTCGCGGGGGTGCCGCCGGTGCTCGACGACGATGCACGGGAGATCGTCGGCGAGGCCGACGAGGTCACGCCCGCGCTGGTCGGGGTCGAGCTCGACGACGACGAGCTTCGCCGAAAGCAGATGCTCGACCAGCTGAACGAACTGATCAAGAAGGAGCCGACCGAGGTCGCGACCCTCCTTCGACGGTGGATGCGGACGGAGGCCTGAACACGGATGCCGGAGAACCCACGCTCATGACGATCCGACCGGGCCAGAAGCTCCCCGAGGTCGCCGACGAACTCGACGGCGTGGTGAAGAGCGCCGTGCTGCTGCTCCTCCTCGACCCCGACGCCGCGGGCGCGATCCTTCGCGAACTCCCCACGGAATCGGTGGAGGAGGTCACCCGCGCGCTCGCCTCGCTCGGCGACGTTCCATCGCAGCTCGGCGAGGGGATCGTGGACGAGTTCTACGGGCTCGCCATGGCCCAGGGCTGGGCGCGGGAGGGCGGGCTCGAGTACGCCACGCGTCTGCTGAAGGATTCGCTGGAGGGCGGCGTCGCGGATCGGGTCATCCAGCAGATCCAGACCCAGGTCCAGCGGACCCCGTTCGCCTTCCTGCAGAAGGCGGAGACGGAGAACCTGCTGACCTTCATCCAGGACGAACACCCCCAGACCATCGCGCTGATCGTGAGCCACCTTCCACACCACAAGGCCTCCGAGATCCTCGGCGGCCTGCCGGAGGAGCGGCAGATCGAGGTCGTTCGACGGGTCGCGAACATGGAACAGACCAGTCCCGAGGTCATCCGGGAGGTGGAGCGCGGGCTCGAAGCCCGCCTGAGCAACATGATCATGCACTCGACGGAACGGGTCGGCGGCGTCGACACCGTCGCGGAGATCCTGAATCTCTGCGACCGCAACACCGAGCGATCGATCATGGAAGGGGTCGAGACGGAGGATCCCGATCTCGTCGAGGAGATCCGCCGGCTCATGTTCGTCTTCGACGACATCAAGCTCGTCGACGACAAGGGCATCCAGCGGATGCTCAAGGAGATCGAGAACGACGAACTCTGCCTCGCGTTGAAGATGGCGTCGCCGGAGCTCTCGGAGAAGATCCTCGGCAACATGTCCAGTCGGGCGTCCGAGATGATCAAGGACGACATGGAATTCATGGGGCCGGTCCGGGTGAGCGACGTCGAGACCGCGCAGCAGCGGATCGTGGACGTCGTCCGGCGCCTCGAGGACGCCGGCGAGATCGTGATCGCGGGCCGAGGTGGTGGCGGCGACGTGGTCGTCTGATCCTGGAGATTTCCGTTGCCGATCGTCAAGAACGCACAAGCTCGCGAACTGCTGGGGTCGGCGGTGGTCCTCGATCTCGCCGACGTGCGCCGGGAGGCCGTGGACATCGTCGCGTCGGCCCGGCTCGAAGCGGATGCGATCATCGACGCGGCCCGCGAGGAGGCGGCCCGTCTCACCGCCGACGCGGCCGAGTCCGGACGCACCGAGGGGCTCGAGGCGGGGCTGGCGGAAGGCCGGGAGACCGGACTGGAGGCGGGCCTCGCTCAGGGGCGTGCGGAGGCCATGGCCTCGATGGAGGCGCAGTTGGAGGCGATCGCGAGTGGATGGAGCGACGCCCTCGAGGGATTCACGGCGGGCCGGGAGGCGGTTCGGGAGGAGGCCCGACGGGATCTGCTCCGGCTCGCGATCGCGATCGCGGAACGCGTGCTCGGCCGCCTGCCGGCGCACGACCCGTCGCGGGTCGTCGAACAGGCGACGACGGCCATCGACATGCTCGCCTCCGCCACCGCGGTCCGTCTTCGCGTGCACCCCGAAGATCTCGCGATCGTGCAGTCGCACTTCGACGCGGTGGTCGGGATCGCCGGTGCGAGTCCCGCCCACGACCTCGTCTTCGAGACCGACGACACGATCGTCCGAGGGGGTTGCGTCGCGGCGGCCGGCGACGGTGAGGTCGACGCACGGCTCGACGTGCAGATGTCGCGGATCGTGAAGGGGCTCTTCCCGGAGCTGCTGGACGCACCGCCCGCGTCGGGGGCCGATCCGGACGAGGAAGCGGCGGGGACGATCGGCGGAGACGGCGAATGACGTTGCTCGATGCTGCGGTCGACACCGTTCGGGGTTTCGAGTCCCGGGCCATCACGGGAACCGTCGATGCGGTGCGAGGGCTCACGGTGCTCGTCCGTCGTTTTCGCGTCCCGATCGGTTCGGTGGTCCGGATCGGCGGCGACGACCCTCGATGCGAGGGCGTGCTCGGCGAGGTGGTCGGTTTCGACGAGACCCGTGCGATCGTGATGCTGCTCGGAGGCGCGACCGGCACCTCCCCGGGCGACCGGGTGCATCTCGAGCGGGTGAGCGATTCGATGATGGTGGGGGATGCGCTCCTCGGCCGGGTGGTCGATGGACTCGGCCGCCCGATCGATGGCGGGCCGCCGCCGTCGGGACTGGCGCCGAGACCGCTCTTTCCGCCGATTCTCAATCCGATGGCCAGGGGCATGATCTCGGAGCCCCTCGGGACCGGGTTGCGGGTGCTCGACGGACTGCTGACCATCGGCAAGGGGCAGCGGATCGGGATCTTCTCCGGCGCCGGCGTCGGCAAGAGCACGCTGCTTTCGGGGATCGCCCGCGGCACCAGCGCGGACGTGAACGTCATCGCCCTCGTCGGTGAACGAGGCCGCGAGGTGAAGGAATTCATCGTCGACGCGCTGGGGCCCGAGGGACTGGCCCGATCGGTGGTGGTCGTCGCCACCGGCGACGAGAGCCCGCTGCTCCGAGTCCGGGCGATGGCGGCCGCGATCACCGCCGCGGAGCATTTCCGGGATCGGGGGCTGGACGTGATGCTGATGGTGGACTCGGTGACCCGCTTCGCCCAGGCCCAGCGTCAGATCGGACTGGCCGCGGGGGAGCAGCCGGCCACGAAGGGGTACACCCCGTCGGTGTTCTCGCTCCTCCCGCAGCTGCTCGAACGGGCCGGTGGGATCGAAGGGGCTGGATCCATCACCGGGATCTACACGGTGCTGGTGGAAGGCGACGACCTCAACGAACCGGTCGCGGATGCGGCCCGCGGAATCCTCGACGGCCACGTGGTGCTCAGTCGTCGACTCGCGGCCCGCGGGCACTTTCCCGCCATCGAGCCGCTCGATTCGATCTCCCGGGTCGCCGACCAGGTCAGCGAGCCGAATCACGAGGTGGCGAGGCGACGGGTGATCGAACTGCTCGCGGCGTATCGCGAGAGCGAGGAACTGATCAACATCGGCGCGTACGCCGCCGGATCGAGCCCGATGACCGACGTGGCGATCGCGCTGCGGCCTCGACTCGAGGCGTTCCTCCGGCAGGGACGCGACGAACGATCCTCGTTCCCCGAGACCTGCCGTTCCCTGTACGAAATCGCCGCCGAGAGCGAGCGGCTCCGACAAGCGGCGACCGGCGCCGGTGCATCCTGATCCGAGGCGACTTGATCCATGCCGAGATTCCGATTCCAACTCCAGGCGGTCCTCGACGTCCGGCTTCGCGCCGAACGGGAGGAACGCCGCCGCGTGGGGGAACTCGAGACCGCTCGTCGCCGACTGGAGGACGGACTCCGCCGTCGGCAGGCCCAGATCGGCGAGGCCAGGAACCAGCTCCGGGACCGGCTCGCGGGGCCGATCGATGCGTCGAGTCTTCGCGGGCAGGCCAATGCGTCGCTGGCCGAGATGCGGGACGCCCAGCGCGTGGTGCTCGAACTGGCGGGGATCCATCGACGACTCGAAGCGGTGCGGGAGGATCTCCGGGCGGCCTCCCGGGCGCGACGGGCGGTGGAGCTTCTCAAGGAGCGACGCTTCGAGACGTGGCGCCTGGAGCAGGACCGGCTCGAACAGGCCGAGCTCGATGAAATGGCCGTGATCCGCGGGTCGCGACGAACAGTGGAGTCCCTCTGATGCGAACGATCTGGAACATGGTCGCCTTCCTCGCCGTCGTGAACCTGCTGGCGATCGGTCTCGCGGTCGGTTGGCTCGGCTGGACGGGACGGCTCGACCGATCCCGGCTCGACGAGGTGCGAGACCTCTTCCGGATTCCGACCTCGGAGGCGGCCCGCCTCGTGAGCGAGCGGGCCGCGATCGAGGAGGCGGCTTCGCAGGAGGCGCTCGAGCTCGACCGATGGGGGCAGATGCCGTTCTCGACCGAGGGCGCGATCGACGCCCAGGAGCAGTACCGCGAACTGGAGCGTCTCGGCCAGGCGCGTCTCCAGCGGCAGGCGGAGACGCTGAAGCGGGAGATCGACGAGCAGGCCTCCCGCTACGACCGCATGCTCGTCGCCCGTTCCGCAGCCCTCGACGCGCGAGAGGCCCGCATCGCCACGATGGAAGCACGGTCCCGGGACGCCGAATTCACTCGATTGGTGGGGGACGTCGCGGCGCTCGAACTCGATGCGGCGATCGCGATCGTCGTTGATTTCATCGCGCGAGCGGAGGAGGCCCTCGTCGTCGATCTCCTCGCCGCGGTCGACGAGGAGCGGCGCCAGGAGATCCTCGAGGGATTCATCGAGCGGGGCAAGACCGAGATGGCAGGCGACTTGCTCCTGAAACTTCGAGATCGAACCGCGGTCGATGCGGTGGATCCGGAGCGCTCCGATGCAGTCGATGACGATTCAACCAGCGATTCAGCCCCAGACGCCCCGAGAAGGGGATTCGAGGCCTGATCAACCGCCCTTCGCGGGCGAGCTCGAGGATGCGTCTCGCGCCCTCGCCCCGGTCGGTCGAGCGACCACGCAGCGCGAAAGCGGCGCGGGTGAACCGGCGGATCCTGCGCCTACGGGCATCGATGAGGCGGCCGGCGGACCGGCGGGGACCGAGCCCACGCGTCGTTCGACGGATGATGCGCCGGCCCCGGAGGGCCGGGGATCGTCCGAAGCGCCCGATGCCGGACCGGCACCGGACGCCACGTCGGGGGATCGAACGGACGATGCGACCCCCGGCACGCCCGAGCCACGTGCACGGGGGTCCGTCGTCGACCCCGCCTCGACGCCGAGATCCGAACAAGCGACCGGTCTCGACGCGATCGTCGAAGTCGATGCGGAACGCATCGAGGAACGGCGACCGGTCGAGGGCCGGACGGCGACGTCGGGGCGAGGGGTCGAGGCGGTTTCCGCGACGGCGGTGCCGGCCGATGCGACGACCCGCGTCGAGGCGTCCCCGCACGCCGGTCCCGGGACCGCGACCGCCGCGTCGGCGGCCGGCGCACTTCGATCGTCCGCCGATCAGCGTTCACCGGCACGAGTCGAGGCGGCCGGAACGAATCCATCCACGGCGACGCCCGTCGCGGACCCCGGCGGCGGCAGGACGCTGCCGGAAGGCATGCGGCCGATCGAGTCCACGGCGGCGGCCATGACCGGACGCCCGCGGGTCGAGGCGAAGCCCGGAACGAGCGACCGACATCGAGGCGACGCCGCGGCGAATCGGGCCGCTCAAGTGAACGCCGAGCTGCGAAACGCCCGCGACACCGCCGTCGCGACGAGCGGCTCGCGGCCCGGAGGCGAGGCCGGGGCGAATCTCGCGACCGCCGCGGGAACGACCACGACGGGAATGACCGGAACTCCGGTCGCGACGGCCGCGACGTCCGAAGCGCAGTCCCTGCCGACCGGTCCGGCGTCGGTTGCGCCGATGGAGTCCGGCATCGATTCGGGCCGGACCGTCGCCGGGGTCGCCCGTGGCCTCCAGGCTCTCACCTCCCAGCGAGGCGGAACCCTCGTGATGCGGTTGGATCCGGGGAATCTCGGCCAGGTCCGGATGGAGATGAGCCTCGATGCGGGTCGGGTCCAGGTCGTCATCGCGGCCGCCGGCGATGCGGCACGCGGCTTGCTTCGAGAGAACCTGGGTGCGTTGCGAAACGCCCTCGAGGATCGCGGTTTCGCGGTCGAGCGACTCACGGTCGAGTCGTCGGCCCGCACCACCACGGACACCTCGGGGTCCCGCGGGGAGTCCCGCGGCGACGGGCAGGACGCCCGTGGAGGTCAGGGATCGTCCGATCGGCAGGATGCCTCGGACGAACGAAGTCGGGGCCGCCGCGACGAGGCGGGGCAACGACGGTCGGAACGGAACCGCGCCGATTCGGATCGGTTCCACGAGGTGCTCGCCGATTCGGGCGTCGCCTCGGGCGAATGAGTCACGGAGGTCTCTCCCATGAGTGCGATTCCATCTGCAGCATCGAGCGTGGCGGGCAACGCCGGCGTCAATCGATTCAACGAGATGTCCTCCGAGGACTTCATGCAGATCATCTTCACGGAACTTCAGCAGCAGGATCCCTTCGAGCCCAACGACTCGTCCGCCCTGCTCGACCAGCTGAACTCGATCCGCCAGATCGAATCCGACATCTCGATGACCGAGAAGCTCGAGAACATCGTCTTCCAGAACCAGCTCTCCTCCGCCGGCAACCTTCTCGGCAAGACCGTGCAGGGCATCCTTCCCACCGGCGATCGAGTCGCCGGCTCGGTGCTGTCGGTCCTTCGCGAGGGTGACACCGTCTCCCTCGAACTGAGCAGCGGATGGCTCCTGCCCATGGACAACGTCGAGATCATCGTCGATCCCAGCACCCTTCCCTGATCGCGCTTCGTCACCGGAACACCCCATCGTGAACATCGATCCCCGACAACTCCTTCGACGACTGGAACCGGCGGTCCGCCCCGCCGGCGTCGCGTCGCCGGAGGGTCGGAGGTCGATCGGGATCGCGGACTTCGACGAGCTCCTCTCGCGGGCCGCGGACGGCGAGTTCGCGAGCGGTCGATCGATCGACCAGGCTCGGCTCGAATCGCCGATCGAGGATCGTTTCGCGGACCGGCTCTCGGAGATCGCCGACGCCGCGCAGGCCGCGGGCTACGAGCGGATCCTCGTGATCGCGGATCAGCGCCCGCTCCTGCTCGACATCGCGGACCGCCGGATCGACGGCGAGCTCGCCGCGGACGACGCATCCCCCGCACCACTGCTTCCGATCGACGCGGCGGTGCGCCTCGGCGAGGCCGAGGCCGCGCCGGCGTCCGCGACCGGCCCGGTCGCCACCAGTCTTCCCAACGGGATCGCGGAGGCGCTCCAGTTCGCCGCCGACGATCCGGAATCCGAATTCAAGTCCACCAATCGCGACGACGCGGCCTGAGCCGTCGAGCGAGTCAAGGAGTCCGACATGGCATCCACCACCGCACTCTTCACCGGTCTCTCCGGTCTCACCAGCAACTCACGTCGTCTCGACGTGATCGGCAACAACATCGCGAACGTCAACACCACCGCCTACAAGTCGAACCGGATGACGTTCGCCCCGACCTTCAGCCGGAACTTCTCCCTGGGCACCGCGCCCGGCGACGCGACGGGTGGAAGCAACCCCGGCCAGATCGGGCTCGGGGTCACGATCGGCGGCACCCAGCGCAACTTCACCAACGGGGCGATCGGCGTGACCGGGGTCGCGACCGACCTCGCCATCGAGGGTGACGGATTCTTCATCGTGAACCAGGCGGGATCCCGGTACTTCACCCGGTCGGGCGGCTTCATCCGGAACCCGGAGAACGATCTCGTGACGCAGTCCGGTGCGAAGGTCATGGGCTACGCGGTCGACGAGCAGTTCAACATCGTCGAGGGCAACCTCGCCGAGCTCAACATCCCGGTGGGCACCCTGACCCTCGCGGAACAGACCAGCAACGTCATCTTCAACGGGAACCTCAACGCCTCGGGCGAGATCGCCACGACCGGATCGGTGCACGAGAGCCGCGCCTTCTACACCGATCCCGCCGGGACGGTCCCGGTCGACGCCTCGACCCAGTTCGGCTCGCAGGACATCTACGTGAGCGACGGCGCGGGCGGGTTCACCCTCGCCTTCGAAGCGGCCAGCGTGGTCGGAAGCACCATCACGATCGCGGGCGTCGAGAAGGGCGGCAAGGACCTCGGATCCGCGAGCTTCGAGATCGTCGACGGCACGACGACCTTCGGGGACTACGTGGCCTTCCTCGACGAGTATCTCGGCACCGACTCCTCCGCGATCGGCGGGGTCAGCAATCTCGGAGGCTCGGTGGTCATCAACGCCGACGGTTCCATCGTGGTGACCGGCAACGAGGGAACGGTGCAGGACCTCGACATCGCGACCGGCGACATCACGATCGACACCCCGGGGGCCGGGCTCGCCAATCCCATGGTCATGTCCAAGATCTCCGATGCGGAGGGTGAGAGCGTCCGGACCAGTTTCGTGGTCTACGACTCGCTCGGGACCCCGCTCACCATCGATCTCTCCTTCGTGCTCCAGGGCACCACGCCGTCCGGCGGAACCACGTGGGAATTCGTCGCGGAATCGAGCGACAACGACGCCGCGGATCGCCTCCTCGCGCTCGGAGAGGTGAGTTTCGACTCCAACGGACGGTTCGTCGGCGCGACGAACCAGAGCTTCTCGATCCAGCGGACGAACGGTGCGGTGAACCCGCTCACGGTCAACATGGACTTCGACAGCGGCACCGACGCCCTGTCCAGCTTCACCGACAGCGCCAGCAACTTCGCGGCGGTCTACCAGGACGGCTCCCCGATCGGCACCCTCGGTTCCTTCTCGATCGGCGAGGACGGGATGATCTCGGGGTCGTTCACCAACGGCCTCACCCGGACCATCGGACAGGTCGCGCTCGCGAAGTTCTCCAACCCGGAGGGGTTGGTCGACGTGGGGGACAACCTCTTCGGGAGCGGTCCCAACTCCGGCACGCCCCTGATCGCCACGCCGCGGGAATTCGGCACCGGCAGGGTCGTCGGGGGGGCGCTCGAACTCTCGAACGTGGATCTCTCGCAGGAGTTCATCGACATGATCCTCGCCTCCACCGGCTACTCGGCCGCGAGTCGCGTGATCACCACGACCGATGAACTGATGACCCAGCTGCTCGCACTGGGTCGTTGACGGCTGCGGAGACGAGGAAATCGACGCGGACGAGCCACCGCGGTCGCGGGCGCCCGAGGGGACGCCTTCGGCCGCGGTTCGTCGTTCTCCCGTCGACGTCCTTCGTCGAGCGTCCTTCGTCTAGCATCCTTCGTCTAGCATGGAGCCGCGATGAAAGGCAGACCATCGAAGCGACCAGTGAAACGCGGCCCGCGGGGTAACGCACCCGACCCGGATCTGCAGCGGGCCACGGAACTGTTCCACGTCGGTCGCACCCGGGAGGCCGCCCGACTCGTGGATGCGGCGGTCGCCCGGAATCCGAAGGATCCGAATGCGCTCCGGATCAAGGCCCTGATCCTCCTCAAGGGCGGACTCATGCTGGAGGCGCAGCGGATCCTCGACCGAGCCCACAAGGCCGATCCGCGCAACCCGATGATCCCCCTTGACCAGGCGGTGATCCACAAGCTCGGAGGCCGGTACCGCGAGATGATCGATTCGGCTCGCGAGGCCTGCCGCCGGATGCCGGGGAATCGACGGGCGGAGGCGATGCTCGTGCAGGCCTTCGAGGGGGCCGGCGAACTCGATCGGGCGATCGAATTCGTCGAACGGACGATCGCGAGCCGGGGCCTGGATCCAGAAATGGCGGAAACCTACGCCAACGTCCTCGAACTCGCCGGTCGTCGGGAGGACGGTCTGGTGGTCGCGGACCGGCTGCTGGAGTCGTCGTCCACGCCGCCGCCGATCCGGCGTCGCCTGCTCCTGCACCGTGGACGGATGCTCGAGAAGCTCGGCCGCACCGACGAGGCGATGGACGCGTTCGACGCCGCGCACGCGCTGCTGCCGGTGGAGTTCGATCCCGACGCATGGGACCGTCGACTCGACGACATCATCGCGGCGACGGACCGGCTGGAGCCGGGGGCGGATCCCTCGGTCGCGGAGGCCAGCGAGGTCCCCGTCTTCATCGCCTCGCTCCCCCGGAGCGGGACGTCGCTCGTGGAGCGGATCGTCGGCGTCCATCCGGAGGCGCACGGGGCCGGCGAGACGGGGCTGATCGGAGACGTCCTGCGCGGGTTCCGCGAGGAACTCGACGGCGATCCGGACGCCGCGATTCGAACCGCCGCACCCGACGTGCTCGAGCGGATGCGCGTCGACTATCTCGAACGACAGACGGCGTTGTTCGGCCGGTCGGCGCGAATCGTCAACAAGCATCTTTCGAACTGGCAGCGCCTGCCGGTGATCGGTCGCTGGTTCCCACGGGCCCGGATCATCACCATCGATCGCCCGCCCGGGGATGTCGCGATCTCCATCTACGGCCAGAATCTCGCACACGACCGCATGCCCTGGACGACGCGGCTGGACTGGATCGGTCGCATGATTCGAAGCCAGGCGAGGTTCGCGGAGGCGATGCGGTCGCGGGTGCCGAACCCCTGGTTCGAGGTCGACTACACCGCGCTGGTGACCGACCCGGAGCCCCGGATCCGCGAACTCATCGGGTTCCTCGGCCTCGACTGGGATGCGCGGTGCCTCGAACCGCACCGGTCGGAGGAGGGCCGGGGCGGGCGTCGGTTCATGCCGACGCTGTCGATGCACCAGGTCCGGCAGCCGATCGGCCGGGGCGGACTGGGAAGGGCGGAGGCGTTCGGTGATCGGATGGCCGCCTTCGAACGCGGTCACGGCGTCGACCAAGCCGGTGGGTGAAGGAGGCGTCGGCCTCAGTCCCGGCGGTTCTTCCGACGGGGCGAACGCCCGCGATCACCCGAGCCGCCGCGCGCGCCGCCCGGCGCGGGTCCGGTCGACCGGGGCTGCGTCGTCGCGGCACGGCCGATGGCGCCCGGTTCCGACGGCCGCTCGTCTCCGTCGTCCGGGGCGTCGTCCGCCAGTCTCGCGAAGATCATCCTTCCGCCCGCGGTCTGGAGCGAGTTGGTGATCACCGCCTCGACGATGTCACCGACGCGGTCGCCGCCGTCCTGCACCACCACCATGCTGCCGTCCGGCAGGTAGCCGACCGCCTGCGAAGGCTCCTCGCCCGCCTTCACCAGCTCGATCTCCATCGAGTCGCCCGGGAGGGAGGCCGGTCGCAGGGAACGTGCGACGTCGTTGATGTTGAGCACGGACACGCCGTTGATCTCCGCGACCTTCCGCAGATTCAGGTCGGACGTCAGGATCCGGAGATCCTGGCCGCGAGCCATCTCCACGAGCATGGCGTCGACGCCGACCCCCGGAGGCCGGGTTCCATCGATCGCGACGTCGAGGAAGGGGTTCTGCTGCATCTTCGCGACGACGTCGAGTCCTCGCCGGCCACGAAGCCGCTTCTGCCGGTCGCCGCTGTCGGAGAGGCGTTGCAGTTCCTCGAGCACGAACTCGGCGATCAGGATCGGCGCGTCGATGAAGCCGGCTCGACCGACGTCCTCGATCCGGCCGTCCACGAGCGAGGAGGTGTCGACCAGCAGGGGCCGGATCCCGCGGACCTGTCGGGCGAACTCGACGTAGGGCAGCACCACCCGGAAATCGTCCTTGGTCGTCAGCACCACCGAGACCGAGAGGTAGCAGAAGACCAGGGCGAGGGTGGCCTTGGAGACCCCGAGGTAGATCGACGTGGTGCTTTCCACGCCGCCCATCGCATTGGCGACCACGTCGATCAGGAAGCTGACCGCGACCGCCGCGAGCAGTCCGAAGCAGATCCCGAGATAGACCCCGACCACCGACGAGAGTCGCTTGTTCGGGGTCATGACGTCGAGCACGATCACGATCGTCCCGACCGCGGCGCTGGCGAGGAAGACGCCGAGGAAGGTCTGCAGGCGGAATTCCAGCGGGCCGGACTGCCGGCCGGCGATGGTGAGCATCGAGATCGAGACCAGCAGCACGAGGAAGAGCAGCCGCACCACGAGCAGCAGCAGCCGCTGCGAGCGGAGCCTGCTCGAATCGAGGTCCGACGGCGTCACGATCGCGGAGTCGGGCGTCGGAATGGCGTCGTCTCGTTCCATCGGATCGGATTCTACGCGGGCGGCCGCGGTCGCCGGGCCTCGGGACGGGATTCGGGCTAGGATGCGGGTCCGCGGTGCGGATCGCGGCGTGGAGGACGGTCGGGTCCGTCGGACGGACGGCTCGCCAACCTGGTCAGGGCTTGACGGCAGCAGCCATACGCGTCGTCGTTCGGGCCGTCGATCGCCTGGCCGTCCTCCACGTCGCCATCCCGCGTCGCTTCTCGCGTCCCCTCGACATCCGGTGCTCGATGCCCGAAACCGCCACCGAAAACGTCCCCGGCTACCAGGTCCTCGCTCGACGCTACCGGTCCAGGACCTTCGGCGAGGTGGTGGGGCAGGAGTCGATCGCGGAGACGCTCGAGCGGGCGATCGAACGGGACCGGACCGCCCATGCCTACCTGTTCTGCGGAACCCGCGGGGTCGGGAAGACCTCGATGGCGAGGATCTTCGCTCGCGCCCTGAACGCCGCCGATCCGGCCGGCGAGGTGGAGGCGGTCGAGGACGCGATCCTCCGCGGCGAGGACATGGACGTGGTGGAGATCGACGGCGCGAGCAACAACGGCGTGCAGGACGCCCGGGACCTGATCGCGAACGCGAGCATCCGGCCCGCGCGATCGCCGTTCAAGATCTACATCATCGACGAGGTCCACATGCTCTCGAACGCGGCGTTCAACGCCCTGCTCAAGACGATGGAGGAACCTCCCTCGCATGTGAAGTTCATCCTCTGCACCACGGAGCCGCACAAGGTCCTCCCGACCATCCAGAGTCGGTGCCAGCGATTCGACTTCCGTCCGATCTCGATTCCCGGCATCGCGGCCCATCTCGCCGACGTCCTGGCCCGGGAATCGATCGAGTCCGACGAAGCCGTCGTCCTGCGCGTCGCGCGTCTCGCGAACGGTTCCATGCGGGACGGACTCAGCATTCTCGAACGGATCGTCGCCGCGGCGGACGGCCGGCTGGATGCCGAGCTTCTCGAGCGGGTGCTCGGCGTGCCGCCGGAGGACATCGTGCGGGAGGTGGTTGCCGCGATCGGGACGGGGGATCTCGGGGGAACGCTTCGCGCGATGGCCACGCTGCTGGGCGAGGGGCTCGCCCCCGAACGGGCCCTCGATGGCATCGCCGAGCGATTCCGCCTGCTCCTCGCCGCCGGTGCGTGCGGGGCGGATCCGGAGATGCTCGGTACGGGACCCGAGGAGGCCGCCGCCCTCGTCGAAGAGGCGGCCCGCTTCGAACCGGAGCAGCTGGTCCACATGATCGCGCTCTGCGATGCGGCGAACGCGCGGGTCCGCGTGAGCGCGTCGCCTCGGGCGATCCTCGACGCGGCGGTGGCGCGGATGGCGATGTCGGAACGATTCGCAAGGGCTGCATCGCTCCTCGCGGGAGAAGCCGTCGCCTCGACCCCCACGAAAAAAAAAAGGCTGAACGCCGCTGAACCCCGGCGGTCGTCGAAGCCCGCATCGTCCTCCGGAGCCCGGTCGACGCCGGCGGTTCCGACGCCCGCCCCGGTCGTCGAAGCGCCCGGGGAAGTCGAAGCGTCTCCGGTCCCGAGCGCGACGGCCCCGGAAGGTGGCGTGCCGCGGGACGGGGAGACCGGGACGGGCAGCGCGGCCGGGACGTCACCGTCGACGCCCGAGCCCGAGCCGGCACGGGGCGTCGAAGGCGATGACACGGGGGGGCCGTGGGCCCGGCTCGCGGCCGCGGCGACCACGCCGAGGCATCGCGCCATGCTCGCCGACTTCGAGTTCGACCGGCTGGAAGGGGACCATCTCCGTCTCCGTCGCCGGGAAGACGCCTCTCCGGGGGCCGACTGGACGGTCTCCCATCCGGCGTCGCTCGAGGAGCTCGCCTCCGAGGCCCTCGGCCGTCGCATCCGAGTCGGGTTCGTCGGCGCAGAGACCAGGGGTTCGGCACCCTCGCGAGTCGTGGAGGACGACGTGGAATCGCACCCGCTGGTCGCGGACGCGATGGAGCTCTTCGACGCCCACGTGGTCCAGGTCAGGAGGATCGACGGTTCCCCGAAGGTCGAGGAACCCGCCGTCAAGCCAGAGAAGGAAGAATGATGTTCGATGCACTGAAGGGAATGGCGGGCCTCGGTGGTCTCATGAAGGACCTCCCCCGGATCAAGGAGCGGCTCGAACAGGCTCGCGCCGAACTGGCGGAGACGACGGTCGAGGCGCAGGTCGGCGGTGGGGCGGTGACCGCGGTGGCCGACGGAAAGATGCGGATCCGATCGATCGACGTCGATCCGGTCATGCTCGCGATCCTCGTCAAGGACGGGGAGGAGACCGATCGCGGGATGGCCGAGGACCTCATCGCGAGCGCCGTGAACGCGGCGCTCGAGCGGGCGCAGGACATGATCGGGGAGCGCCTGAAGTCGGTCGCCTCGGAACTGAACATCCCGCTTCCCCCCGGCGGTCTGCCGGGCCTCATGTGAACCCCGGATCGCGAGGAGGCAGGCGTCCATGGCCGCGTACCCCGAAAGCGTTTCGAACCTCATCGACGAGTTTGCGCGGCTTCCCGGCATCGGCCGCCGGAGCGCCGAGCGGCTCGCCTTCTTCGTGCTGAAGAGTTCCAGTGACGAGGCGCTCGGACTCGCCCGCTCGATCACGCGGGTGAAGGAGTCGGTCCGGCACTGCTCGATCTGCTGGAACCTGGCCGACGTCGATCCCTGTCCGATCTGCAGCGATCCGAAGCGCGACGCCTCGGTCGTCCTCGTCGTGGAGCAACCTCGCGACCTGATCAGCCTCGAGCAGACCGGCATGCATGCCGGCGTGTACCACGTCCTCCTCGGTCGACTGGATCCCCTCGACGGGGTGGGGCCCGACGGCCTGACCGTGGACGACCTGATCGCCCGGCTCCGGGAGTCGGGACGGAACGCCCGGGGCATCCCGGTCCGGGAGATCGTCCTCGGGCTCAATCCGGACATGGAGGGCGACACCACCGCGCTCCACATCGCCGAGGAGGCCCGTCGACTCGGGATCTCGACCACCCGGCTCGCCCGGGGTCTGCCATCGGGCTCCCAGATCGAGTACGCGAGTCGGGCGGTGCTCGCGGACGCCATCACCGAACGGCGTCCGATCGACTGACGCGTCGATGGAATCCGGGGTTCCCCCGGCGATCCCGAAACGAGGGCGTTCGTCGAGGATTCTCGTTCGGAGATCGTTTTCCCGGACGGGGCGATACCATGCACCCGCATGGTCGGACCCCGGAACGGCCCGCGATGGTCGGGCGTCGATGGATCGACGCCCCGCGGCGCCAGCAGGCACGACGCCGAGGGAGCGCGTCTCCGTTCCGGAAAGACCTCGCCATGACCGTGATGCGATTCGACACGCGTCAACAGATGAAGCTCGGCCAGCAGATGAAGCTGGCCCCGAGGATGATCCAGTCGATGGAGATCCTCCAGCTGCCGCTCGCTGCGCTGCAGGAGCGGATCGAGCAGGAGCTCGAGAAGAACGTCGCGCTCGAACTCGTCGAACCGGGTGAAGGGAGCCCCGCCGATCGCGAAGCCGGCGGCGATGTCGCGGAGACCGAACGTGAATTCATCGCGGGCGAGGACTTCGGCCGGCTCGCGGACCTCGAGAACCGATACCGGGAGATCTGGGACGCGGACGACTACGGGTCGCGTCGCGCCGCCTCCGCCGGGGACCGCGACCGGAAGATGGACGCGATGGCGAACACCGAGGGACGCGGACTCGGACTCGCGGCGCAGCTCGAGGCGCAGTGGCGGTTCGTCGATGCGGTCGAGAACGTCGCGGCGGCGGGTCGGCGACTCATCGAATACGTCGACGACGACGGACTGCTCGAGACCGATCTCGACACGATCGTCGAACAGGGTGCCGACCTCGGCATCGAGGGCTGGTCGTTCGAACTCCTCGAAACCACCCTCCATCGCCTCCAACGGGTGCTCGATCCACCCGGACTGATGGCGAGATCGAAGCAGGAATCCCTGTTGCTCCAGATCGATTCGATCGCGGAGCAGGAGGGCGACGCGGACGGTGCCTGGACCGATGCCGCGGTGCTCGTGGGGGAGCACTTCGAGGATCTCGTCGAGAACCGACTCCCGAAGATCGCGAAGGACGCGGAGATGTCCCTCGACCGGGTGCAGGCGGCGAAGGAACTGATGCGCCGACTCACGCTCTGGCCCGGTCGCGAACTCGTCAACCCGGACGCGGGGGTGATCGTCCCCGACGTGCTCGTCGAGTACGAGCCCGAATCCGACACGTACGTGGCTGCGCTCGCCGACGGCATCATCCCCCCGTTGCGGATCAATCCCCAGGTCGAGGGCATGAAGGGCGACGCGAAACTCGAGAAGAAGGACCGGGGTTTCATCGACGACGCGATCCGCGACGCCACCTGGCTCATCGACGCGGTCAACCAGCGTACGAACACGCTGCTCCGGGTGGTGCGGGTGGTCCTCTCGCGACAGCGGGAGTTCTTCGATCACGGTCCGCAGTTCCTCAAGCCGCTCCCCATGACGGAGGTCGCGGATCAACTCGGGGTGCATGTCGCGACGGTCAGCCGGGCGGTCAGCGAGAAGTGGATGCAGACGCCGCGCGGCATGTTCCCGCTTCGTCGATTCTTCTCGGGGGGGCGCGAATCCGACGCCGGCGACGATCGGAGCTGGGAGGCGATCAAGGAGATGCTGCGCGAGATCGTCGATGCGGAGGACAAGGCGAAGCCGCTCAGCGACCAGAAGCTCGCCGACGCGCTCGCCGAGCGAGGGGTCGAGATCGCGCGACGCACCGTCGTGAAGTACCGGGAGCAACTCGACATCCCACCCGCCCGACGTCGCAAGATCCACGCCTGAACCGACCGGCGGGCGGACCGGGCGCGGGGGGGCGTTCCGCGGCGCCTCACGGCCCCGCCAACCGCGTTTCGAGGTGATTCATCGCCGGCTCGATACGATGAAGACATGGTCGGATCCAGGGCATCGACGGTGACACCACGCTTCACCCTCCGTGGGGACGCGGCTCGCGCCCGCCGCCGGAAGTCCGCGATCACCGCGGCGACCGTCCTCGCGAGCGGTCTCGGGGTCGCCGCGGCGGGAGGTTCCGGAGACGTCGAGGCCGCGGACGACTTCGTGTTCTGGGGCACGCCCTACTACCACTCCGATCCCTGCATCCGTGGCTCCGTCGCCCAGCTCTCGATGGGGATCCTGCATGCCGCGGCGGTGCTCGAGGACGGCACCATCGAATGCTGGGGAAGCAACTTCTTCGGCGAGTGCGAGATTCCGGGGGACGTCGGTCCCGGACCGTTCCAGGTCCCGGCGGTGCAGGCGTCGGCGGGGGAGGGGCACACCGCGGTGGTGCTCGCCGACGGTTCCGTCCGGTGCTGGGGCGAGAACGAGTACGGCGAATGCGTCGTCCCGCCGTGGGTGGGCTCGCCGGACAACCCGGTGCGCTCCGTCCACGCCGGGGTCTACAGCACGACGGCGCTGATGATGGACGGTTCCGTCGCCTGCTGGGGCAATGCGGCGGCCCAGGACTGCGATCCCTTCACGGACCTGCCCGAACGCGGCCTTCGGCGACTGAGCGTCGGGGAGAACCACACGATCGGGCTGATGGACGACGGATCGATCCGCTGCTGGGGCGCCAACTTCCATGGGCAGTGCGACATCCCCGAGGGCGTCGGCGGACCCGGCGATCGGGTCATCGCGATCGCGACCGGTTACTCCCACACGGTGGTGCTGCTGGAGGACGGCTCGGTGCGGTGCTGGGGAGACGACAGCGTGGGCCAGCTCTCGGTGCCCCGCGGGATCGGAACGCCGACGCGACCCGGGATCGCACTGGCCGCCGGCCAGGGCCACACGGTCCTGCTGCACGAGGACGGAAGCGTCGCGTGCTGGGGCTACAACTCGGGGGGGCAGATCGAGGTTCCCCGATCGATCGCCGAACCGCACGACGAATCCTCGCGACCCCTCGTCGACGTGGTGGCGAAGGGGCTGGGATCCGGCGCGATTCGCACCGCGATCGCGTTCTGCAGCGGCGATCTCGATCGTGACGCCCGGGTGGACGGGGTCGACCTCGGGGCGATGCTGCTCGACTGGGGCGGGCGGGACGGCTGCCGATCCGACATCGACGAGGATGGGGTGGTCGGGGCCGGCGACCTCGGGCTGCTCCTGTCGAACTGGGGCCCGTGCGGCTCCTGAACGATGCGGCGGCGTCGATTCGCAGCCCCGGCGAAGTCGGTAGAATGGTCCCCCCATGTCCTACATCTGGCTTGACGGAAAACTGGTTCCCAAGGACGAGGCGATGGTCTCGGTCTTCGATCACGGGCTGCTCTACGGCGATGGATGCTTCGAGGGGATCCGCGCCTACGGCGGCAGGATCCTGAAGCTCAAGACGCATCTCGCCAGGATGTACGAATCGGCGGCCCTCATCCACCTCAAGCCCGCCTACGACCTCGAGGAGATCGAGGACGCGGTTCGGGCCACCGTCGATGCCAACGGGATCGAGGACGGCTACATCCGACTGGTCTTCACCCGGGGCGTCGGCACGCTCGGGCTGCACCCGTTTCGCTGCCCCGAACCCGGAACCTTCATCATCGCCGATCGGATCCAGCTCTATCCCGAGGAGCTCTACGAGGAGGGGATGAAGGTGGTCGTCGCGAAGCGCCCGCGCATCCCGATCGAGTGCCTCGACCCGCGGATCAAGAGCCTGAACTACCTCAACAACATCCTCGCGAAGGTGGAGGCGATCGAAGCCGGCGTCCTCGAGGCGATCATGCTCAACACCGACGGCCAGGTCGCGGAATGCACCGGCGACAACATCTTCGCCGTGAAGGACGGGAGGATCATCACGCCCGCGACCAGCACGGGGATCCTCCACGGGGTGACCCGCCGCTTCGTGATGCGTGAAATCGCCCCGGCCTGCGGATTCGAGGTCGAGGAGGCGGTCTTCGGAATCGAGACCCTGCTGGAGGCCGACGAGGTCTTCCTCACGGGCACCGCGGCGGAGGTGATCGGCGTCTCTCGAATCGACGATGCGGTGATCGGAACCGGTCGGATGGGCGAGATCACCCGCCGTCTGGTCGCGGAGTTCCGGCGACGGGTCTCCGAAGGATGTCCGGAAGACTGATCCGCTCCGGCGTCGCCGGTCCTTCCGGGTCCTGATGGGTGGAACACGAACGGAACGGCGCATTCCGCCGAGGGAGCGTCCTCATGCGATGCAGGCAGTGCGAATACCCGCTGTGGAACCTCCCCCCGGGAAGCTGCCCGGAGTGCGGCGGGGGCTTCCGGCCGGGCGACTTCGTCTTCAAGATCGGCGAGGTGCGCTTCTGCTGCCCGCACTGCGACCAGGCCTACTACGGGGACACCGCCGACGGTCTGCTCGATCCCGCGGACTTCGATTGCGTCGAATGCGGCACCCGGATCACCCAGGACGAATGCGTGATCCGTCCGCTCGTCGGCAAGGACGGGATCGAGAACGCGGTGGCACCGTGGTTCGACGCGTCCCGAGGAATCTTCAAGCGGACGCTCCTCACCGCGGGCTGGGCGATGGTGCGGCCCGGTGATCTCGCCCGGGGCATTCCCCCGAAGTCCGGCCCGCTCCCCGGGTTCCAGTTCCTGGCGATGATCAACCTCCTCCTGCTGTGCTTCGGGGTGCTTCCGATCTTCGTCGTGGTGGTGGCCGTCCCGATCTGGCAGGGGGCGCTCAACGCCGGTGGAGGACCCGGCCTCGCCCTCGCGGCGTTCTACATCGGGATGATGGGCGTGACGACGGTCACTTCGACCCTGCTGACCGTGGTGGCGATCGCGGCGGCCGGCCATCTGGTGCTCCGGCTCACCGGACCCGTGCAGGATGGAATCGGGCGAACCATGTCGCTCGCATGCTTCGGTTGCGGACCGGCGATCCTGGTCGCGATCCCCTGTCTCGGTCCGTACTGCGGCAGCCAGGTGAGCGGAATCTGGTCCCTCGTCGCCATCATCCTCCTCCTCTCCGCCGGACAGCGGGTCAGCGGTCTTCGGGCGTCCTTCGCGGTGCTGCTGATGCCCGTGCTGTTGTTGTTCGCGATCATCGTCCTGACGATCGTCTCCGGCATGTCCGCCACCACCGCGAGGATGACGATGCCGCCTCCGAGGCCGGCGGCGACCGCGATACCGACCGAGTCGATCGGATCGGTCGATGCACGGGAGCGGAACGTCGAACGGATCGTGCGGGAACTGCTGCCCGAACTCTCCGCATCGTCGGATCCAGCGGCGCTCCTCCGCATCGAACTGGCGGAAAGGCTCCGAGACCTCGACCCGCCGCTCCAGGATCCGTTCGACTTCCAGATCATCTCGGTCTCCCAGGGGGGATGCATCAACCTGAACGGCGGGGACCTCTGGCTCACGGTCGTGCCCGCGCCGTCCGGCGAAGCGTCCTCGAAGGCGGTGATCGGGATTCGCTCGGATCCGGCCGATCCGGACCGGATCGCGGTGATCGTGATCGACGGGAAGGATCGGATCCGTCTCCACGTCGAAGCAGCCGACTTCCTCGAGACGCTGGTCTCGAAACTCGCGTTTCTCGGGCTGGGGGTGGAGTCTCCCGTCGATCCGATGCTGGTCGACCGATGGCTCGCCGGCGCTTCCGCGACGGAACGCCCGGATCTGACCGGAGGATCCTGAACGGACCCCGCACCGACTTCGCGATCAGTCGCCCTTGACCGTGAGATCGACGATCGCGGAGGCGTCGCCGCTGGTCGTTCCGAAGTGGGACCCGCATCCCGCACCCTCCTCCGCGTCCTCGGTCTGCCGGTGCAGCGACGTGGCGCGATACTTCGACCAGTCCTCGACCTCGAGGTCCGGTCCTCCCGGTGCGAAGTGCGGTCGGAGCACGCGATAGTCGTTGTCGCGCTGGGCGGGAACGAATCCGGCGTCCCGGATCAGTCGGCAGATCATCGGCTCGTTGAGGCAGTGCGCGGTGCCGGCGGAGGACACCACGTTCTCCTCCATCATCACCGACCCCATGTCGTTGGCGCCGAACCGGAGGCCGACCTGGCCGACGTGCGGGCCCATCGTGACCCAGCTCGATCCGATGGACCAGATGTTGTCGAGGTAGAGACGGCTCAGCGCCTGGGTGCGAAGGTAGGTGGTGGCACCCGCCAGCCGGATCCGGCGGCCGAACTCGCGGTGGAGCGACCGGTCGCCGGAGCCGTCGAGGAGCCCGACCACGTCGCCGGGGAACGGGGCATCCGGATCGTCTCCTTCGGTCTCGCCCCACCGCTTCACCCGACCGAGCGGCGTGTTGTCGGGCTGGAACGGCCAGGAGATGAAGGCGTGATACCGGCCGCCACCATCGGACGCGAAGTCCCGGATGGCCGAATCCTGCCAGCGACGAACCAGTTCCATGTGATGGATGCGGTCGCCGATCCCCTCGATGTGACCGAACATCATGGTGGCCGAGGTGTTGAGACCGAACTCGTGGGCGACCCGCATCACGGTGAGCCACGCCTCCGCGGTGCACTTTCCAAGCCCGATCCGGCGGCGGACCGCGTCGGCGAAGATCTCGCCACCGCCGCCCGGGAGGGAATCGAGGCCCGCCTCGACCAGTGGCGCGAAGACGGTTCGAAGCTTGTCCGCGAGGGTGTCCCCGGGTGGATCGAAGAAGTTCACGAACTCGATGAACTCGGGGGGGCTGAAGGCATGGACGTGAAGGTCGGGGAACTCGGACTTGATCCGGCGAAGGAGCTCCACGTACCACTCCAGCGGCAGCTCCGGATTCATCCCGCCCTGCATCAGGATCTGCGTGCCGCCAATGGCCACGACCTCGCGGATCTTCTGGAGGAGCTGCTCGTACTCCAGCGTGTACGCGTCCTCGTCCTCCTGGGTGCGGCGGAAGGCGCAGAAGGTGCATTTCGCGGTGCACACGTTGGTGTAGTTGATGTTGCGGTCGATCACGTAGGTTCGAACGGAATCGCCGTGGATCTCCCGGCAGCGTCGATCCGCGAGTCGGCCGAGGTCGGCGATCGGCATGCGATGCCAGGCGGCCAGGGCCTGTTCCGGCGTCATCCGGGTCTCCCCGGCGACCAGCGCGTCCTGGAAGCCGGGATCGAGGGGATCCGCGCCGGGATCGACGTTCGGTCGCTGCGGGCGTTCTGGTTCCGGGGTGATCATCGAGTGATTCCAGGAGACGGATCGACGGGGGCTCGGGGTCGAACTCCCCGATGCTAGCCGGGAAAACCCGTCTCGGCGATGTCGGCGGGGGCTCTCGGACCTTCAGACCTCGATTCGCGCCCAGCCACCGTGGAGGAAGCGGATCAGGAAAAGCACGCCCCGCACCACGATTTCGCCCATCAGGCCCATCCAGATGCCGGCCAGTCCGAGTTCGAAGTGGATCCCCAGCAGCCAGCAGGCGGGAAGGCGGATGCCGTAGCTCGAGCAGGTGGTGATGAGCAGCGTCCAGCGGGTGTCGCCGACCCCGCGGAGTCCCTGCCGGAGGACCATGGTCAGGGCGAAGAAGGCCTGCGTGGTCCCGCAGATGAAGAGCAGGCGGGGGACCTCCTCGAGGTGGATCGGTTGATCGCTGATGATCGCCGTCAGGCCGCGTCCGAACATCATGAAGACCACGCCCATCGCGGACATCATCAGCACGCCGATGACCGTGCACGCGACGAGGGCCCGGCGCGCCATGCGGGGGTTGCCGGCGCCGAGGTACTGGCCCGCGAGCGCGCCGGCGGCGGTTCCCATCGCGAAGCCCGGCAGGAAGCTGAAGGCCTCCCACTGGACGGTGATGATGTGCGCACCGACGAGTCCCCCCGGTTCGACGACGTCGCCGAGCTCCGCGGCGCGGGTGGCGATGCGGCCGATGAAGCCGACGACGATGAGACTGACCGCCCACATGGCGATGCCTTCGAAGAACGTCGGGATCCCGACCTTGACCACCCGCAGCATGATCGAAGGTTCGGGCCGCATCCGGGGTGGTTCGAGCCGAAGGTCCTTCACGCCTCGGAAGAGGACCAGCAGCGTGACGAGCCCGCCGACCGCCCAGCTGGTCGCGGTGCCGGCCGCGATCCCGATCACGCCCCATTCGAGGGGATCGACGCCGCCGGGATTCGGGAGGACGACGTCCCCGAACTCGAGCGTGACGCCGGAGAGGAGCCACGAGGAGATCACGTTCACGACGTTCACCGCGGCGGCGATCAGGCTCGGCTTGAGGGTCTCGCCTGCGCCGAAGAGGCACATCGATCCCACCATCATCACGCCGCAGAGGGGCATCCCGAGCGACATGGTCCGCACGTAGTCGACGGCATGCCGACTGGCTTCCGGGGTGAGGTCGGTCAGCATCGCGAGCGGGGCCACGGCGAGCCACATCACGATCCCGACCAGGGTCGACCACGCGACGCCCAGCACGATCGTGGTCCCCAGCCCGCGGGCCGCGAGGTCACCGTCGCCCGAGCCCATCGCTCGCGCGATGAGGGCCTGGCCGCCCAGGCCCACCCCGCCCAGGGCGATCGAGACGAACCAGCCGACGAACGAGCCGATTCCGACGCCGTCCATCGCGGCCACGACGATCGCTTCGGGCAGCCCGCCCGCGAGCATCTTGTCCACGAGGCCCACCAGCGCGGTGAGCGTCTGTTGCAGGAGGACCGGGATCGCGAGGATCCCGATGGCGGACCACATCGACCTGCCCGCGAGACGCCCCGATCGGATGACCCCGTCCTCGATGCCGTCCGCCTCCTCCTCCTGCATCGTGAGGATCGGGTTCACCGGATCGTCGGGCGAAAGGCCGGCGTCTCCGACCACGCGAGGCCGGGGCCCCTCGTCGCCGACCGGATGCTCGTGGTGGGATTCGCGTTCGGTCAAGGACCTTCGCCGACGTTCTCGTAGGTCCGGATCGCGGCGTCGTTCGAGGCCTGTCCGTAGGTCTCCTCGCCGCCCTCGTCGAGTCCGCGGGGCACGCCGGGCTTCTCGAACTCGACCGGCGCCCAGAACGCGAGTCGCTCGAGGAAGGTGACCCGGCGTTCGAAGGTTGGGTACAGGAAGATCTCGACGTCGGCGAAGGCCGACTTCGTGGAGTCGTACCAGGAGAGCCATGCGGGGGCGTCGACCCCGAAGTCTCGACCGGTCAGGATCCGGAGGCTGTCGGCCGCCGCGAGATTGAGCGCGAGACTTCGATCCTCGAGGGCGAGGGCCAGCGCCTGGAAGGCTGAATCGGTCGGGTACTGCCCGAGGGCGATCGCCAGTTCGATCCGGATCGACTCGTCCTCGTCCTCGTCGATGAGGCGACGCCAGATCCGGTCCTCGACGGCGGGAGCGTGGAGCCGCTGCAGCGCGATCGCGGCCTCCAGCCGGACCTGCCGGTAGTCGTTGGCGAGCTGATCCGCGATCGGGCCCGCGTCATCGGGCGATCCCCATCGGCCGAGGGCGCGGATGCCGGAGGATCGGACCAGCGGATCGGGACTCTCGGTCGCGAGGACGCGATAGAGGTCCACGTAGGTCCGATCGCCGCCGAACGGCGCGTTGGACAGCAGGATCACGCCCTTCCGCTGGAGTCCGGGGTCGTTGAAATCCGAGGCCCACACCGCCGCCTGGAAGGGGCTCGGCGGCGAGAACTTCTCGGTGAAGTCGTTGAGGTCCTCGTTCAACGCGTCGCAGCCGAGGACACCGGTCGCCAGCCAGATGGCGGCGAGCAGCGGGAAGGGTCGTTGCACGACCTTCGACCGGGATTCGATTCGGCGTCGGGGGAGCACCGGCGGAGTATACGTCCGTTCGCGATTCGCACGAGGCTCAGGAGCGGTCCTGAACGCGATCCGCCCGGCTTCGGAGCCCGGCGAGGAGTTCCGACGCCTCTTCCGCCATCCGGGTGTTCGGATACTCCTCGACGAGACGTTCGCCGAGTTCGACCGCGGTGCTCCAATCGCGTGCGTTGATCGCGTCCCGGAACCGGACGCCGCACCGCTCCCGATGGGCCGCGACGATGGGCTGTGCGACGTCGAGCACCCGGGTGCTCTCGCGTCCGACGAGATGCCGGTCGAGATCGCGGAGCAGCGCCATCGCATCGTCGATCCGGCCGGTCGCGTGGGCGTCCCGCATCCGCGTCTCGACCTCGGCGGCGTGGCGGAGCCGTGCTGCGAGGATCTGCTCCGGAAGGCTCGCGATCGCGGGGGCCTCCGGAAACAGCCGCTCGAGTCGATGCTGGACGGTGGCGGCGGCGTCCCAGTCCCCGGCCGCGAGGAGTCGGGCGATGTGCCGGGTCCCCTCGCCGATCCGCCGATCGACGTCCTCGCGCCGACTGGCGTCGATGCGGCTCCGCAGGGCCTCGGCCTCCTCGCGCCGCCCGAACTGGTTCCCGAGTTCGTCGACCATCCGCAACGCAGCGTCGAACTCGCCCGCGGCGATGTCCTGTTCCACCAGCATTCGAAGAAGTTCGAGTTCCCGGTCGCGGTAGACCAGGCGCTTGGCCTGGTCGGAAAGCATCGAATGCTCCTCGATCCGTTCGAGGATCGGGGTGTTGGTCTCATCCGTCGTGGCGGCCCGGCCTGCGAGGAGCGTCGCGATTCCGATCGCGAGCAACGAGACGATCCCGCCCGCGACGCAACCCGCGAGCACGGGTGCGGACCACGGCGCATCGGGGCGGCGGAACGCGATCGACCCCAGCAGGGTCGCGACGAAGATCGCCAGGGCGAACCACGGAAGACCGGGACGCATCGTCGTGTGGAGTGGCGGGGTCACGAGCCCGGCACCACGCCGCCGCCGTTCCGAGTCCGGGGGACGAGGCAGATGAACTCGACCGGCTCGGAACCGGTGTTGCGGAACTGGTGGGTCTGATCCGCTTCGACGTACATCACGTCTCCGGGTCGGAACGACACGGTCTCGCCGCCGTGGTCGGCCTCGCCGTCGCCCGCGAGCACGATCACCTGGTGCTCGTAGTCGTGGGCGTGCTTCGGCGTGTGCCCGCCCGGTTGCACGACGAAGTGACGCATCGAGAAGTGGGGCACGTCCTCCGCGGCACCGAGCAGGACGCGCATCGCGACGTCCCGGACGCCGTCGAGATCGACCGGGGTGGTCTCGGAGGAATCGATTCTGGTGCGGATCATGCCGGCGAGCTCCGGTGCGGGGGTCGGGGGGCGATTCGGATCGCCACTTACCGTACTGTAGTGCCCATGACCGAACAGACTCCGACGGATCCGATCCTTTCGATCCTCCCGCTGGGGGACTACCAGACCAACGGGTTCGTGGTCGCCGACGACGACGATCCCGGACGATGCTGGATCGTCGACTGCGGACAGCGTCCGACCTCGCTGCTGGAGGCGGTGGAGGCTTCGGGCCGCCGTCCAGCGGGAATCGTGCTCACGCACTGTCACCATGATCACATCGCCGGCATCGACGAGGCGCTGACCCGATTCGGCCCGATGCCGATCCGCTGCCACGCCGCGGAAGCGGACTGGAACGGCGAACCCATGCTCAACCTCTCGGCGTTCCTCGGCGCTCCGGCCACCGCGACGCCGCCCGACGAGATCTTCGCGGAGGGTGACCCGTGCCCGCTCGGGCCTGCGTGGCGGATCCTCCATCTCCCCGGGCACAGTCCCGGCTCTTGCGGATTCCTGCATGAACCGACGCGGACCCTGATCGCGGGGGACACGCTGTTCGCGGGTTCGATCGGTCGGATCGACTTTCCGACCTCGGACCCCGAGGCGATGCGAAGATCCCTGGTCCGCATCCTCGAGCTCGACGACGACACCCGCGTGCTTCCCGGGCATGGCGGCGAGACCACCGTGGGACGCGAGCGGTCCGGCAATCCATTCCTCGACGGCGGTCAACCTCGTTTCTGAACGATTCGAGGGTCCCGCCCACGCCGCAGACCCGGTTTTCGAAGGAAGTTCCCGGGTCGCGGATTGGATTTCCGCTTCGAGCGGCTAGTTTGGTGGTGCCGCTCCCCTCCACCAGCCCTTCGCATCGGAGTCCAAGACATGAAGTCAGCCTCGCTCGTCACCGTGGTCCTGCCGTCGCTCCTCCTCGGATCGGCGGCGGTGGGCCAGAGTTCCGCCGAATTCATCGTCGTCGAGGGTTCGACCGCGGACCTCACCCTGACGCTCACCATCGAGACGTCGATCGGCACCAGCTCGGACGTCGACTCGACCACCCAGCAGGTCACCGGATTCGTGCGAGCCAACTTCGATCCGTCGATTCCGCCGTTCCTGGCGATGGAGGTCCCGGAGCTGGTGTTCGATCTCGGCGAGGGCACGGTGAGTTACGACCTCTTCTGCCTCCCGATCTTCGGATGCCAGACGCTCGACATCACGGTCTCCGACTTCATCATCCAGCTCGACGCGGGTGGGGTCGCCGGGGTCTTCGACGGCGACACGGTGTTCTTCCCCGATTCGCCCTTCGTCTCCTCCTTCAACTACAGCGTCTCGGGCGACCTCGTGAACATCGAGGGCTCCAACGTGGTTCCCGACTTCTACAGCTTCGGAACCGACGTCCTTCCCCTCAAGGGGGACGAGGTCCTGATGGACAACCTGATCCTGCAGCCCTTCTCCTTCGGTCTCGATCCGAAGGACCTCCCGATCGGCGTCAACAACGTCACGATCCTCGCGGAGGTCAATCTCTCGAACACCAGCCTGATCGGGACGCTCGAGACCAGCGAGACGGAGGGGGACTTCAACGGCGACGGCTGCGTCGACGGCGGGGACCTCGGCTTCCTGCTCGCCGCGTGGGGTGATTGCGACGGCTGTCCGGAGGACCTGAACGGCGACGGCGTGACCGACGGTGCCGATCTCGGGATCTTCCTGTCCCTCTGGGGCTGCTGAACCGCTGGAACCGGAACGGGCTCCCGGTCCCGCCGGGGCGGGAATCCGAGGTCGCGGGAGATGCGTCGTCGCGATCGGCGACGAGGCGGTCCGGGGTGCTAGCATCAACGCGATGTCGAACTCGAACCCCATCGTCCTTCGCCTGGGTCACAGCCCGGATCCCGACGACGCCTTCATGTGGTGGCCGCTCTTCGGAATCGACGGCGAGCCGCCGGCGATCCCCTCGTCGAGATTCCGTTTCGAACAGGTCGAGATCGACATCGAGGCGGCGAACCGACGCGCCGAGGCCGACACCGACCTGTTGGAGATCACGGCCCTGAGCTGCGGCCAGTTCCCGCGCGTCGCGGACCGGTACGCGATCACGGCCTGCGGGTCGTCCATGGGCGAGGGTTACGGACCGAAACTGGTGGCGGCCACCGACCTGTCCTGGGAGCGGTTCGCCGCGGCTCGGCCGCGGATCGCGACTCCCGGTCGCCGCACCACCGCGGCGCTGACCCTCGGACTGAGAATGCGGGGCATCGATCACGAACAGGTCGAGGTCCCGTTCGAGGAGGTCGGCGACCGCGTGCTCGCCGGCGAGGTCGACGCGGGCGTCGTCATCCACGAGGGGCAGCTGACCTTCGCCGACGACGGTCTGCATCTCCTCGAGGACCTCGGCGACTGGTGGGGCCGACGGACCGGCGGCCCGCTCCCGCTCGGCCTGAACGTCGTTCGCCGCGATCTCGAGACCGCGTACGGCGTCGGCACGCTGGAGGAGATCGCCGGCCTGCTCGAACGGAGCATCGCCCACGCCCTCGAGCACTGGACCCGCTCGGTCGAGTACGCGATGGGATTCGGTCGCGGGATCGATCATGCCACCGCGGATCGTTTCATCGAGCTCTACGTGAACCGGCTGACGGTGGATGCGGGCGTTCGCGGGCTCCTGGCGGTGCGCCGGCTGTTCGAGGAAGCGACCGAGGCGGGGCTGGTGCCGCCCGTCGATTCGATCGAGTTCGTCAGAGGCGATGCGACGGCGACCGGCGGCTGACTCGGTATACTTCCGCGGTCCGGTCGCTCGCGTCCGGCCCCGCGACCCCTCGCTTCGAACCGTCTCGCCTCGAACGGAACGCCCATGTCCCTCCCGATGCCCGAGACCGAGCGTGGCTATGTTCCGCCCTCCGTCCGACAGTTCAGCGTCTTCCTCGACAACCGGGTCGGCAAGATGCTGGAACTCCTCGAGATGCTCGAGGCGGCGCCGGACGTCCACGTCAGGGCGACCTGCGTGCTCGATTCAAGCGACCACGCCGTGGTCCGACTCGTCTGCGACAACGCCGACGGCGCCCGGTTCGCCCTGCGACAGAATGACTTCACGTTCTCCGAACTGGACATCCTGGTGTTCGAGCTGGTGGCCGACGGTTCGCTCCGGGAGGCCCTTCGCTTCCTGCTCGCGGCCGAAGTGAACATCGCCTTCACCTACCCCATCAACCGGACCGGCGACGGGCCGCCGGCGATGGCGATCGCGGTCGACGATCACACCTTCGCGGGGCAGATCCTGCTCCGAAAGGGTTTCAGCCTGCTGGGCGAAGCCGATCTCACCTGAGTCCGCCGCCCTCCGCGACCGACCGCACCGGACCGGACCGGACCGGCCCGCTCGCTCCGGGGCCACCGCGGCGACCTCGGTACGTCATGACCGGTCGCTCGTCCTCGAACGGGATCATCCCGCGACGTCGACGCCCCGGGGTTCCGGAGAAGGAGCTCCATCCGCCCCCGGGAAGGACGTGCACGTCGCCGGGTCGCGATGATCGCACCCGCGGTCCGCTGGCGGCCCCGATCTACGGAAGGTCGATCTTGGTTCCGGCGGGCGGGACGCTGGAAGGAAGCATCGTGGTCGCCTTGTACTCGCGGTCGGGGCGGGAGATGGTGGTGACGGCGGTGAGTTCGTCGTCCCGGCGGATGCGTTGCAGGACCTCCATGCCGTCGATCACGCGGCCGAAGACCGTGTATTCCTTGTTCAGCGACTCGCGCGGCTCGAGCACCACGTAGAACTGCGAACTCGCGGTGTTCGGGATGGAGGCGCCCGGCAGATTCGGGTTCGGTGCCTTGGCCATCGCCACCGCGCCGGCGAAGTGCAGACGCTTGTCGTCCCGATTCGCCTCATCGGGGATCTGGGCGCCTCGACCGCCGGTTCCGGGTTGGCCCGCCGTCCCGGGACGGGAGTTCGGATCCCCGCCCTGGACCACGAAGTTCGGTTCGACCCGATGGAAGCGCGTCCCGCCGTAGAAGCCCTGTTCGGCGAGTTCGATGAAATTCGCGACGGTGTTCGGGGCCTGTTCCTCGAACAGCATGATCGTGACCGGGCCGCGACTGGTGATCAGCTGCATCACGGGGGCGGTTCCAGCCGCGTCCTCGACCGCTCGGGCGGCCGCCTCGTCCTCCCAGGACGCGAGCCATCGCTCGCTCTCGCTGCGGTACCGGGTCGCCTGCGCCCGGATGCCCGGCTTCGCGAGTCCCTCCTCGGGGATCGCGTCGATCGCGTCGATCGCCGCCTGAAAGTCGTTCCGCGACATCATGGATCGCGCGTTGATGATCGCGATCTCCGGGGTCTCGGCGAGATCGTAGGGCCGGCTTCTGGCCATGCTGCCGGCCTCGTCATACTTGTTCTCGGCGAGTTTCATCTTCGCCCAGGCGACCCAGACGGCATCCGAATCGGTGAGCTGCGCGAGCAGTTCGTAGTCGCGCTCGACCCGCTCGGTGCGTCCGAGCCACGTGGACACGCTGATGTCCATCGCGAGGGCACGACGGTCGTCGGGATTTTCCGCGATGAATCCGTCGAGTCGTTCGAGGAGTCCTTCGAGGGCGGTGCGCTCGGACGGTCCGATCCGCCGCTTGGACGACATGTACTCTCGAAGCTGGGTGTAATCCGACCTCAACCCGTCCCAGTCCTCCGCACCGGCTGGAAGGGCCGGGAGAACGGTGGAGAGCAGGGCGGCGAGCACGATCGGTCGAATCTTCATGCGGAGTTCCCGAAGGGGGGGAGGGGTGTTCAGGCCAGCACTGTACAGGCAGTGCGCGGGGTCTCCCAGACCTTCACGCCGTGAAGCCCGCAGCCGGGTGCGAGGGCGGCCACCGGATCCCGGAGCAGGTCGACGCAGCGGGCCGCGATGTTCTCCACGCTCGGAACCCGGCTCTTGAAGTCGTCGAGATCGAGGTTGAGGTGCTTGTGGTCGAACCGGTCGATCACCACCGCGTCCACCACCTGGTCGAGGGCGAGGATCGAGACCGGCGCATCCCCGTCGGTCCGGACCTGGACCTCGACCTCGTAGTTGTGGCCGTGCCCGTGGGGATTGCTGCACTTGCCGAACATCGCGGCGTTCGCCTCGTCATCGAGTTCGGCGAGGTGCAGCCGATGCGAGGCCGAGAATTCGTAGCGTCGTTGAACGAGAACCATGGACATGTCTCCTGAATCTACCCGCCAGCGGGTGTCGCGTTCCATCCCGACCTCGATCGCGTCGAAGGTCGGTCCGTCGCCGCCGCTGGCCTGGTCGAGGATGGTGCGAGCGACCTCGATCGCGGACAGATCGCGTCGTTGATGCGTCTCGAGCAGCACCGGAAGGGCCCGTTCGCGGACCGCGGCATCGAGCTTGTCGATGCCCACGAGGTATCCGGTGCGTGGATCGGGTGTCCCCCGGACCTCGACGGTGGCCTCCCAGGACGAGCCCGCCACGAGGTCCATCGACGGCCAGCCCGCATGGGTGTTGCCCCGCGACGACGCGATCGCGACCTCCGGGGGGATCGTTCGGGTCAGGGAGAAGCGGATGGTTCGGTTGAGTGTGACCACGGCGGCGGTTGCTTCCGAGGCTCGCGTTCGGTCCCGCGGGCCGCCCGTGACGGACGTCGCGGGGAATCCGGATCGGGGTTGGTCCGAGACGCGGCTGATTGTGAAGATGGGTAGTTTCGGGAGGCGCCTGACCGACGCCGCATGGGCTGGAAGGCGGAAAATTCCGGTTTACGGGAGGCGATGCGTTGCCAACGGACCGATGCATGCTAGCATTCCGATGTCGCTCGTCCGAGTCGTTTGGATTCGACCGCGACCCAATTTCGCCCCCGGAAGGGCTCGGTTCGAGGCTTGCCTCAGCCGGGCCTTTTTTTCTCGGCCGATCGCCGCATCGGCACCGATGGACGGACTGGTCGGGTCACTGGACGGGGTGATGCCTCGTCGATCCCTCGAGTCGCTGGAGCCGCTCTCCCTTGAAATCCTCGAACGTCCGCATCTCCAGGATCCGTGCAGGATCCCGCTCGAGGACCGACGGCGGCACCGGGGCCGCGGGTTCGATCGACGCCGCGGGTCCGCCGCGGGTCCTCATGGTCATGATCCTCGGCATCCTGCATTCGCTCGTCGCCTGTGGCGAGCCGCATCGGAGTTCCCTCCCGACGATGGCCGACGCCGGTGGACACGCGGCCCCCGCGGCCGGTTCGTCGCCGACGGATCCGACGACGGTCGAGGGCGTTCATCACGGGATGCCGGCCCCGATCTCCGACGCGACGATGCCCGACGCGTCGTCGCCCGAGGCGACGTCGGACCCCAGGATCATCGATCTCGACGGTGGAGTCCGGGCCTGGGTCGATGCCGGACGGGTCGAGTTCCCGGGCGAGATCACCCTCGAGACCGGTTGGCTGGAAGTCGCGGTGTGTCGTCGATCCACCCGGGAGCACGAATCGATCGTCGTGACCGATGCGGTTCCATCCGTGGTTCACGCCGCACTGCTCCTCGCCGGCCTCGAGCCGGGCGCGCCGGCGGCATGGGACGAGGCGACGAGCTCGCCGATCCCCCCGCGTGGTCCGCGAGTCGAGATCGAGGTCCGATTCGGACCCTCGGGGCCGGACGGACCGGAGGCGAGCGAGGTGGCACTCGGATCGATGATCGAGGACGCCCGTGAGCGGGCGCTCCCGACCTGGGTCTTCGCCGGTTCGCTGCTGCGCCCGAATCCGCCGTCGATGGGCGCGGGCGAATACTTCCTCGCCGACTACGCGGGGACCTTCGTCGGGCTCACGACCTTCGGTGACGAGGTGATCGCGGCCGAGGAGGTCCGATCGCCGGAGACCGGCGTCGACCCGCCGGTCTGGAGGATCCGAGACGGGGCGGTGCCGCCGGAGGGCACTCCGGTCATCGTGGTGGTTCGGCGGGTTTCGGCGGCGGAATGACCGCGGTGTCGAGCCGTTGCGCCGCGCAGAGCGCGATCGCGAGCGCGTCGGCCACGTCCGGTGGCTCCGGCTTGGAGTCCAGTCCGCATCGAGTCACGACCGCCGCCTGCATCCGGGCCTTGTCCGCCTTCCCGTCCCCGGTCAACGCCTTCTTGACCTGCGCGGGTGCATGCTCCACCAACTCGATGCCCTGCTGCGCCGCCGCGAGCAGGATCACGCCGCGGGCGTGGCCCATGCGGACGCCGGTCGCCGCGCGTTCGGGATGGGAGAACACGGACTCCACCGAGACGAGACCGGGCCGCAGCTCGAGCATGACCTCCGTGAGATCGGCATGGAGCCGATGCAGTCGACCGGGCAGGTCGCCGTCCGCGGCGACGCGAATCACGCCCGCTTCGATCACCGTGACCCGCGAGCCCTCGGCGAGCACGAGTCCGTAGCCGGTGATTCGAAGGCCGGGATCGATGCCGAGGATTCGCACGGTCGCTCCGTTTCGAGGGTTTCCTCACGCCGGGACGGTCCTGATGGACATCGGCTCGAGGGGACGCCCGGCTGGACCGCCTTTCGGGCGTCAGGAACCGGCGACGGCGAGATCGGTCGAGACGCGGCCGTCCTCCAGCGTGACGACCCGCTGGCAGTGATCGGCGATCCTCGAATCGTGGGTGACCATGATGATGGTCATGCCCTCGGCATGAAGCTGTCCGAAGATGTCGAGGATCGCATCGCCGGTCTTGGAATCGAGGTTCCCGGTGGGCTCGTCGGCCATGATGATCGCCGGGTTCGTGACCAGCGAGCGGGCGATGGCGACCCGCTGCTGCTGGCCGCCCGAAAGTTCGTTCGGTCGGTGCCCGAGCCGGTCGTCGAGTCCCACCAGGCCCAGGCGCTGGATCGCCCTCGCACGACGTTCCGCCCGCGGAACGCCCTGGTAGAACAACGGGACCTCCACGTTCTCCACGATCGTGAGCTCGCTCACCAGATTGAACGCCTGGAACACGAAGCCGATCCGGCGACCTCGGACCCGGCTGAGCGCGGTGTCGTCGAGTTCCGAGACGTCGATGCCGTCGAGCAGGTACCGACCGGACGACGGGCGATCGAGGCAGCCCAGCAGGTTCATGAGCGTGCTCTTGCCGCTGCCGCTCGCGCCCATGATCGCGCAGTACTCCCCCGACGGGATCACCAGGTCGATCCCCCGGAGCGCCTCGACGAGAATCGTGCCGTCGGGCTTGTAGTAGTGCTTGGTGAGCCCTTCGAGGACCGCGGTCGGTGCGGACCCGGGATCGAGGTCCGGGGGGGGCGTTCGGGGGCTGGTGCTCGGATTCGTCACGGTCCGATGGTAGCAGGGTCGTCGAGTTCCCCCATGCGGGGAGGGAGATCCGGTCGATAGACTTGGAGCCTCGCCCGGACCAAGCCGCGTCCCGGAGTCCACGCATCGTGCCCCAGTCCGATCCACTCTCGAACCAGCATGCGCCGGCGACCCCCGGAGCGGTGCAGTTCACGAGACGGATCTTCGCGGACCAGCTGACCCCGGTCCTCGCGTACCGCCGCCTCGTGGCGCCGGACGA
>NYWD01000036.1 GCA_002684855.1 Planctomycetaceae bacterium | reverse complement strand
CGGAGACACAAAGCTAGACAAATTATCATCCCCCCTTCATATTATGACACACAAAACAAAACCAACACCATTTCTACAACTTGCAGTAGCAACAGTTCTCATTCGCTGTTCCCAATGGCCACCCTTTACCACTGTCTCCATACGTAGGGCACCCCGGAGTATCATTACTCTCGTACCAGTCACACTTGTCCCCATTGCCATCAAACCATGTAGGATGATCCACGCAACCATTAACATCAGCAAGATTAACAACCAAGTCATCAACATCACTAAATTCACCAGATCCAGTACTTCGGGGGCAGGAAGTTGGGTCAGCATCCTCACCAGACCAACGAATGACAGTTCTCACAGTAAGGAGTTCAACTGTTGGAAGCACAAACTCCTCACTCTCAACAGTGATTAATCCACCGTTTACAGGACTTGCTGTACTAATGTGCACCCATTCTCCTCCTGATTCTTTGGTGGTATCAGCCTTGTTGTAAAAGAAGAAGTCAATCCTGTCTTCTGCCCCATCAAGGAAAGAATACACTTGGGCTTGAACTTTGGCCGTGCCTCCGTGCTTGAGCACCCCACTGTCTTCAGAGGCTATGACAGACACAGACTCAATGCTTTCATCAGTCTTGTAAACACCAGAATCACCATCCTGACAAATACCATGAGCAGTGTTGGGTCCATTTGGCTCTCCTGATCTGGTTTTCGCTTGCAGCAACTCAAGGCTAAGAGGACCTGATTGAGCTGAGCCCACAGTGGTGCAGTGTGTCAGCGCTTCGGTCAGAGGCCCCAGAATGACCTCTCCAAAATCACCATAAATGGGATCTGGAAATCCACACTGTGGAGACATGACACGAGAATCGTACTTAGCCACACTCTCAGGGGTTTCTTCAGGCTCCGGACAACTCTTTTCAGTACCAAAGTCAAAACTCTCTTCACCAACCATTTCAAAATCACTGCTTTCGATTACTTCTGATTCGTAGTAGAGCTTATATGAACCAGCACCATAGGTGCAGCACAAGCCGTCACCGAATTGGTCCTTGATGACAAACTTGAATGTTCCGTCCTCGATCCATTTATTGAAAACATTGATACCCTTGTTTGCATTTTCTTGTCCGTAGCCACGGCCTTCAGCCACAACTACTTTGCCTCCATTACAAGTATTGAAAAGCTCCCAGCTGATGTCCTCAGGGTATTGATCAAAGAAGATATCTACTCCAACATCTTTCAGTATCAAGTCAGGGGGCATGAGCACATCATATATCTTATGGACAATGCCATTATTAGATATCATGTCTCCGCCCTCTACAACCACGTCGTTCACCTTCAACTCGCCAAATGCTGTGCCATCAGAGTTGTCCATCTCAATTCGTCCACCTTCCAGAGTATAAATAACACGATTTCCAGTGGATAGATTTCTACGATCAGCATTTTCACCAATGACATGGTACAACAGAACCTTGGTCAACTTGTCATTATCTTCTAGAAGTGCGTTACGCAAGCCGGTAGGTAGTTCCGAGAACGCTCCATTTGTTGGTCCAAATATTGTGAACGGACCCTCCCCAGAGAGTGCCTCAACCAGGTCAACTTGAGTAAGAAGATCGACAAGAATAGAGAAGTAATCTTCCGAAAGAACCGTGTCAACAACAGAATTTGTAATGGACTTGGGTGTTAAAACTCCATCAATCCCATGCACAACTCCATTTGACGCTGGAATGTCAAAAAGACCCCCTGATGTTATGATCCTTTCACCATTGACACTAGGAGGGTTNAGGCCCATAAGGACAGTCTCGGCCTGATAGTTGAGCGTTGGAGGAGTGGAACCATCAACAATGTCGTTAGAGTAGACNACTGATCCAAGGCCGTGGTAGCCAAGGACGTCTCGGAGCTGGGGCTTCCACGTCAGGTCAGNCGTCAACTTTTCAACCAGCTCAGGNGGTAGCTTTTCGAAAGCGGAATTGGGAGGAGCGAAGAGCGTGTAAGTGCCTGGAGCGTCAAGGGCCAAGTCAAGATTTGCGTATTCTAATAGCGCCGAAAGCGTGCTGAACTCGTCATAACCATTTAGAACATCGAGTATTGTCCCTCCCACAGGACCATCACATGCATCACTGTTTCCAAAGATTTGCTCCTCCTCATAAGAGCCATATAAGAACTTGCTCGTGATGGGCGCTTGAGTACCATAGTAGATGGCATAGCCCCCCTCACCATAGTTGCAGCAGAGCCCACTACCAATTGAATCCCTGATAATAAATTTGTACTCCCCAGCCGGCACTGTTTTCTCAAACACCCTGAGTGTCTCGAACCCCTGTTCATAAAAATAGGGGTCACTCTTAGCAATCCTTACAGGAACATCTTCGCATACGTTAAAGAGTTCCCAGCTGATATCATTCGGGTACCTATCGAAGGTGATATCAATAGCAAGTATCACCTCATCATCACTTGGTACGAAGTCAGCTAGCTCAACAATCAAGTCATCAACGTCACTGTAGCCGCCCTCCCCAGGTCTCTTGGTAGGACAGCTAGATGGAACAGAATCTTCATCGCAATAGTATTCGCCACAGCGACGAATAATCGTTCGAGTGTTAGCTAGCGTGAGTTCTGGAAGCGTGAAGTCATCACTCTCGGCAGTGAGGGTGTAATCAATTGCTCCTTTAAAGGCTTTGACCGAGCTGATGAGCTGCCAATCCCTTCCGTCGTATATATAGAAGTCAACCACATCACCTGCCTGCCAGGCAGAATAATATTCAGCCCGAAGCTTCGCAGTACCTCCTTTTACGAGCGTGTTACTGGCTCCTGAAGCCAGTAGAGTGACAGTCTCAATACTTTCGTCAGTAGGGTAATCACCCAAATCCCCATCCTGACAGGCATTATGGATGGAATTCGGACCATTGGGCTCGCCAGAAATTTTCTTTGCATTCACCAGACCAGTTCCAACGGTGGTACACTTCTCAAGCGGCTTGGTAATAGGATTCAAAGAGCCTCCACATTGTGGAGCCATGTTGACAGGATTGTATTTGGCTATTTCCTCAGGATCGTCATCGTATGTGGGTGAACTCGTTGGAGTGGGGTCTGGTGGTGGTGTTCCAGGTACAGCAGTCGGGGCGTCGGTACCACCCGGGCAGTATTTCGCCTCTCCAAAGTATTGGATTTCCTCACCCAAACCCTCAAATTTGCTTATGATAGGAGCATCTAGCGCATAGAAGATACTGTATCCCCCCTCTCCAAAGCCACAGCAGAGCCCATCACCAAAAGGTTTGTCATAGATGACGAACTTAAACAATCCATCCGTTGGATTCTCATCGAAGACTCGGACAGTCTGGAATGCTAAATCTTTAGAATACCCCCCTCCTCGGCCTACAAGCCTGTTGCGACAAGTATCATACAACTCCCAGCTGATGTGTTCAGGGTACTCATCAAAAGTTATGTCAATATCAATGGACACCCTCCACTCTTCTTCTCTACATGTACCTGTCTCGAACTGAGACGTCTCTACAGACGAGGGATTTTCCATCTTGCTGTCCACAAGTATATCATTCTGCCCATACCAAGGGCTGTAGTTAGAGACAGAGTATGATCCCTCGAGATAAGTACAGCATAATCCATCCCCATAGGCATCCTCAATCTTAAACTCAAATNTGCCATCNCGAGTGGCAACAGTTGTGGACAGAGTTTGGTTGAAAAGGTTCCTGTCATAGTCCCCNCCCGTNGCTAGCACTCCACCGTCCATTTTACAGGTGTTNGTCAAGGTCCAGCTGATGTCCTGTGGGTATGCGTCAAAGTTGATCCTCACACGGAGNGCAATCTGATCCCGCACNTCCAGGTCATAGGCTGGCACTCCGTCAGCCGCCTCATCCTGTGGGAACCACATACCCTTGCAGGCATGGTTGTGGATGAACCCGCCGCCACAGCTCTTGTAAGCTTCCTCAAAGTCGGACTCGCCATTGTCACCCTCCACCACCTTGTCTGGCACAACACAGTAGAGCCCATAGTCCTCATCGCCCTCAGGCTCCTCCGGGATGGAGAGACAATGACTCCAGCAGAAGAAGTCAGTGATGTTGTTACAGTCAGTAGGGATAGCTCTTAGGTTACGGTGGACAGAGCGCAGATCGCGGTTTACCACAGGCTCAAGAATTGTGTCTGAGAAAGCGGGCAATAGGTGCATCTTGCCATACCAAGCGCGACGGACGCCAGGTTTCATGCGTAGTGCGTGGGGGGCAGCAACAAAGTCAGGGGTCTCGTCCATGAGGGTGGCGCGAGTACGACCAGCATTGAGAGCATACTGGGACGCAGCGCCCATCATGATGACTACCTCATCGTCCTCAAAGTGTAGTGGTTTATCAATCCCCTCGAGGTAGAATGACTGATTGTCAGTCTGACGTGAGTTGCAGTCCATGGAGGGAACGAAGGCGAGGAAGAAGCCACCGTCAGTGTGAAACTTGAGGGTCTCCAGGTCGTCTACAGCAGTGCTTGGCTTGTCGTAGACGTGGAAGTGCTCCAGATGGGTCACCCCGGACATGGCCTCGTGGTAGGTCTTCTTGCTTAGGTGTGATGACAACTTGGCGTTTTCCTTATCCAACTTAGAAACGAAGAGATTCACCACGTCAGACACAACGCCACGGAGGTCCTCAAAAGAATTGACGACATCTCTTGTGAATGCCGAGAAGCAGAAGCTGTTGGACAAGGGAGCATGGACAAAGAGAGTAGCAGATGAGATGTATACTGAGCATAAGGAGGACAGTCAGCATCGATCCAACCTTGCACGGGCAGCCAAGCACATCAACACAGCAGCTGCTGAGAGTTCAGAGTTGGATACTCAGCTGAAGCAGGAAAGACAGCAATCTAAGGATCTGACCAGCAAAACAACCAGGCAACAGGAAGAGACACAAATTTTACAAGCTAAGATAGATAAAATCAAGAAGGCTGCATTCGATTGTACTGTGAGCCAGTGGTCCAAGTGGACCAAGTGCAATCGTGACTGTGACGAAGGTACGCAGAAGCGGACGCGTACTGTTGTCACTAAAGCTGAGAACGGTGGAGAACCATGTCCAGCATTGGTGGACAAACAATCTTGTTTCATCAAGCACTGTGAGAGATGTGGCGATGCCAAGGTTGTTGGTCAAGAAGAGTGTGATGATGGTAACAGAAAGTCAGGGGATGGGTGCAGTGATATTTGTCATGTTGAACCTGGCTGGAGTTGTAATGGTGGCTCAACGTCAAGCACCTCCAACTGCGAAAAATGTGGCAACGGCAAGATAGGTGGGCTGGAAGAGTGTGACGATAAAAACTTCAAGGCTGGTGATGGCTGTGATGACAGCTGCAAGGTTGAAACTGGTTACGTATGTAAGGGTTCTCCATCTAAATGCATGACTCTTGACGAGTTCAGAGAGCAGATCGATGCAGAAATCTTCAACAAGAGGCAAATGTGTCATGCAGATCATCACAAGGAGCTGTTTGTGACAAACACTGATACTGGTGCTGGTCAATGTATTGCCCGACCAAGTGTTGACTTTGAAGGTGGAAAGTCTTCTCATTTGGAGCAGACATCAGTCACAGAGGGCTCCTCGATATCTGGAGGAACAACTGCTGTCTCTCGTGTGATCAGCACTTTGAGCGAACCAACAATGCTTGATTCTGTTGTCGACATCAATGGGAAGAGGGGTGCTCGTCCATATGCTGTCTGTCGCAGTGCCAGCAACAAAATGTGTGTACCGTCCAAGAATGCAGATGGTCAGTCTGTGCGGGTGTGCACAATCAAAGCTTCTGTTACATGTGTTGAGGTTGCTGTCGACAAAAGATTCTGTGGCATGAAGGGCGATGACATCAGTGGGAAAGTGGTTTTCAGGGAGCATGCAGGTCGCACCGACTTTGATGGTAACGTATGCGTGTTTAAGAACTGCAATGTGCCATCTACCTGGTATACTCCAGAAGGGCTGCCAATTGACCCAAGTTCATGGTGTTATCATGTTGCGGTGCAAGCTGCGACAGATACACTTGATAATACACAAGCAATACGAACACTGCCAATTAGGGCCAATACCACGAATGGATATTGATTTGATTGGAATCTCTACATGTAAGCAAAAGAGTTCTGCCAATCTGGGGCATGAGTAGGTTTTCCTAAGGTTTTCT
>NYWD01000035.1 GCA_002684855.1 Planctomycetaceae bacterium | reverse complement strand
GGTCCGGCGCGCCTGGGACCGTTGCTCCTGCTGTCGTTCCTCGCGACCTTCGGTACCGCGGTCCTGTGGAACGGACTCAGCTTCGTGGCCCGCGATGCGTACGGGTTCGACGAGACCTGGAACCTCCTGCTCGCGATCTCCAACGGAGGCGTCTACGCGATCGCCGCCTTCGCGAGCGCTCCGCTGCTGCGACGCGTGGAGCACCGCATCGCCCCGCGCACCGTCGTGGCCGCGGTGTTCCTCCTCCAGGTGCTGATCTGCCCGCTGGTCCTCGTCTCGAATTCGGCGGTCACGCTCTTCCTCGTCGCCGGCGCGATGTCCTTCCTCGCGGCCTTCTTCTGGCCGGTCATCGAGGCGTACGTCTCCGCGGGACGCGAACCCGCGGCGATGCGCAACGCGATCGGTTGGTGGAACACCATCTGGATGTCCGCCCTCGGCCTCGCCCTGGTCTCGATGGCCCCCCTCCTCGCCGCCGGCCACGCGGCGTGGGCGATCGCGAGCCTCGGCCCCATCAACCTCGCCTGCATCGCCGTCCTGCTGGTCGGCGTGCCCCGTCGCATCGCGCGGCACGAGGTCCACCGCCCCGAGCACGTCGCGCCGCCCCGCTACGTGAACCTGCTCGCGAGCAACCGGGCCCTGCTGCCGCTCGCCTACGCCCTCATCGGCGCGTTGAGCCCGCTGATGCCCTACCTCCTCGACGATCTCGAGGCTTCGATCTGGTGGCAGACCCCGCTCGCCGCGACCTGGATGTTCGCCCGGGTCGCCGGCATCGCGATCCTGCGCCGGTGGTCGTGGTGGCACGGGCGATGGGATGCGACGCTCCTCGGCGGCGCACTGCTGGTCGGTGGATACGTCGCGGTGGTCGCCGCTCCGAACATTCCCGCGATCGTGGCCGCCCTGATCGCCTTCGGACTCGGGCAGGCGGTCGTCTACTACGCGGCGATGTACTACGTGATGCGGGTCGGAGACGCGGACGTGGACGCCGCGAGCACCCACGAAGGACTCATCGGAGTCGGATACGGCGTCGGTCCCGCGGCCGCCCTGCTGGGCGTGACCGTGGGCGGCGCGGCCGCGATCGTCGCCGCCAGCCTCGCCCTCCCCGCCGTCACGGTCTGGCCGGCGTTGCGGCCTTATCTGCGCGGAAGGCGGGCTGAAGAGCCCGGTGGCTGACCGCGCGGGGATTCAACCGGCCGGAGGCGTTCCGTCAAGCAGCAACCTGAGGCACGATTCGAGATCCGGAGTCTCGAATCGGAACCCGTGGTCGTTCAGGACCCTCGGCGTCGCCTCCACGCCCTCGAGCAGGAGCGGTCCCGCCATGCGGCCGAAGAGGATCTTCGCGGCGAACTCGGGCATCGGCGCGATCGCCGGGCGATGGAGCACCCGGCCGAGCGTGCTCGCGAACGTCCGCTGGTCGACCGGTTCGGGCGCGGTCGCGTTCACCGGTCCCTCGTAGCGGTCGTCGATCACGAGCCGGTGCAACACCCCGAGGAGATCGTCCATGCCGATCCAGCTCAGGCCCTGCCGACCCGAACCGAGCGGGCCACCCGCCCCGAGCCTGAAGGGCAGGAGCATCTTCCCGAGCGCCCCGCCCTTCGGCGTGAGCACGACGCCGATTCGCGGATGCACGACGCGGACTCCGGCCTTTCGTGCGGCATCCGCGGCGTCCTCCCACGCGGCGGAGACCTCCGAAAGGAAGCCCTCCCCTGCCTTCGCACCCTCGTCCACCCGCTCGGACCGGTTCCCGTAGAAGCCGACGGCGCTGGCCGATACGAACACCGAGGGGGGATGCTGCAGGTTGGCAAGGGTCGTCGCGATCACCCGCGTGCCGTCGACCCGCGAGTCGCGAATGAGCTTCATGCGGTCCGGGGTCCACCGGCGATCCGCGATGCCCGCGCCCGCGAGGTGCACCACCGCGTCGGCGCCATCGAAGACCGACGCGTCGATCTCCCCGGTCGCGGGATCCCAGTGATGTTCGCCCGCCGACGCGTCCGGCGCTCGTCGTACGAGATGACGGACCACGTGACCGCCGGTCCGAAGAAAGCCCGTGAGCTGCTTGCCGATCAGCCCGCTCGCCCCGGTGATCACCACGGTCTGCGGCACGACGTCGCCCGCGTCCGCATGCCGACGCAGGTCGGCGGCGGTCCGGTAGTGGCGGTACCGGAACATCTTCGCCAGATCCCGCCGCACCAGGCCTGCCCCGAGTCCGCCGAGCGGGCCCATGGGCATCCGGTACGCGATCGAATCCCGCAGTCGACTCGACGTCGGGTCATCCCCGGTCTCGAGGAAGTCATGACGATGTCGCCAGGCGCCGAAGGGTCCGGACACCTGCACGTCGATGAATCGCTCGCCGGGAACCGCCTCCTCGATCCGGGCCCGCCAACGCTTCCGGACGAAGGGCGCAATCGGCACCGAAAGGACGGTCTCGACCCCGGTACGGAGCGGACCGGAGTCCTCGATGACTCGAACGTCCTGCCACGGCGGAAGGAGCCGGTCGAGGGCGCCCGCCCGGAAATGCCAGGCCGCGACCTCGGTCTTCGAGGCCGACGTTTCGGACTCGCAGCGAAAGGTCCGGTCGCCGGCGTCGGTGCCGTGTTCGATTCGTGGTTGATCCGGCACGCTGACTCCCTGGCTGGTTCCCCGCGGCCGACGGCCGCGGTCTGGACTTCGTCGCGGAAGACGGTCCGGACGCACCGCGTTGGAAAAGCCGCTCCGTGTCCGGAAGACACCCGCCGCGGCGTCGAGACCCTACCATTCACGGATGCCAGTCACCGACACCGAGGATCGAATCAGGGCCCTGCTCGCCGATCGACGCGCCCGCCTCGAGGCGGCCTTCGCCAGCGTCGACGCGGATCCGGACTCGATCGTCCGACTCCTCCGGGCCGTCGAGGCGACGGTGCGACGTGGAGGCACCATCCTCACCTGCGGAAACGGCGGCTCGGCCGCCGAGGCCCTGCACTTCGCCGAGGAGCTGATCGGCCGCTTCCGGGGGGATCGACCGCCGATCCGGAGCATGTGCCTCAACGCGGATCCGACCGCGCTGACCTGCATCGCGAACGACTACGGGTTCGAGGCGATCTTCGCCCGGCAGGTCGAGGCGATGGCCACCGAGCTCGATGCACTCGTGATCTTCTCCACCTCCGGTCGCAGCCCGAACCTGCTGGCGGCGCTCGAGGCCGCCCGCGCCCGGGGCGCGACCACCATCGGATTCCTGGGTGGAGACGGTGGAGACGCCCGCGCGTCCTGCGATGCTTCGGTGGTGGTCGGAGGACACGACTCCGCCGCGATCCAGGAGGTCCACCAGTTCCTGATGCACGCATGTTGCGAACAGTTCGAAACCGATCCGGGCGCCTGATCGCGCATCCGTACCGAGCCATGCCCTCATGACGACCGACGCCACGATGCCGAACCCATCCTCCACGCCCGCCCGGGGCTCGCTCATCGGAACCCTGCTGGTCCGAGTCCTCGTCCCGCTGTGGGTGGTGTCGGGGGCCAGCGTGAAGCTCTACACCCTGAACCCCAAGCTCCTCCCGGAACCCGTGCTGCTGGTGGTGCGGGACTCCGCCCGACTGCTCGGGATCACCGACCTGAACTGGTGGCTCGGATTCTCGCTCCGGTCGATGATCGGCGTCGAGATCATGCTCGCCCTGGTGATGCTGGCCTCGCCCCGGCTGGCCCGCTTCGCCGCGAGCTTCATCCTCACCGTGTTCCTCGCGGTGCTGGTCGCGACCATGGCGATGGCCGCGAATCGAGACGGAATCAGCGCGATCTGGAGCGGCAGCTGCGGCTGCTTCGGCTCGATCAGTCCCCCACCACTCGGCATGTTCGCGATCGACGCCCTGTTGCTGCTCGGCGTGATCTTCCTCCGACCGATCCGCGAGGCCGCCGTCCCGGCCCGGATCGGCGCCGTCCTCGCCGCGGCCGCCATCGGCTTCGGTCTCGCGTTCGTCGTCCCCTCGCCGAAGATCTCGATCACCGTCCCGGCGGCGCCACCACCGGTCGACACCGCCGACGGTGAGGTCGCCGCGACACCGGACGTGACACGGACCCTCGGCTGGGGTCCCGCCCCCACCGAAATCGAACCGTTCTACGTCGCCGACTTCGCGAGCTGGGTCGGCACGCCGCTCTCGTCGCAGCCCCTGGCGAGACTGATCTCCCGACCGCTGCCCGAATGGATCGACACCGATCGGTTCCATCTGGTGCTCTACCGCGAGGACTGCGAAAACTGCCACACGCTGCTCGAGGATCATTTTCTCGGCCCGCTGGACACCCCGGCCATCGCGGTCGCGGTCCAGGACGTCGATCCCGCCAACGCCCTCGCCATGCCCTGTGATGAGTGCCTCCTGCACACGCTTCCCGAAGGTCCGCAGTACGTCATCTCCACGCCGATCCTGATGACGATCGAAGGGGGCACGGTCCTCGCGGTCTGCGAGGATTCCGAGGACCAGGCGGCGGTCGTCGCCACCCTCGAGGCGACGCCCTGAGGCGGAAACGAGCGAAGTCGGGCGAAACCGATGCGAAGGCTGTCCGAAACGTTTCCAACGGTCCGATGCCTTGCTGAACGAACCCGATCCTCCCAGTCGACGGAGCAGCCCATGATTTCCCAGATCCCCATCCTTCCGCGGTTCCTGCCGACGCTGGCCCTCGCGTTCGTCGCACTGGGCTGCGAACCGGCGTCGGAACAGGCTCCGTCGTCCTCGACGCCCCAGGGCGAATCGGCGGCGGCGGCGGATCCCTGGGGGCCGATGCCCACCGAGGTCGAGTCGTTCTACTTCACGGATTTCGATGCCTGGGTGGGCAAGCCGCTCGCCGATCAGGATCTCGCGCGGCTCATCAACCGCCCGATTCCCGAGGCCCTCGAGACCGGTCGCGGCTTCGTGATGTTCTATCGAACCGACTGCGAGCACTGTCATCACATGCTCGAGCAGTGGTTCACGAGCTCCGTGCCGGCTCCGACCGTCGCGGTGCAGGTCCCGGACACCGATCCCGCGAACGCGATGCCCTTCCCATCCACGATCGTCGAGCGACGCGCCCTGCCGGGCGGTCCCGACTACGTCATCCAGACCCCCGCCCTCTTCGCGGTCCGCGACGGCCTCGTGACCGGCTTCGCCAACGATCCCGACGACGTCGCCGCCGTGGAGGCGTGCCTCGCCTCGAACGCCGACTGATTCCAGCCCCCGAGCCGCCCATGTCCAACATCGCCCGAATCGCCCTCGCCATCTTCCTCGTCGTCGCCGCCATCTCGATCGCGATCATCGGCGAGCCCGCGATGCCGGTCTGGCTCATCGGACTCGGTGCCAAGGCCGGCGAAACGCCCGCCGCCGGGGCCGAGATCGTCGCGAAGTTCACCATCGGCGGTGCCGCCGCGCTCGCGGGCATGCTTCTCGCCCTCGGTCGAAGGGGCAGGCTCCCCGCCATCGTGGTGGCGACGATGGTGGTCTTCTCGGGGGTCGCCGACGCCTCCGCCGAATTCGCCCTCGCCCCGTCGGCCTCGGACCTGATCCGACCCGCGATCCAGGTGATCGTCGGCATCGCGGTCCTGGCCGTGCTGCTCCGCACCGAGCCCGACCCGGACCGCCTCCGGCACCCGGTGATGGCCGGGACCGGCGTGGTGCTGGCGTTCGTGGCCGGAGCCGCGATCGCCGGGAACGTCCAGGTGGGAATCACCCCCGAGTCGATCAGCCGCAGTCGTGGTGACGACGGCCGTTTCATCGTCCACGATCTCACCGCCGGGGTGTGGGAGGACTGGAGCGGTCTGCCGCTCGAGGAGACCGGGGTGCTCGAGCACCTCCCGCAGCTCCGTGGACTGAGCCAGGACCAGCCGACGCTGGTTGCGCTCTACCGACCGAACTGCGGTGCATGCCACGATCTCTTCGACGGATACTTCGGGAAGAGCCTTCCCGCCCGGGTGATCGCGGTCCAGGTCCCGCCCGCGGAGGGCGTGGCACTCGCCGAATCCGACCTGCCCGAGGACGTCTACTGCGACGACTGCATCCGACTCAAGCTCCCGGAGGGACCGGTCTGGCTCGCGGAATCGCCGGTCCTGGTCGGGCTGGTCGACGGGAAGGTCGCCTGCGTCTCGGTGGACGACTTCCAACGGTGCGTCGACGGCATGGTCGAGGCCGCCGAACTCCAGTTCGCGCGGGAGCTCGAGGAGACCAACGCCCAGGGCGAGGGCCCCCTCGTCGGCCCCCCGACCGGGCCGTCATCCTGAGCATCGTTCGACCGCGACCTCCACTGCGTTCCTGAGACGCGTGGCGGTGTCGGGGTCGTTCAGCGCCGTCTTCCCGAATCCGGGGACGCCCCCCGCGGACGTCGCGGCCGCCTGCGACGCCTCGAGGTTCGAGATCAGCAGCGCGGCGGCGGTTCCGCCGGCGTGGGCCTCGATCAGTCCGATGCCGTCCTCATGCGGAAAACTTCCATCGAGCAGGCGGTTCACCAGCAGCACCACCGGGCCGGACGCATCGGAGATTCGATCGCGCAGTTCGGCGTCGTCGTTCACGGGGTGGACCTCCGCATCCGGAAGCACGCGTTGGACCGCGGTTCGCAGCATCCAGGCGTCGGGCGTGCAATGACCGACCGACAGCACGGTGGTCTTCCGGGATTCGAAGGGTTCGGCGGACATGGACGTGCTCCGGTGGACGCGTCGCGGACGGACGCGTGCCTGGCGTGAAGAGTCGGAATCTACTCGACCTTGGATGATGATGAAGTCGACGCGTCGACTTCGAGCGTCACGTCCCCTCGCTCCAGGACGAGGTCGAGCCGTTCGGTGATCCGGAGCGTCCGGGGCGACGGATCCTCGTCGAGCAACAGCCTGACCGCCGAATCCCAGACCGATCGGGGCGTCGACGCCGCGTCGGGATCCTTCCGGATCGCGACCTCGCGGACCAGGGTCGCAATGCCGTTCGGGTCGAGCGTGCGGAACCACGCGCGTCGCCACGGCGGTGGGCCGAGCCCTGGTCCGGACGAGATCCCGGCGACCTCGGTCGCGACGGCGGCGATCCGGCCCGAGGCACCGGGGTGGATCGATTCCAGGCGAGGCAGGATTTCGTGCCGGATCATCTCCCGGGCCCGATCCCGACGGTCGTTGGTCGGATCGTGCCGGACCGGCAGACCCGCGGCCTCGACCAGCGTCGCGATCGAATCGCGTCGAGCGGCGAGGAGCGGCCTGATCACCCGACACCCGGGAGCGAGCTCGCGTTGCTCGGGAATCCCCGCGAGCCCGTCGAGACCGGTGCCCCGCGCCAGGCGGAGCAGGATCGTCTCCGCCTGGTCGTCGGCGTGATGCGCGGCGAGGATCGTCGCGGCATCGGCCTCGGCGGCGAGGCGGACGAGGGCGTTCCAACGGGCGTCACGGGCCGCGGAGGACGACACCGCCGCGGTCCCGGTCCAGTCGAGCCGGGTCGAACGGAACGGAAGGTCGAGCGCTTCCGCCAGGGCGCGAACGGCGATCGCGTCGTCCGTCGAGTCCGGTCGAATCCCGTGATCGACGTGGGCCACGACGGGACGAATCCGCACGGGGCGACGTCGTCGATGGATCGCCGTCGCGATCGCCAGCAGGGCGGTCGAGTCCACGCCACCACTCACGGCGAGCAGCACCGCCCTTCCGTCGCGAATCCCGCAGGCCTCCAGTCGTCGGTCGACCAGTCCGGTCAACGACGACCTCGATGCGGCGAGCTCGACGCGTTCCCGATCGATCACGACATCGACGGCTTCGCTCACGGGTCGCGACGCCCGTCGCCGGCACCGTCCGGCCGGTCGGAGATGCGGTCCTCCGACGCCTCCGGCGCCATCGTCACGCGGACCGAGGCCCGGACCGCGTCGTCGGACTGCACGGCGGTCGACCATTCGACGCGTTCGAAGCGGCCGAGGATCGAGGAGAGCCGGGCGAGGATCGCGGCATCCGGCGCCGCCTCCGCGTCCGAAGCCCCGGCACGGAGTCCCGCGAGATCCTCCACCTGGAGTCCGAGTCGAGCCGGACTCGCGACCCCCTGGCTGCAGACCAGGTCCCCCTCCTCGAGCATTCCGAAGTTCGCGCCCTCGATGGCGCCGGCGACGCGCCGAACGATGCCCGGCGAACTGCCCACGACCAGCCAGGTCCGAGGATCGGTCACGGCGTCCGATCCGGGCGCTTCCACGCGATGGATCGCCCAGTTCAGGCTGGCCGCGACCGAGGCCGGGTGTCGACCGAAGGACTCGGCGAAGGCGTCTCCGAGATCGACGTGGCGGATCTCGTCCCGCGCGATCCGGACCTCCACCGGAGCAGCCGGGGCGTCGTCGGTCGCGCGATTCGATCGCATCGCGAGGACCCGCCCCGATCCGAGCATCCAGTCGTGGATCATCGCGTCGATCGGACGCTGCGAGAGCCGAGGCGCGGCATCCGCTCGGAAAGGCACCGCGATGCAGACCGCCGGAACCTCGATCAGGCCGATCCTCGGAACCCGGACCGTCTCGCCGTCGAGAACCACCAGTCGCCGGGCGGCCAGCGATCGGCGCAGCTCGGGCGGCGGCATCAATCCGGGCATCTCCGCCGCGAGTCGGATGAGCATCGGGTCGAGCACGCCGATACCCGACTCGAGCATCGCCACCGCGACGCGACCGCGAAGGGATGGGATGAGCCGGGCGTCCACCTGGCCCGGAATTCGCGTCGGCAGCGGGCTCGCGTCGTAGCGACCGTCGATCTCGATCGTGGCCTCCGTCGGACCGAGGGGCGTCAGCCGGAGGCGGGTCATGCCACCGGTCGGTGTCTCGTGCCGCATGCGAATCCGGATGGCGCCCGGTCCGTCGGGAGCCCCCCCGCGCGGATTCGATCCGATGATGCGAGCTCGCTCCGAGGCGTCGTCGAGCCACGGCGATCCGGTCGGCGCGAGCAGCACCCAGTCGCCCGCGATCGCGAGGTCGATCCGGTGCTCCGGGAATCGGAATCGTCCGAATCCCAGCGGTCGCGCGGCGGCACCCCGCAGTCCGGACTCCAATCCGCCGGCGTCCCGCCAACGGGCCGCGTGCAGCCACTGGGAACCCGTCCGGTCGATGGCGTGGATCCGCTCCGCGGCGTCGATCTCGAGTCGTTCCAGGATCTCGGACGTGCGTGCCCAATCCGTTTCGGCATCCGGCACGCTCATGCCGATCAGGTCCACCACCACGCCGCGCCATCGAACGTCGTCGCCGCGGGCGGCGTCCATCCGGATGATCACGCTCGACTCGACCGGCGCGATCGCCGAGGGGTCGGGATCATCGGTCCGGAGCGATCCCCCGCGGGCGGGATGCAGCAGGCATGCCAATCCGAGCAGACCGGCGAGCACGCCGCGCCACGCCGTCGCGGGGCGGGACGTGACAGGATCCGGTCCAAGGCTCTGGAGGCGACGAAGGTTCATGTTGGCGGGGTGATCCGCGACGGGTTTCGGGGAACGAATCCCCGGGTGACGAATTCAGGTCGATCGGCCCGGGGCGGCCGCGACCACCGCTTCGTACCGCTCACCGGGGGGTTCGGTTGCCGATTCGGAATGATTCCCGGCATCACTCCCCCGGTCGACCGGATCGATGGAGAGTCGTTCGAACGCTCCCTCGAGGGTGGACGATGCGGTCGCCGGCGACGCCACGCCGTCGGACGGTGCCACCCATCGCGTCGCGAGGGCCCAGGCGCCGAGCAGCATCACGACGCAGGCCATTGCGGCGAGCGTCCGTCGCGCATCGCGGTCGATTCGATTCGGCGTCGACCCGGGATCGACCTCGTCGATCCTCGCCAGCACCGCCTCGCGGAAGGCGTCCCGATCCGGCCGCCGTTCACTCATGAGGCCGCCTCCCCACGGACCGCGATCGCCGGTTCGCCCGCGGCGACGAGCACCCGGGTGAAGCGACCGTCCTCGGCGACCGCGGCGTTCATCCGTCGGCGGGCTCGGAAGAGGTGGCTCTTGATCGTGCCGACCGGAAGTTCGAGGCGGATCGCGATCTCCTGGATGGAGAGTTCCCGGCCGTGGAAGAGTTCGACGATCTCGCGCTGCCGCGGATTGAGGGCCTCCAGCCCGACGCGCACCGCACCGATGACCTGCTCGCGATGTTCGACCGTCTCCGCCGCCGCCGCCGGCCCCTCGCCCTCGCTCGGACGCGATCCGACCACGTCGCTGTCGGGAACGGGGCGGAACTTCTGGATGTGGTTGATCCAGAGTCGGCGGGCGATGGTGAAGATCCAGGTGCTGAAGCGGAATCGCTCGTCGAAGCGATCGAGATTCCGCAGCACCCGGACGAAGGCTTCCTGGCCGATGTCCTCCGCGAGGTCCTCGCGGCGGGTGAGTCGGAGCAGGAAGTGGTGCAGCGACTCCCGGTGCCCGTCGACGAGCGCGCCGAGCGCCTCGGCGTCACCGCGCTTCGCCCGCTGGATGAGCTCGAGTTCGTGGGCCCGTTCCATCACCGGATTCTATCGGCTCGCGGCCCCGGATCTCCAGAAAGCGTTCGGAAGCATGCGAGGACGGGCCTCCGAGACCCCGCGGGCCGAGGGCTCGATCGGGTTCGGAGGCCCGGCCGGTGGGTACGTCGAGGTTCAGGCGGCCCGGGAGGGTCGCCTCCCGCGACCCACCGTCCGCTGTTCCGGGATGGCGCGACGGTCGGGATCGTCGAGGATCGCGGCCCGGAGATCGGGATCGTCACCCGCCCAGAGATCCGCGCCGATCTCCTCGGCCAGGCCCGGCGCTCTTGCGAACACCCCGCCACCGACGGCGATCTGCAGGTCCGGACAGGCGTCGATCGCGTGGATGGAATCGATCAGTTCCCTGATTCCGGGCACGTCGGTCGGGCAGGAGGCGAACAGCAGCAGCACGTCCGGGACCGCGATGCCGAGCGCGCCGAGGATCTCGTCGGAGGGCACGCCGCCACCGCCGAAACAGACCTCGTGACCGTCGCATTCCAGCTCCGCCGCCATGATCTCCGCGTTGAGCATCTCGAAGGCGCCCGCGCCGCTGAAGATGAGTATCCGCCTGGCGTCCTCGCCCCGCGGCGGCGCCCAGCCCGCGAGCCGTTCGATGACCCGCGCCGTCGCGAGCCGCATGGAACCCATCATGATCGCGATCGCCGCGGCGGTCGCTCGATCCTCCCGCGAGGCGGTCTCGAGCCGTCCCAGCGCGGGCGAGATCACGTTCGAAAGCACCTCGCGCGGATGATCGGGTGAGAGCCCGATGGTCTCGTCGAGATATGCACGCAGTTCGGCCCGGTCGCCTCGAAGGGCGAGTTCGAGCAGACGGTCGACTTCCCTGTCGTCGGTCATGTCGTCACTCCAAAGGTGCGCTGAAGGTCGGATCCTCCGGCCGGACGCCTGGATGCGAACGATGGAATCCTCCATCGAAGGGGGGCACCAGAAGAAGCGGTCCCGGCGGAGATCGTTTCAACGCAGGGACGGCGCAGGGGCGATCTTCCGGGCATCGCCGTCATGACCGGAACCCGTTGCGCCGAGGATCCGGGCGGATCAGGATTTCCGGACCGCGAGGGACGCGACGCAGACCCCGAAGGTGAGCGGGACCTGCCGAACCACGTCGAGTCCCGCCGATCGCATCATGTCGGCGAGATCCTCGGGCGAATGGAAGGTCTCGATCGATCGCGGGAGGTACCGATACGCCCCGGAGCCGTCGCGGGCCACGAGCGACGCGGTGAGCGGCATGATTCGATTCGTGTAGAGCCGGTTGCCCCATCGGACGAACGGGTTCCTCGGCTCCGCGAACTCGAGGATCACCAGGCGTCCACCGGGGCGCAGCACTCGCGCGAATTCGCGGATCGCGACCGCCGGATCGGTGACGTTCCGGATGCCGAATGCGATCGTGACCACGTCGAAACGCTCGTCCTCGTAGTCGAGCCGCATCGCGTCCGCGTGGACGTACCGCGGCCGACGTCCCGGATCGAGGCGGTCGGCCTTCACCCTGGCCTGATCCAGCATCTCGGGCGTGAAGTCGCCACCGATCACCTCGCCCGCGTCGGTGCGGGCGAACGCCTCGGTCAGGTCCCCGGTGCCGCAGGCGACGTCGAGCACGGAGTCGCCCGGGCGGACGCCGGCGAGGGCGACGGTCCGGGACCGCCAGCGCTGATCCTGGCCGAAGGAGTGCAGCCGGTTGTTCAGGTCGTAGGACCGCGAGATCGACGCGAACATCGATCGGACCTTCCCGGCCTTCTCGGCCGAAAGATGCGGATCCTCGGCCAGCTCGGCCTGGTTCCAGGCGATCCGGCCCGAATCGGGCGTCCGGACGTGGGTGTCGGGCCGTTGATTCATGCCGCGAGTATAGGCCGCCCGCCCATTTCGCCGATGCGAGGGTCGGGAGCCGTGTTTCCCGGCCCGATATCCGAGCGGCACCCGACTCGGATTCGATTCTGGAACCGGTGGTCGAGTAGAATGCGAAACGAACGGAAGGACCCGCCTGACGCACGTGCGGCAGCGACCTCCCGGGACCTGGAAAGCCACGCACCATGGTGATTGACGCACAGACCCGGATCTGGCCTTCGGTGGACCGACTCGGTCGAGAGACCTCGGAGATCCTCCGTCGCGCCCGGGCCGATCGCTGGATCAAGGAATCGGCCGAGCCGGAGCAGCTGCAGGACAGTCTCGAATGCGTCGACGGCGCGCTCGTCTTCGCCTATCGGGCGGATCGCCAGGACGCCTGCGTTCCCAACGAGTGGGTCGCGGAGGTCGCGGCGAAGAGCCGAGGACTCCTCATGGGCGTCGCCGGCATCGATCCGCTGGCGAACGACGTCTTCGGCGAGGTGGACCGTGCGGTCGAGATGGGATTCGTCGGAATCACCGTCTGCCCCTCGGACCAGGGCTTCCACCCCACCCATTCCAGCGCCATGCGACTCTGGGAACGATGCGAGTCGCTCGGACTCCCGGTCTTCGTGTCCCGTCCCGGACCGGTCGGTCCCGGCGCCGTGCTCGAGTTCGATCGCCCGCTGGCCTGGGATGAGGTCGCCCGAAGCCTGCCCGGGCTCTCGGTGGTCCTGAGCGGAATCGGCGCCCCCTGGGTCGAGGAGACGCTCGTCCTGCTTCAGAAGCACGCCCGACTCTTCGCCGACACCGCGGGGCTCGTGCATCGCCCGTGGCAGCTCTTCCAGGCCTTGCTCGGCGCGAACAGCATGGACATCGTCGACAAGCTGCTCTTCGCGAGCGGCTGGCCCACCGAGACGCCGGCGAAGGCCATCGAGACGCTCTACTCGATCAACGCCTTCAGCCAGGGAACCCAGCTTCCGGGCATCCCGCGAAGCCAGTTGAGGGCCATCGTCGAACGCGACGTGGCGACCACGCTCGGCATTCCGATCGCCGGCGGACGCACGTCGCCCGCCGATCCGCCGAGCCCGACCCCCTCGGGCGTCGCCGAAGCATCCGGCGAACATACTGGTGGCTGAGGCCCCCGCTCGCGGAAGATTTCGATCTCCCGGACGACTCGCCGCCGGCCTTCTCGCCGCGCTGTGCCTGGCCTCCTGCGCCCCGACGTCCACCTCCGGACTCGTGACGCTCACCTCGCGGACCGCCAACCCCGTGCGGCTGACCACCTCGTTCGCGCACGGCGCGTACACCGTCGACCCGGCCAAGACGTCGGTGATCCTCAGCACCATTCCACTCGAGCGACTGGCGGATCGGGACTTCGATCGGGCCGAGGTCGTCCACGTCGAGTTCCTCTGGAAGCCGAGGGCCGGACGCACGCCGGTGAGCGCTGATGCGACCAACCTCAGCATCCGCTACGTGGTCATGGTCGACGAGCAGATCGGCATCTACGGCGGTGGCGGCTTCGGCTGGCCGCGGGGAAAGCCGGGGGATGCGGGTTTCGGCGTGACGATCTCCGGTTCGAACCTCGCGTTGCTCGATTCCACCGACGGGTTCCGAGACCTGCTCACGCCGGCGAGGCTCGCCGGCCAGGTGGACGCCCGACTCGACGAAACGACCGCGATCCGGCTGCGCGACGTGGTCAGCCAGATCGTCACCGACGGGCTCGGCCGGACCCGATGGGTGGATGCGACGACGACCGGGGCACGCCCCGGGGAGCGCCTCGCGACGCGGTCGGCGGGCTTCGACCGCAGCCCCGTCGACCCCTTCGGCCGGAACTGAATCCGGACCCGATTCGACGGGGTTCGAAACGCCCCGATCAGCCCGCGATCGCTTCCGCGAGCGGCACCAGCATCGTGGCGGCGTCGCTCGCGGGATCGGGGAGTTCCCGAGGACGGACCGCGACGATTCGATCATGCTCCCAATCGGGCGTCTCGGCCGGGATCCGGTCGACGGTGGCTCGATACACGACCTCCCACGTGCCGACCACGTCGTCGCGGAGCATCGCCATCGGAACGGGTTCGTCCGTCGAAGCGAGACCGCATTCCTCGCGAAGTTCGCGGGCGAACACCAGATCGGGCCGGGCCTCGCCGTCCGACTCGGGCGGCACCCCGCCACCCGGCAGGAATTCCCAGCATCCGGGATAGGAACCGCTCCCCTCGCTTCGAAGCCCCGCGAGGAACCGACCATCGGGAGGCGCGGCGTCTCGAAGAAGGCACAGTCCCTTCACGCCGAGCGGTCGGACCCCGGTGTCGATGCCGCGGGCCCGCACGGCGAGGAACCGGTAGCTCGAGGGCGCCAGGTGGACCGTCGCCCCTCCATGCCCGTTCCGCACCACCCCGAGCACGTGGAGGACCTCGCCGTCGTGATATCTCGGGTTCTCCGCCCGCAGGGACTCCCACGCGTCGTCGACCAGGTCGAGGTCGACGTCATCGGGAATCCATCGATCGGGCACGGCATTGAAGACCGGTGGCCGCCGCAGGCGGATGAGTCTCCCGGAATCGAGGGGCATCGGGTCAGGCCGCCTCCGCCGCCGCGTCACCTTCCTCCTGGAGGTAGGTCCGCGGACGGTAGAGCCATCCGACCGGCACGAAGATGATCGCCGTGCCGAGCATGACGTAGGTGAAGAACCAGAAGTAGCTCGCGCCCTGGAGGGTATTGGCCCCACCGACGTCCCAGCGGATCGAACGGGCGAAGTCCGGGGTCTCGTCGATCTCGACGGGTCCGGCCGCCTCGTCGAAGGATTCCTCCGGGAGGGTCGTGCCCGCGATCTCCGCCTTGCGTCGTTCGAGCCAGGTCGTCTTCGGGTGCGCCCAGGCGAGCGGATCGGACGATTCGGCGGCCGCCGCGTTCCGCCGCTGCTCGGCGACCGTGGCGGAATCGACGACGACTTCCGCTCGAATGTCGTACTCGCTCTGCCACGTCCGGTCGGGGCCGTCGCTGGTGATGTTGAAGCTCCGCCCGGTCACGATCGCGTAGCGGATCTGCCCGCCCCAGGGATCGACGAGCCCCTCGACGATGCCGGTCCCCTCCGCGGTGTCCGGCAGCCGGTCGTTCTCCTCCCAGAAGGCGCCGATTCGATCGACGCCCTCGAGGATGGCGTCCGCCTCCCCCTGGACGAATCCGGTCATGGTGCCGTCCGGCGCGAAGCCGAGCTTGATGTCGTCCTCGGATCCCAGGACGCCGTCGATGCCGGCCTCCGCGATCGCGAAGCCCTCGCCGGGAATCGATTCGTGGCGATAGCCGGCCCGTTCCGCGATCACGTCCGGCCCGTCGCCGGCATCCGCCTCGTCGGGGTTCGCGATCATCGTCGCGACGACCTTGGCACCCTGGGCGTTGGACTCGACGAGGATCACCGAGTTCACGCCGGCGGTGAAGAGATTGCCCAGCGAGACGCTGATCAGGAAGAGGGCCATGATCACCGACTTCATCGTCTTCGGCGCCTGGGTGTAGGAGAACTCGAGGCAGGTGATCGAGACCATCACCTCGGACGCGGTGAGGATCGCGTACGCCGCGATCTGCCAGCCGATGCTCGGACGCAGGCCCGCGTCGATCGCACCCTGCAGGAACGAGACCATCGCGAAGCCCACGACCATCACGAAGAGGCCGATCGAGATCTTCCGGATCGGGGTCAGCTTGAACACCTTGTCGATCAGCGGATAGACCACGAAGGTGAAGAGCGGGATGTAGATCAGGATCATGATCGGGTTCACCGCCTGGATCTGCGACGCCAGCCACGTGACCCCGAGCCATTCACGATCGAGATCCTCCGCCTGGAGGACCCACGACGATCCGGTCTGGTCGAAGAGGGCCCAGAAGACCGCGACGAACATGTAGATGACCCCCAGCTTGAGGATCGCGCTGATCCCCTGCCAGCTGAAGGTCTCGCGGAACCACTTCATCCCCCCCGCGGGAACGTGCACGAACTTGTTGCGGCCGCACCAGAAGAGGAACGTGGCGATGCACATCAGCACGCCCGGCACGCCGAAGGCGAGATGGGGTCCGTACCACTCCAGGAACCACGGCGTCATCAGGGTGGAGAGGAAGGCGCCGACGTTGATCGAGAAGTAGAACCAGCCGAATACCTTGCTGAGCAGGTGCCCGTTGGAGGCGCCGAACTGATCACCGACGTGGGCGGAGACGCACGGCTTGATTCCGCCGGAACCGAACGCGATGAGCCCGAGTCCGAGGAAGAGCATCCACCCCGGATCGATCCCCTCCCCGAGCCCCATCAACGCCAGCGCACCATGGCCGATGCAGTAGACGATGCTCAGGATCATGATCGTCAGGTACTTCCCGAGCAGGATGTCGCTCAGGAGCGCCCCGAGGATCGGGGTGAAGTAGACCGCGGTCGTGAACAGGTGGTAGTTGGCGATCGCGTCGGTGTCCGACATCGGCTCGTTGCCCACCGCACCCGGCAGGAGACTGAGATAGCCCGTCATGAAGACGACGAGGATGCCCTTCATCCCGTAGAAACTGAACCGCTCCGCGGCCTCGTTCCCGATGATGTAGGGAATGCCGCCGGGCAGCTTCTTGGTGGGTACCGGGGCGGTGAGATAGGTCGACATGCGGGCGGCTCCAAGGGTGAGGACGCGAGGATACCGGCTCGGGCGGGAACGAGGTGGTTTCGGAGGGCGGACTCAGTCCCGGACCAGGGTGAGGCGATCCCGGTCCTTGCGCACCCCAGGGAAACGCATCGCCTTGTTGTGGAGCACGCACCAGACCCCGCCCGGCAGCAGCTGGACGGCGATCATCGCCTCCGTCATGTTCTGGACGGCGTCCGACTGCCGGAGCTCGTAGGGCCGCATCGCGCCGGTCAGCACCACGGGCTTCGCGGGATCACCGAGCCGGTCGTGGATCAGGTGCCCGGTGTCGGCCAGCCGATCGGTCCCGTGCACCACCACCACCCCGTCGTTGTCCGGAAGCACTCGTTCGACGGTGGTCGCCACGAGGGCCATGTCCGCCTCGGTCATGTCGAGGCTGTCCTTGTTCATCAGGGAGATCCGCCGGATCTCGACGCCCTCGAGCTCCAGCTGCGAGAGCAGGACATCGAGCACGTTGTATTCGTTGCTCAAGGCACCGCCGAGCTCGTCGTACGTCTTCTCGATGGTCCCGCCCGTCGACACGATCGCGACCTTGAATCTCTTCGGCATGGCCGGGATGGTAGCCGGTGAGCCCCTCAGGGATCGATGGTCAGTTCACGCTGCTCGGGCCGGAAGCAGACCCGGTCGTCGCAGGCCTGCCAGCCGACGACGAGGATCACCGTCGAGGCCGGGTCCTCGCGGGTGAGGGTGAACGGGATCTCGACCCGCGACTCGTGGATCCGCACGCCGTCCCGCCATGGCTCGCCCGCCGGCCACGCCACGTCGATCGTGCCCCCGGAGACGACCTGCAGGGAGATTCCGACGAGCCCCGCCGATTCCGGGGTGTCGCCCCCGGGCTCGTGCGCATTGACGTGCTGCCCTTCCGGAACGTCGATCCGAAGCCGGAAGGAACCGGGCTCCTCCCCCTCGAGGATCGATGCCTCGACGGTGGTGATTTCCGGGCGGGACACCGGCGCGTCGGCCTCGACGTCGTTCCGCGGAAGCCGCCCGGGATCGATCGCGGCCAGGCGATCGATCGCGATCACGCCGCGGGCGGCGCCCGCCGGATTCGCCGCGATCCTTCCGGACATCCCCGCGAGCGCCGCGGTGGCCGTTTCGAGATACCGGTCCTCCCCGGTGATCCGCCCCAGTTCGATCACGTTCAGGAGCATCGTGCCGGTACCACTCGGCACGGCGCCGTCGTTGACGTTGGAGGCGCGGACGATCAGGTCGGACTGGCCCTCCTGGGTGTCGTACCAGCCCCCGCGGGCCTCGTTCCAGAACCGCTCGCGAGCGGCTTCGACCAGCGCTGCCGCCTGCGTCACCCGGCCGGGGTCCCCGGTCGCGCGGTGAAGGGCCAGCAGTCCCTCGGCCAGCAACGCGTAGTCCTCGAGGAACGCATCGATCTGGACGACGCCGCCGCGGGCGGTGCGGTTGAGTCCGCCGTCCTCCCGCCCGAGCCGGGAGAGCACCGCATCCGCCGCGCGATTCGCGGCATCCACGTACGCCGGTTCTCCCAGCACCCGGCCGCCGTCGGCGAACCCCTTGATCATCAATCCGTTCCAGCTCGCGAGGATCTTGTCGTCGAGCGCCGGCTGCGGACGGCCTTCGCGGGTCGCGAGGAGCGCAGCGTCCACCCGGCGGCGTTGCGCCGCGAACGCAACGGGATCGAGACCCATCTCCGAAGCCACCGCCTCGGGTCGGTCGCGAAGCCGCAGGACGTTCGCCGGGGGTGCGTCCGGATGGTGCGGATCACGGAAGTTCGGACCCTCGTCGAGACCGTAGAGCGCCATCGCGAAATCGACGTCCGACGCGAGTCCGGCCTCCACGAGCGACGCCCGCAGCTCCTCGGCCGTCCAGATCTGGGTGCCGCCCTCGCGGGCATCCACCTCCGCGTCCTGCGCGGACCAGAACGCGCCGTCCTCGTCGGTCATCTCCCGGCCGACGTAGTCGAGGATCCCACGGACCACCTCCGCGTGGTACGGGTCGCCGGACCGGGCGTGCGCCTCCGCGTAGACCGAGGCGAGCTGGCCGTTGTCGTAGAGCATCTTCTCGAAGTGGGGAACGGTCCATTCCGCGTCGACCGAGTACCGATGGAAGCCGCCGGCCACCTGATCGTGCATGCCACCGACCGCCATCCGATCGAGGGTCCGGAGGAGCGCTGCACGGAGTTCCGGGGAATCGGCGCCGACCTCCAGCAGGAGCTCGAGGTAGACCGGCTGCGGGAACTTGGGCGCGCCCCCGAAACCGCCGTCCTCGGCATCGTAGAACTGGAGCAGTCCCGCGGCGGTCCTGGCCGGGAGCCCGGCGTCGAGCGTCGTCGGTTCGACCTTCGCCGAGAGCTGCTCGCGGACGAGCGCCGCGATCCGCCCGCCCTGGGCCGCGATCTCGGCTCGCTGCGTCCCCCACGCGGTGGCGACGTTCTCCAGCAACTGCTTGAAACTCGGCCGCCCGAAGGCGGGCTCGGGCGGGAAGTAGGTCCCCACGAGGAACGGCTCCAGCGTGTCGGGATTGAGGAACGCGTTCAGCGGCCAGCCTCCGGACGGTCGCCCCTCGGTGGCCTGGGTGTAGATCTGGCACGCCGCCATGTGGATCTCGTCGACGTCGGGACGCTGCTCGCGATCCACCTTGATGCAGACGAAGTCCCGATTCATCAGTTCCGCGACGGACGGATCCTCGAAGCTCTCCCGCTCCATCACGTGGCACCAGTAGCAGGTCGAGTAGCCGATCGAGACGATGATCGGCACGTCCCGCCGCCGCGCCTCCTCGAAGGCCTCGGCGCCCCATGGTCGCCAGTCGACGGGGTTCCACGCATGCTGGAGCAGGTAGGGACTCGTCTCGTCGACGAGCCGGTTGGGCGTTCGATCGCCCTTGTCCGACCCGTGGTCGGTCGAGTGCTGGTTCATCTTCTGGTCCGGATGGGAATTCGATTTCACCGAGGCGTCGTCGTCCGCGACGACCGGCGTCCCCGGGGCGATCGCCTCGGATCCGCCGCAGCCGACGATCGTCGCCAGGAGCACGCCCGCGAGCAAGGCGGCCCCCGGTCGGCCGGATCCCCCGACCGCCTCAAGCCAGCGGACCATCGTTCACTCCTCCTCGGAGACGGTCTCGGAGGATCCCCCCTGCTGGTAGACGAACCCGACCACCGCGGCCGCGAGCACGACCATGGGGAGAACGCCCGGATGGAGGATCAACTGGTCGTGGACGCCGGGCGCGATCGTCTCCGACTGCAGCAGCAGTGCGATCGAACCCATGACCAGCATCGCGGCACCACCGACGCTGGTGAAGAGGATCACCACGATCCTGAAGAACATGAAACTGAGCAGGGCGAGACAGATGAAGCCCATGCCGGCGCCGGCCCAGGCCAGGTCCGATTCGACGGGGTTGAAGAACGACCAGAGCGTCGCACCGATCCCCGCACCGGCGATGCCCGCGAAGACCGCCACGGTGTACTTCAGGAGCGGCGAGGCGATCGCCGCGAGCAGGATGCCGAGGGCGATCGCCACCACCGTCGACTTCCCAAGGTCCTGGCTGATCATCCGGCCGACCGCGAAACCGAGCATCAACGACAGGAGCACCACGACCATCTTGTGCCACTTGTATCCCTTGAAGACGCAGGCCGCGCCGACCCCGGTGACCACGATCGCGGCGACCAGCGGCAGCGATTGGAGCAGCTCGACGATCTCGTCGGGACGACGAACGAGATCCAGCGAGTTCATGAGGGTCTCCCACGAGTGGGAGAAGGTGAAATCCGCGACCTGGGCGAGGGTCGTCGATGGCATGGAACCGGCTCCGAGGCGGCCGGTCGATCGCATCGACGAAACGCGACGACCGTCCGCGGACAGCCCTCTTCATCGACCCGACGCCTCCTCGACGGCCAGATATCGACGATGAATCGGCCCTCCCGACCCAAGCAGCGGGTCCGAGGTCGTTCAGGAGGCCTTCGAACCCGTTTCCCCCCTCGGTTTCCCCTTGCCCTGCACCAGCAGGCCGGCGCCGGCGAGCACGCCCCATGCCAGGAGCATGAGGAACGGCGCCGGCGGCGCTCCATCCCGCCCGTAGCGGGCCCAACCCGCGGCACCCGCCGCCATGACGAGCCATCCGCCGAGCAACGAGGTGCCGATGGTCGCCACCGGCTTCGGGAAGAGCAGGGCGAGCAGGAAACCACCGAGGCCGACCACCACCGCCGCCGCGAGCACGAGATCGAGCGTTCCCTTGGAGACGTTCGCGGTTCGCGACTCCCACCACGCGGGGATGCGGCCGAAGGCCGCCTCCGCCATCTCGCCGAGCCGTCGTCGCGCGGCCCGGAGTCGCTCGAGGCCCTCCGCCGCCATCGCATCCATCGCGGCATCCGCGAGCCGATCCCCCGCCGCCGTCGCCGCGGACTCCAGATTCCCATCGATTCCGGTCTCGTCGGACTGCTGGAATCGCAGGCCGATCGGCGTGCCGTCGCCGGTCGACGGAACCGGCTCCGCACCGAGCAGCACCGCCGACACCAGGAGCACCACGCCGCTTCCGACCACGCCCACCATGAGGGCCAGCATCACCCGGACGAAGATCGCCGCCAGCACGCCGCCAAGGAGCGGCAGCCCGACGATCCAGGCGATCGGCGGGATCCCGACCGCGAGCAGCCAGGCCGGAAGGGCCTGGTCCCGGGTGGCGGCGGCGAGCCGGATCCCGAAGACCGCACCGACCACGGCGGCGCCGAGCGTCACGCTCGGGCGGAAGAGACGACCGCCGAAAAGCATGATCACCATCCCCGCCAGGGCCACCAGCGCGAGGGTCAGCGGTTCGACCGAGGCCCAGTCCCCGACGGCGGGGTCGGGAATCGGACCGAATTCATCGGAGACTTCTGCCACGGTTCCCGACATCGACCGAATCGGGGTTTCCGCGACAGCGACGCCGGGACGTCCTGCCTGTTTCCCGTACTGTTCGGACATGAGCGATGAAGACGCCCGCGACCAGCGACCGGATCTCGACCACCTCCGGTCCCTCATCGACGACCTCGACCGCCGCCTCGTCGATCTCCTCAACGAACGAGCCCGGGTGGTGGTGGACGTGGGCCGCGCGAAGCACGGTGACGGCACCCCGATCTACGCCCCGGATCGTGAATCCGCGGTGCTCGGACGCGTGCTCGCCGCCAGCGACGGACCGCTTCCGGAGCGGACGCTCGAGGGCATCTGGCGGGAGTTGATGTCCGGTTCCTTCCGACTCGAGCGGCCCCTGCGGATCGGCTACCTCGGCCCCGAAGGCTCCTTCAGTCATCTCGCCTCCCTCCGCCACTTCGGATCGAGCACCGAGCTGGCCCCGATGACCGCGATCCGGTCGGTCGTCGAGGAGGTGATGCACGATCGGGCGGATTACGGGCTCGTCCCGTACGAGAACTCCATCGGCGGCTCGATCACCGAGACGCTCGACGCGATCGCGGAACTCGATGCTCCGGTCTGCGCCGAGTCCATGGTCGCGATCGACCAGTCGTTGATGGCGAACTGCCCCACCGAGGACATCCGCGCGGTCGCGAGCAAGCCCGAGGCGCTTTCGCAGTGCGGGAGGTTCCTCGCCGCCAACCTTCCGCATGTGGAGATCATCGAGACCACCAGCACCTCCGCCGCCGTGATCCGTGCCGCCGGCGCGGCGAAGACTGCCGCGATCGGATGCCGGCTGGGCGGCGAGATCCACGGCGTGAAGGTGGTCTTCGACCGCATCCAGGATCGACGGGAGAACATCACCCGATTCCTGGTCATCGGAAGACAATCGCCCGATCCGACCGGGAACGACCGGACCACGGTGCAGTTCCAGACCATGAACCGGCCCGGGGCGCTGGTCGACGTCCTCGCCTCCTTCCGCGACGCCGGCGTGAACCTCACCCACATCGACAAGCGGCCGTCCCGGATGGACAACTGGCAGTACACGTTCTTCATCGACCTCGAGGGCCACCGGACCGACCCCGCGGTCGCCACGGCGATCGAGGACGCCCGCGCCCACTGCGCCAGCCTCCACGTGCGTGGTTCCTACCCGCGCGCGACCCGGATCCTCTGAGACCAGTCCGGCCCCAGCCCGTATCCTTCCCCACCCATGGACCACTTCGAACACCGCGACGCCCGACTCCACGCCGAAGACGTCGACGTGCGGGCCATCGCCGACGCCGTCGGGACCCCGGCCTTCGTGTACTCCGCCGCGACGCTCCGGACGCACTTCGAGCGGTTCCGCGATGCGTTCGCACCGATCGATCCCCTGATCTGCTTCGCGGTGAAGAGCAACGCCAACCTGTCGGTGCTCCGTCTCCTGGGCGAACTCGGTTCGGGCATGGACGTGGTGAGCGGGGGCGAGCTGCACCGGGCGGTCGAAGCAGGCATCCCCGCCGAACGCTGCGTCTTCGCCGGGGTGGGCAAGACGGAGACCGAACTCGAGGCCGCGCTCCGGGCGGGCGTGGGTTCGATCAACGTGGAGAGCGAGCAGGAGCTCGAGGTCCTCGCCTCGATCGCCCGCCGACTCGGGGTGGTCGCCCCCGTCTCCATCCGCGTGAATCCCGACGTCGATCCCCACACCCATCATCACACCACCACCGGGACGCGGGAGACGAAGTTCGGCATCGACGCCGAACGGGTGCCCGCGGTGTTCGAGCGCGCCGGCCGCGAACCGGCGCTCGACGCCCACGGACTCCATGTCCACCTCGGGTCGCCGATCTACGAGACCGGGCCCTACGTCGAGGGGATCGGAAGACTCCTGGAGCTCGCCGACCGCCTCGAGGGCGGAGGTTCGCCGATCACCCGCCTCGACATCGGAGGCGGCTTCGCCGCGGACTACGAGACCGGTCGAGCGCCCGACGCGTCGACCTACGCCGACGCGATCGTGCCCCTGCTGCGGGACCGCGTCGCCCGGGGCCTGCGGGTGGTGATCGAACCCGGGCGTGCGATCGCCGCGAACGCCGGGATCCTCCTGCTCCGCGTGGTGGCTCGAAAGACCTCGGGGCGGAAGACCTTCCTCGTCTGCGACGGGGGCATGACCGCCCTGTTGCGTCCGAGCCACTACGACGCGTTCCACTTCGCGTGGCCGGTCGCCCCCGATCCGTCGCAGGTTCCCCCACGACGAACCGAGCGACCGGACGTTCCCGATCTCGAACCGGTCGACGTGGTGGGACCGATCTGCGAGACCGGGGACTTCCTCGCCCGGGACCGCTGGCTCCCTCGACTCGATCGAGGCGACCTGCTCGCCGTGTACGCGACCGGTGCCTACGGCATGACCATGGCGAGCCGCTACAACGCGATGCCGCTTCCCGCCGAGGTGCTCGTCGACGGCGACACCCATCGCGTCATCCGGCGTCGAGAGACCTTCGAGGACCTGATCGCGCACGAACGTTGAACCGGATCGGCGGCGTCGACCTTCCCTGCCGGTGGAGCCTCCCCGCGCGGAGCCCCGATCAAGAAGACGCCGGTCCGCGATCCGGACGGAACGAGTCCGACACGTCCGGAGCGGGGACCTGCACGGCCGGGAGGACGAGCTCCACCGCTCGCCGGGCGGGATCGATCCCGATCGTCGATCCGATCCCGCGACGACCGGATCCGCATCCGACGACGGGGAGTGCGAGGGCGTCCCGGTCCCCCGTCGACACGACTCCCCGTCGGAAAATCCGATCCGTCCGCGGATCCGGGTGAAGTCGTCGATCCCGAAGTCCGATGTCCCCCGGGCACCACCACGCCACCGGGGCGCGGTGGTCGCGCCTGTCCACCATCCGCGGGATCGATCCCATGGCCGCCTGCATCAACCTTCTCCCCGCCTTCGGTCGGACTCGATTCGCGGTGGCGGCGACCGCAGCCGTTCTCGCGGGTCCCGCCGTCGCCACGCTCGACGCAGCGGACGAGGCGGATCGCATCGAGGCGATCGCGACCGCCCGCCTCGATGCGATCCGCGTCGATCTCGCCGGGACCAACGAACTCGACGTGATGGTCTCCGCGAGCGTGCACGCCGACGACGGTTCGCTCACCGCGCCGCCTCGACGCTCCAGCTTCGCGTTCTCGAGACCGACCGGAGACCGTCCCTTCCGCTTCAGCGTCCACTCCTGGAGCGGACCGGGCGGAGGCAGCGATCTCGTCTGCGACGGCACCGGGCTCGTGGTCGGGGATCCCCTGCTTCGTCGATACGAGATGCGTCCGGCACCCGCCTCCGCCGGCGAGGTCCTCGCCGACGGCGATCTCGCCCCGCGACTGGGAGTCGGTCCGTCGTTCATGCTCGCGGCGCTGGCCGAGGGCCTGCTCGACGACCTCGTGATCATCGACGAGATCGTCCCCTGCACGCTGAACGGCCGCGAAGCCCTCACCACGCGGTGTCGCACGGCCGCGGACCCGGCCGGTCGGACGCTCGAGCTCACCTTCACGCGGGAGGGCGCACCCGCGCTGCTGGGCGTCACCATGGCGGCCGGCCACGATCACACGCTCGTCCTCGTCTTCAAGGATTGGCGGCGGGACGCGACCCGGGATCGGATCGACGGTCGAGACCGTTTCGCCATGACGCCTCCCTCCGGTTGGGAACGGACGTCGTCCCTCCGGGCCGAGGCCGCCGACGGGGCGAACTCCGCGCCCGTCCGATCCCTGGTGGGTCGCCGTGCCCCGAGACTTCCGATGCGCAATGCGGGTGGCGAGGAGACCGATCCCTTCGACGACATGGCCGTGCCGGTCGCCATCCTCTTCACCGGCGACGATGCGTTGAACGACCGTGCCGCACGCGACTTCGAAGCGGTGATCGAGGGAGACACTCGACTTCGCGGCTACCGGGTCCGACTCGTCGACGACGCGTCCGAAGGCCCCGGCGCCGATCGGGATCTCGCGGTCGACGCCGCCCGCTCCGCCGCGGCCTGGCGACTCAGCGGACTGCCGACCCTCGTGATCGTGACGCCCGACGGCCGCATCCGGGCCGCTCAGGTCGGTCACCCCGGCCGCGACGCGTGGACCAGGCGACTCGATCCGCTGCTCGACCGACTCGCCACGGTGCCGACGACCGCGGATCGAGGACCGGCCTCCCCCTAGTAGAGGAGGCGAACCGCGATCTGCAGCAGGACGCCCGCCATCGCCCCGGCGATGAGGTCGTCGACCAGGATCCCCGCCCCGCCACCGAGTCGCTGCAGGCCGTTCGCGGGCGGCGGCTTCAGGATGTCGAAGACTCGGAAGAGCAGGAAGCCGGCGAGCGCCAGCCCGAGGTTGAAGACCAGCGGCGATCCGTCCGGACCGAGCGTCGGCGTACCCGCCCATCCGTCCGGCACCGCCCAGGGAAGGGCGAGAAGCGTCACGGCCTGACCGGCGACTTCATCCGCGACCACCTGGCCGGGGTCCTTCCTGCCGGTCACCCGCTCCGCGGCCTCGCCGAATCGCAGGCAGGCGACGCACCCGATCGCAAGCAGCAGGAGCATCGCGAGGTCGATCTGCCAGCCCGGCACGCTCGCGGCGGCGAGGGCGGCCGCGACCACCGCCGGCGGAAGCGAGCCCCAGGTCCCGCTCGCGGGGCGGAGGAAACCGAGTCCGCAGGAGGTCACCGCCATCGCGGGGACGAAGCCCATCGAGCGGATCACCGCGGCAGCGGACGGTCGGGGTGGCGGCTCGTTCATCGATCGCGATCCTTTCCCGGGCCATCGTCGTCCTGACCGCCGCCGAGCACGCTGCGGGCTCGGACGAGGTAGGGCCACGCCGACCAGACGGTCACCAGCACGGTCGACCAGACCAGAAGATCCCGCGCCGTCGTCCAGAGCACGGACTCGAGCGCGAAGGGGTTCACCGCGACGAAGAGCGCGAACGGCGCCGTGACGGACTGGAGGACCATCTTCCACTTGCCGGACGAACCCGCGGAGAAGTCGATGCCGAGCCCTTCGAAGACCCCGCGAATGCTGGTGACCAGCAACTCACGGGCGAGGATGATCGCCACCATCCACGGACGGACCCCGGTGGTCATCTGCAGGCGGCCCTCCTCGTCGAACGGAACGAAGAGGTAGACCCCCTCGTACGCCGGTTGCACGAGCAGGAACGCCGGCGACGCGAGGAAGATGAACGCGCCGATCACCAGCAGCTTGTCGCCGAACGGATCCATCACCCGACCGAACACGCTCACCACGCCCCATCGCCTGGCCAGCAGCCCATCGACGAAATCGGTGATCGCGGCCACCGCGAAGACCACCACGGCCACGTTTCCCCAGATCTGCCGCGTCTCGAGGACGTATCCACTCGCCTGGTCCGGCCACAGGGCGATCGCGACGATCGCGAAGAAGCAACCGGCGAGGATCACCCGCGCCACGGTGAGGAGATTCGGGATCCGGCGTCTCATCGAGTCCGACATGACCGCACGGTACCGAGGTCGGCCCCGGGCCGCCCGTCTCGTCGATGCCCCCGATCGCCCTCCCCGACTCGGAAAACGCCGTTTCCCGATCCTCTTTCGGTTGCGACCCGGGACCCCGGCCCGTATTCTCCGGACCTTCCCGCGACCTCGGGGACGTCACCCCGGCCCCCGTCGGCCGGCCCCCGCCCGATCACACCCCGGCCCGGTCGAATGGACTCGACCGCACGCACGCACGCACGCACGCGACGGATCCAGACAGGCATGACGCCATCCATCCTCTACATCGCGTGCGTGATCGGGGCGATCGGCCTGCATCTCATCATGCGGCCGCATCGACAGACGACCCGGATCATCGGTGCCATCGCCGGTGCGGGCTCCGTGGCCTTTATCATGGTCCAGGTGCTCCAGAGGCTGGGCGAGGACTCCCCCGTCCCGATCCTCGAAGTGGTCTTCGGACTCGCGGCGATCACCGGGGCGGTTCGCATGGTGACCCATCCCCGACCGGTCTTCGCGGCGATCTACTTCGTGCTGGTCGTGGTGAGTTCCGCCGGCATGTTCCTGCTGCTCGACGCCGAATTCATGGCGTTCTCGCTGATCATCGTCTACGCCGGCGCGATCCTGATCACCTACCTGTTCGTGCTGATGCTCGCGCAGGATGCCACGTCGACCGCCGGCGAAGCCCTCTACGACCGGATCCCCCGGGAACCGATCGCGGCCCTGGTGGTGGGGTTCATCCTGCTTGCGGGGCTGAGTGACACGTTGCTGCTGGTCGACGGCGGAATCCGTCCCGACGCCCCGGGCATGACGCCTCCGCTCGCCGAGGTCGAAGCGGATCGGTGGCTGGTCCTCGACGGACTGCCCCGCCAGTTGGACGAGGCGGTCGCGTCCGTCCTCGAGGCGGACGGCGGCCAGACGACCGCGTTCACGATCGAACGCGGGTCGGACGGCCGGGCGATCCGCGTCGCCGAAGGGGTGGCACGGGTCGACCTCCGCATCGGCGACGAGTCCCGCACCATCGAGCTCCCCACCACGGCGCTTCCGACCAACACCCAGCTCGTCGGCTGGGCGCTGGTGGCGGTCTTCCCGGTCAGCCTGGAGATCGCCGGCGTGATCCTCCTGATGGCGATGTTCGGCGCCGTCGTGCTCGCCCGGCGTCAGATCGACATGAGCGAGGACGAGGTCCGCGTGGCCGCGGGCCTCCAGCCGCTGCTCGAGGACGAGGATTCCGAGTTCGCGGGAGGTGACGCTTGAACGAGACGGTCATCACCCTCACCCAGTCCGATGCGACGACGACCATGCTTCCCGTGGCGACCGGGACGATCCAGATCGTCCTGCTGACCAGCGCCGTCATGTTCGCGATCGGCATGGTCGGATTCCTGACCCGTCGAAACATGATTCTCATGTTCCTCTGCACCGAGCTGATGTTCCAGGCCTCCGCGATCGCGATGATCGCCTTCGGCCGGATGCACCTCAACCCGGAGGGCCAGGTCTTCGTGATCTTCATCCTGACCGTCGCCGCGGCGGAGGCGGCGCTGGCCCTCGGACTCGTCGTGCTCCTCTACCGGCGCAAGCCCACCCTCGACGCCGAGGCCTGGTCGGAGCTCAAGGAATGCTGAGCGCCGTCGCACACACCGCCTTCGCGNGTCTCGCCGCCGCCGGCGGCGACGGNCACGGGTACCCGGCCGGCGAGCCCTTCGGGTTCCAGAATCCGATTCCCCCGGTGGTCGACGAACAGTCGTTCGCCCTCGCGGCGTGGATGATCTGGCTCCCCGTCATCAGTGCGATCCTCTGCGGCGTCTACGCCGCCCTCGGCGTGAAGAGCCGCCTTCCCGCCTGGACGACGGTCGCGGCCCTCGCCGGTTCCTTCGTCATCGCCGCGATCACCGTCTCGAAGCTCGACTTCACGCGACCGGTGGTGGTGCATCTCTTCGACTGGATCGACCTCTCCTGGTCGAGCGGTGCCGGCGAACGCGGCGACCGATGGCACGGGATGCGGGCCAACTTCGCCCTGTATCTCGACGGCCTCTCGGCGTACTGGATCCTCTTCGTCACCTTCCTGGGCACGCTGATCGCGTTCTACGCGAGCGAATACATGGAGGAGGACAAGGGCACGGGCTACTGTCGGTTCTTCGCGGGCGTGAGCATCTTCCTCTTCGCGATGACCTCGCTGGTGCTGGGCGAGAACCTCGTCCTGCTCTATCTCGGCTGGGAGGGCGTCGGGCTCGCGAGCTACCTGCTCATCGGCTACTACTACCGGAAGCCCGAGGCGGTGGCGGCCGCCAAGAAGGCCTTCATCATGAACCGCATCGGCGACGTGGGCCTCGCCCTCGGCGTCTACCTGATCTGGCTCGAATACGGAAGCCTCGACTACGCGACGCTGTTCGTCGCTCTCGAGGCCGGTGACGCCGGGGCCGGCCAGTACGGCGGATGGGCCGCGACGCTCATTCCGTGGTGCCTCATGCTCGGTGCCTTCGGCAAGTCCGCGCAGCTGCCGCTCTACGTCTGGCTGCCGGACGCGATGGAAGGCCCGACCCCGGTCTCCGCCCTCATCCACGCCGCGACGATGGTGACCGCGGGCATCTACCTGATCGCCCGCACCATGCCGTTCTTCCTGATGAACCAGGCCGACGGCGGCCACGCCCTCGAGGCGGTCGCGTGGATCGGCGGCCTGACCGCGCTGCTCGCCGCGACCATCGGCATGGCCCAGTACGACATCAAGCGGGTCATGGCGTACTCGACGGTCTCGCAGCTCGGCTACATGTTCATGGGCCTCGGCGTGCTGACCAGTTTCGGAGCGTGCTACCACGTGCTCACCCACGCCTTCTTCAAGGCCCTGCTGTTCCTCTGCTGCGGCGCGGTGATGCACGGATTCGGCGGCCAGCTCGACCTTCGAAAGCTCGGCGGCCTTCGTCGGGTGACCGGATGGAAGGTCGTCTGCTGGACGATGCTCGTCGGCAGCCTCTGGCTCGCGGGCGTGCCCGGAACCGCGGGCTACTTCTCGAAGGACGAGATCCTCGCCCAGGCCTTCATCGCCGACGGCGCGGGATTCCGCGTGCTCGGCTGGATCGGCATCGTCACCGCGGGCCTGACCGCTTACTACACCTTCCGCGTCTGGTTCCGGGTGTTCACCGGCCCGACCCACTACAAGCCCGACGAGTCGCACGGTCACGGCGGCCATGACGATCACGACGACCTCGCTGGCCATGGCGATCACGGTGATCACGCCGGCCATGGTGATCATGGCCATGACGGCGACGATCACGGATTCCATCCGCACGCCCCGGGGCCGCGAATCAACCTGGTCCTCATCATCCTCGCGGCCGGCGCCGTCTGGCTCGCGGCGGGCTACTTCATCTCCGCCGACGTGTGGGGCACCCAGGGCTGGGTGAAGGACGCGATCCGCCAGTCGAGCGCCGGCACCGGACTCCAGCTGATGCCCGCGGGGAAGAATCCGACCCTCTTCGGCGTCGACCCGCACACCTCGATGTACTTCATCAGCGGCACGTTCGGCCTGGTCGGACTGAGCATCGCCTGGTGGCTGCACTGCGCGAACCGTCGAGCCGCCGATGATCTCCGCGCGTGGCTGATGCAACGGCGATGGATCTCCTGGCTTCCGAGGGCCATGGAGAACAAGTGGTACGTCGATGAGATCTACATCGCGACGATTCGCTTCCCGCTCTGGATCGCGAGCCAGGCCCTCTACATGTTCGATCGCATCTTCGTCGATGGCATCGGCGTGAACGGCACCGCCCGACTTCCCAAGATCGCCGCATCCCTCTTCCAGCCGCTCTACAACGGCAAGCTGCAGGGCTACGCGACCTCGATGGCCGGCGGGGCGGCGCTGGTCCTCGCCTGGATGATCTGGGTCTGGATGAGGGGGAGCGTCTGATGCAGCTCTGGATCCTGCTTCTCATCCCCATCGCGACCTGCGTCGGCATCGCCTTCGGTGGCGAACGCAACGCCCGGGCCGTCGCCCTCGGCGGCTCCCTCGTGACCCTCGCGTGGGCGGTGGTGCTCGCGATGCAGTTCCCCCACTGGCAGGCCGAGCAGTGGACCTACTGGCCGGCCCCCGAGGCGGAGGCCTTCCCGGTGCTCCCCGGAATCGGCGTGGCCTTCGAGCTCGGCGTGGACAGCGTCTCGCTGCTGCTGGTGCTCCTGAACGTCTTCCTCATGCCCTGCTGCGTGCTCGGTTCCTGGACCGCGATCCAGGAACGACGTCGCGAGTTCTACGTCTGGCTGATGGTCCTCTCGACCTGCGTGATGGGCGTCTTCGTCTCGCGCGACGTCATCAGCTTCTACACCTTCTTCGAGGCTTCCCTGGTCCCCGGGTTCTTCATGCTGGCGGTCTACGGCGGGCCCGACCGGCGCGAAGCCTCCTTCAAGTTCTTCATCTACACCTTCGTCGGCTCCCTGTTCATGCTGCTCGGTCTCGCCTACGTCGCATGGCAGCACGCGGAGCAGACGGGAAGCTGGTCGTTCACCATCCGGGACCTGACCGCGTTCGCGCCGTCCCTCTCCGCGACCGAGCAGGGCTGGATCCTCCTCGCACTCCTCTCCGGACTCGCGGTGAAGGTTCCGCTGTTCCCCCTCCACACCTGGCTTCCCCTCGCCCACAACCAGGCTCCGACCGCCGGCTCCGTGAACTTCGCGGCGGTGATCCTCAAGCTCGGTCTCTACGGGCTGTACGTCTTCATCCTGCCGATGGTGCCCGAAGCCGTCGTCGCGTGGGCGCCGGCCATCGCCACCCTCGCGGTGATCGGCATCGTCTACGCCGCGCTCATCTGCTGGGTGCAGACCGACGTGAAGAAGCTCATCGCGTACTCGTCGGTGAGTCACATGGGCTTCGCCGTGCTCGGCCTGATCGCCCTGAACCCGGTCGGGCTCCAGGGCTCGGTGTACTACATGCTGAGCCACGGCTTCGCCACCGGCGGGCTCTTCCTCTGCATCGGCATGATGTACGAGCGGTACCACACCAAGGACCTCCGGGAGGTCGGTGGCCTCGCCTTCAAGATGCCGGTCTGGTCGTTCTTCTTCATCGTGCTGGTGTTCGCGAGCGTCGGCCTGCCCGGGCTGAACGGGTTCGTCAGCGAATTCCTCTGCCTGATCGGCACGTTCATCGCGGTGCCCGGCGCCCAGTCGGGATACGGCGGGGTGCTCGGCCCGTGGTTCGCCGCCATCGCGGCGACCGGCATGGTGCTCGGGGCGATGTATCTCCTCTACATGACCGGCAAGCTCTGCTTCGGCCCGCTCCGCGAGCCCGCGGACCACCACGACCACGCCGAACTCCCCGTCGACCTGAATCTCCGCGAGATCACCGCGGTCGCTCCGATCGCCCTGGTCTGCCTGGTCTTCGGACTGATGCCCTGGCCGATCCTCCACGCCGTCGAACCGGTGGCGGAGGAGGTGCTGGAGCCGTATCCCGCCCTCGTCGAGTCCCATGTCGAGCGAACGGAACGGATGGAGGCCGCCGGATCGGTCGCCGCCGCCATCGGGACCGCCGCAGAGAGGAGCCGCTGACCCATGGTCGACATGAGTGCCAAGCTGTTCCTGATCACACCGGAGATCCTCCTCCTGATCGGCGCCGTGGTGGTCGCGGTCCTCGGTCTGTCCTCCAACCGCCGGGTGCGGAACGCGGTGCCCTGGACCACGGTCGGATTCCTCGTCGCCGCGATCATCGCGACCGACGTCGTGTACGACGGCTCCGAGGCGGTCACCGGCGCCGACCTCCTCCTGCCGAATCTCGGCCTCTACCTCAAGGTGATGGTGGGCGTGATCGCGATCGGCCTGGTGCTGGTCGGCATCGGCATGGTGGACCGGCGGTACGAGGAGGCGATCCGCAACGGTCGCGCGGGATTCGACCCGCTTCGCGTGGTTCGCGGCGAGTACCACGCCTTCCTGATGCTGTCGATCGCGGGGACGATGCTCATCGCGAACGCCAACGACCTGATCTGGCTGTTCCTCGCGATCGAACTCTCCTCGCTGCCCACCTACGTGATGGTCGCCCTCGGACGCGGCACGCGCCGCAACATGGAGGCGGCGATCAAGTACTTCTTCCTCGGGGCGATGAGTTCGGCGACGTTCCTCTACGGCTTCGCGCTGATGTACGGCGCGACCGGGACGCTGTCGCTGACCGGGATGCAGGAGGTCTTCGCGACGCAGGCCGCGGCCGGCGGCATCCCGTTCTTCGGCCTTCTGGGGATGGTGCTGGCGTTCGTCGGGCTCTCCTTCAAGATCACCGCGGTGCCGATGCACTTCTACGCCCCGGACGTCTACCAGGGGGCCCCCACCCCGGTGACCGCGTTCATCTCCTTCATGCCGAAGGTCGCGGGCTTCGGCGCGATCATCATGCTCTGCATGGCGGTGGGCTGGAGCGGGCACCACCTGATCGACGACGCGGGCATCAAGGTCCCCACCGAAGGACTCCCCCGACCGGTGCACGCGACCCTCTGGGTGATCGCGGTGCTCACCATGATCCTCGGGAACATCGGCGCCCTCCTGCAGACCTCGATCAAGCGACTGCTCGCCTACTCGTCGATCTCACACTCCGGCTACATGCTGGTCGGGGTGATCGCCGGCACCGCGGAGGGGATCGACGCGGTCCTCTTCTATCTCGTCACCTACGGGGTCGCGAACGTGGCGATGTTCGGGGCCCTCTGCGGGCTGCAGCGGCACGACCGCGAGGTCGAGACGCTTGACGACCTGTCGGGGCTCTGGAAGCGGCACCCCGGCATGGCGTTCGTGCTCGCCCTGAGTTCCTTCTCGATGCTCGGGCTGCCGCCGCTGCTCGGATTCTGGGGGAAACTGGATCTCGTGGTCGCGGGCATCACCGCGGGCGAGACCCCGCTGGTGGTCATCATGATGGCGACCAGCGCGGTGAGCTCGTACTACTACCTCCATCTCGCCGGACTGCCGGTGATCCGCAAGCCCGATGCCCGAACCGAGGGCGTCGATGCGGGTCCGACGCCGTGGCCGCGGATCGCGGGCGTGGTCTTCGGGGTCGGCATCCTCGCCCTGCCCTTCGCGGCGAAGTCACTGATGACGCAGGCCGAACACAGCACCGATGCCAGTCGTCTCGCGTCGCCGGAGGCGGCCGCCGACTCCACGAATCCCGATTCCGGGATGTCGATCGAAGCGAAAGGCTCGTCCGGGCGGGCCTGACGCGGGGTTCACCCCCGGCGTCGATTCCGCTACAATCCGCCGTCCGAAACCGAGCGAGTGTAGCTCAATTGGATAGAGCACCGGTCTACGAAACCGGCGGTTGAAGGTTCGAGTCCTTCCACTCGCGTTCCCCCACCGAAAGCCCCCGCATCGCGGGGGCTTTTCGCGTGTTGGGATGGTCCAGACCGCCGGTACGTCGGACCGGTGATCTCATCGCGAGCTCTGATTCGGAACCGGTGCTCGAGATCGTGGCCAAGGGCACCAAGCCCCTGGTCGACAAGGTCTCCGAGGTCACTGGCAAGGACTGCAACTGCTCGAAGCGGAGGGATTGGCTCAACTACAAAATCCCCTTCCATCGGAGGGGGGTAGAATGTCGGACCACGTCTTGACAGTCACGAGCAACGCATCAGCTTGCTGAAACAACGGGCCTGACCGCCCATTTCAACGGAGAAGATCGATGACCGAGCAGAAGAACGCCCTGGCCCAGCTGTTCGCCGCCTGCTGGAAGGACGAGGCGCTCAAGGCTCGCTTCATGACTGACCCCAAGGCGGTCCTGGCCGAGTACGACATGCCCGTCCCTGACGGCATCGACGTGAAGGTGGTGGAGAACG
>NYWD01000034.1 GCA_002684855.1 Planctomycetaceae bacterium | reverse complement strand
AGACCCAGAACTACACGGTGGTCGATCCGACGAGCGTCATCGCGACGCACCTCACCGAGGTCGTCCGCCGTCACGCCGACGAGCTCCTCGCTCGCGAGGAGGTCGGGAATCTCATCGAGCAGCTCAAGCAGTCCGCCCCGCGGTTGGTCGAGGAGGTGGTTCCCGCCCAGGTCAAGACCGGAGAACTCCAGAAGGTCCTCCAGAGCCTCCTTCGCGAGGGCGTGCCCATCCGCGACCTGGAGACGATCGTCGAGACCGTCGGCGACTGGATCGGCCACACGCGGGATCCCGACGTCCTCGTCGAATACGTCCGCAACGCGCTCCGCCGCTCGATCTGCACCATGCACGCGGAGGCGAACCCCGAAGGCGGCGCCCGGCTCCACGTCGTCACCATGGATCCCGCGGTCGAGGACCGGGTCAACGGCTACATCGACCGGGGTGCGGGGGGGACCACGGTCTCGGTGCCACCGCAGCTCGCCGGCGACGTGGCCAGGGCCGTCGCGGATGCCGCGAAGCCGCTGCTCGGTGCCGGGCGGCCGGTGATCGTGGTGTCCTCGCCGACCGTCCGGGCGCCGCTTCGGCAGATCCTCCACCCGCATCTCGCGGGGGTGGTGGTCCTCGGCTACAACGAACTCGTGGACGGGTTCGACGTCCAATCGGTCGGGCTGGTCCAACTCGGGCCGGCGGAGGTGGCGACGCCACCCTCTGCGCCGACGGTGGTCGGCGAGGGGGCCACGCCCGAGACCTCGCCGGTCGGCGTCAACTGAGTCCGCCGGTCGGCGGCCCGCCGTCGATCCCGGATCGTCCCGCATCGGATGGAAAGATGGCCGATCCGTCGTGATTGTCCGTCCAGTCGGGTATCCTTCCCGGCACGCTCCGCGTCGGAGGAATCGACGTCGGGAGCGGGGGCCCGGATCGCTCCGTGCGATCTCATGAAGGGCTCCATCGGCGGGACGACGCCCGCCGAACACGTCTGGAACGCCAGGAGGGCGAAACCATGCGATTGAAGACCTTTCGTGCATTCACCCTGAACGAGGCGCTCGAGGCCGCGAAGGCGGACCTCGGCGAGGCGGCGGCGATCCTCCACACGCGCACCTTCAGGCGTGGCGGCTTCTTCGGCCTCGGTGGTCGCGAGATCGTCGAGATCATCGCCTCCGAGTCGGCGGAGGAGGAGATCGGCGCCGGGTCGGGGATCGAGTCGACCGACAGCACCGACGAACGGTCCGAAATCGCCGGGACGGCGACGACGGCCGCGACCCGCGCCTACGCCCGCAGCATGCCTCCCGAATCGCCGTCCGGGGGATCGGTGCCGTCGGACGCTTCCGCAGGCGGCGTGACGACCGTGGAAGCAACGCCCGCCAGCGGCTCGCTCGTGGTGGATCGAGAGAAGACGAAGACCCTCGCCCGTGCGCTCGCCATCCGGTTGGAGCGGCAGCAGGCGGCCCGGTCGTCCGCCGGGGTCTCCGGTCCCGACGACGTGATCGAGGCGACGCGTTCCACGACGGATCCCGCGTCGGACATCGATCCGGAAGCCGTCGTTCCCCGTGCACGCGCGGCCGCGGGGGCGACATCGGCCGATGGCGCGACGGTGCCTCCGGCGGTCGCTTCGCCCACCGGCGACGACGCGGAATCCTTCGTGATCGGTCCCGGCGGCGTCCTCCTGCCGGATGATGACGCGCCGCCGCCGGCACCCCGGGTGATCGCACTGACGCCATCGTCCGATCCCGTCCGGTCGATCGAGATCGAAGCGCCGGCCACGAACACGGGTTCCAAGTCCGAATCAGTCTCCATCGAGGCGGGTGTCGACCCCGCGACCGGGTCGGTCGCGGGGACCGAGCTCGACGCGACGGACGAGCCGGTGATGCAGGCGGTCCCGCCGATCCCGCCCGCGGCCTCCCCGACCGGCGATGCCGGACCCGGAGCCGATGAACTCGACGCGATCAGGACGACGGTGGGCAGATTGCTGGCGGTTGGTGGCGTCCCGGCTCCGGATGCGGGGGATCCCGCATCGGTTTCGTCCGGTCGAAGCGACGCCCTCGCCGATGCCTACGCCTCCCTGATCGCCCAGGAACTCTCGAGGGATCTCGCGGAACGCGTGGTGGCCTCGCTGCAGGAGGAACTCGACGAGGCGTCGCTCGACGATCCCGAAGCGGTTCGAGCGGCGTTGCTCGGACATCTCGCCGCATTGGTACCCACGGCGGAGGATCTCGAGTTCGCCCGCCCCCGCGACGGCCGGCCGCGCACGATCGCCTTCGTCGGTCCGACCGGCGTCGGCAAGACGACGACCCTGGCGAAGATCGCGGCCACGATGACGTTGCGCGACGAGATCAAGGTCGGACTCGTCACCTCCGACACCTATCGGATCGCGGCGGTCGACCAGCTTCGGACGTACGCCGAGATCCTCGGACTGCGTCTCGAGATCGCGGCGACGCCGGTCGAGATGCGGGCCGCACTGGATCGATGTGCGGATCTCGACGCGGTCCTGATCGATACGCCGGGCCGGAGTCAGAACGATGCCGACCGGATCGCCGATCTCCGGGCGCTGGTGGATGCGGCCCGGCCGCACGAAACCCATCTCGTGCTCTCCGGAACGGCCGCGGAGCGGGTGCTGATCCGCGAGGCCGAGGCCTTTTCGACGCTCGGACCCGATCGCGTGGTCCTCACCAAGCTGGACGAGGCCGTCACCTTCGGCATGCTCGTTTCCGTGGTTCGCCGGATCGGGCGACGGATCAGCTGGGTCACCACCGGCCAGGAGGTGCCCACGGACGTCGAACGGGCCACGAGCCACCGGCTGGCGAACCTGATGCTCGGGGAGTCGGTGAAGTCTTGAGCGACCAGGCCTCCATGCTTCGCGGACTCGTGGCGGGCAGCACGCGTTCGAGTGTCGGCCCCAGCGCCCGGGAATCGGTCTCGAGCGTTCGCAGCGGTCGCGTCAGTTTCGCGCCGAATGCACGTCCCGCGTCACCGAAGCCGGAGCGTCGGCGACTCGTCCGCGCGATCGCGATCGCCAGCGGCAAGGGTGGCGTGGGCAAGTCGAACATCGCGCTCAACCTCGGCATCGAACTGGCGCGGGCGGGCCGTCGGGTCGCGCTGTTCGACGCGGATCTCGGATGTGCGAACGTGGACGTACTGTGCGGCCTTCCGGTGAAGGCGACGCTCGAGGACGTCCTGCAGGGGCGTCGTCGACTCGCGGAGATCGTGATGAAGGTTCCGGGCATCCGCGGCCGCGGCGGCCTGGGAGTCATCCCCGGCGCGAGCGGCGTGGCGGAACTCGCGGCGTTGAACTCGGTGCAGCGGCAGGGAATCGTCGACCAGCTCGCCGCGCTCGAGCAGGTCGTCGACGTCCTCCTGATCGACGTCGGTGCGGGCATCGGGGCCGATGCGATCGGCTTCGCGAGCGCGGCCGACTCCGTGCTGCTGACCTGCACGCCGGAGCCCACCGCGATGACCGATGCCTACGCGGCGGCGAAGGCGATCGTCGCGCGCGATGCCACCGTCGATCTGTCACTCGTCGTGAACATGGTCGGGTGCGAGGAGGAGGGCCAAGCCGTCCACAAGCGGATCGACGGGGTGGCCCGGCGACACCTCCGCCGGCCGATACCACTCGCCGGCGTCGTCCCCTTCGACTTCTCGGTGGTGGCCGCGGTGAAGCGACGCCGGCCCCTGTCCCTGGTGGCCTCCGACACCCCGGCCGCCCGGGCGATCCGTCGCCTGGCCGTCGAGCTGCAGGCGAAGCCGGAGCCACGGGGCCGTGACGAAGGATCCGAGGAAAGCGGCCTGCTCGCCGGCCTGATGCGGGCGTTCCGCCGGTCGCGTCGATCGAGCTCGTCGCAACGCCGGTCCGGATGAACTTCACGAGCGAGGCGCTGACGCATGGACAACCTCCCACGAAAAACGTCGATCGCCATTCCCACCGCCTGCCTCCTCGCCATCGGGGGGTTCATCGTCGCGGTGCTTTCAGGCATGTACGCGGAGAATCCGCTGGGCGCGATTCTTGCGCGTTCCCTGGTGGTGATGCTCCTTTGCTGGCCGATCGGGCTCCTCGTCGGGCTGGTTCTGGACCGTCTCTTCCGAGAACATGAGTCGAATCAGGCCCTACAGATGGAGCAAGAGGACCTTTCGGCCGACGAAGCGGCGGGAGATGTTGAGATTCTTGACGAATCCGAGGTCGAACCGGATTCTTCAGGGGTCGGCGTTCCGGTCGCATCCGCGTCGGAGCCGACCTGATCCGCTGGATCGGGGGGCGTACCTCGTTCACGGATTTTCCACCGCGGGATGCGGACGTCCGCACGCGTCCGGAAACTCGCGGTATGATCGACGCGTCACTCGTCAAGGATCGGCGAGCGACGAATCCCGGACGACGGCAATGTCGCCGTCCGGATGATCCCGAACGTCTTCCGCAGCGGTCGCAACGACGCGACGCCGTGGGAACCCGCCGGAAAGGCGGGAGCGACGGATCGACAATCACGCGACGCAACTGGACGCGTCGCGATCAGACAAGGTCATCGAAGGTCAAGGAGCGGACCGATGACGACGAAGGCATCTGCCACGGCGACGGTTGATTCAGCCGTCGAATCCCCGAAGCGCGTCAAGGCGTCGACGAAGAAGTCGACGCGGAAGTCGACCAGCAGGTCGGCGAAGACCGCTGCTACACCACCAATCGCCAAGAAGCCGGCGGCGAAGAAGCCCGCGGCGAAGAAGTCCGCGTCCGGGACGAAGAAGTCCGGGACGAAGAAGACGGCCGTCGTCGAGTCGACGCTCGCGGCCGTCGTCGAGAAGCCGAAGCCCGCCCCTCGCAAGCAGCGAGCGGCAAGCCGAAGCGGGACCAGCGGGTCGCGTAAGCGTGCCACCGAGACGTGCCTTTCGGAGCTCCCCATCGAGGAGATCTGGAGCATGTACCGGGAGGAGCAGACCCAGGACGTCCGGAACTTCCTCATCGAGAAGTACCACGACCTCGTCCGCTTCACGGCGGAGCGGATGGCCATGCGGCTTCCATCGGAGGTCGACACCCACGACCTGATGCAGGCGGGTTCGTTCGGTCTCATGGATGCGATCAACGCCTTCGATCCCGGCCGGAACGTGAAGTTCGAGACCTACTGCACGCAGCGGATCCGTGGTGCGATCTTCGACGAGCTGCGGTCGATGGACTGGGTTCCCCGGCTCGTCCGGTCCCGAACCAGCAAGTTCGAGTCGACCCGCAAGCAGATCGAGATGGAGACCGGCCGGGCCGCCTCCGACGACGAGATCGCCGATCGGCTCCAGCTCCCGCCCGAGGAGTATCGGAAGCTCAAGCGCGACTCACGTCCGGTGACCCAGGTCAGTCTCAACCGCAAGTGGTTCGAGACGGACTCGAGCAAGGACGTCCGCGAGATCGACGTGGTCAAGGACACGCGTCAGGAGAACCCGCTCACCGCGGTGCAACGCCAGGATCTCCAGTCCCTGCTCACCAAGGGACTCTCTCGTGCGGAACGACTCATCGTCATCCTCTACTACTACGAGGAGATGACGATGAAGGAGATCGGCATCACCCTGGACCTCTCCGAGAGTCGCGTCAGCCAGATGCACTCCTCGATCCTCGCCCGGCTCAAGGCCCAGATGCAGCACCGGGAACGCGAGTTCTGAAGCCGCCGCATGGCGCGGAAGAGAACGCTCCGGGTTCGAGAACGCCACCACGACCGTCCCGATCGAAGGATCGGGGCGGTTTTCATTCCACGTGGTCGTCGGACATCGGAGGGACCGCTTCGATGGGGAACTCCCGGATGAGCAGGTCGCGGAACCGGATGCCCGAGCCGTGGGCCTGCAGTCCGATCGGTCCCGACTCCGGGACACCGGGGAGTTCGCAGGCGACGATGACGTGCTGGTCGTTCAACCACACGTCGAGGGTCTCGCCGACCAGCCGGATCGCGAGCCGGTTCCATTCCCCGACGGGCCGATCCGCCTTGAGGAGCGGCGTGGCGGCGGCCCGGGTGGCCGCGGGCATGCTTCCGTCGGTTCGGTATCCGTAGACCTCGCCGCTTCCCGCCGGCCATTCCCACAGATTCACCTGGCTCTTCGAGTTGCCGCGGAGGTAGATGCCGCTGTCCCGCTCCTCGACCAGCATGGTGACCTGTTCGCCGTCCTCGTCGAGTCGATAGTCGCCGTCGGGCTCGATGAAGGGTCGCCGCCGCGGGCCCTGCGACTCGCCTTCCCAGCGCCACTCGAGCCGGACCTCGAAGTCCTCGAAGGACCGCGTCGTCCAGAGATCGCCTTCGACGCCGTCGAAGTCGAGTTCGCCGTCGACGACCCGCCAGTGCTCGGCCGCGGTCCCGTCGACCTTCCAGCCGTCGAAGTCGACGCCGTTGAAGAGGGGGACGGGGGCGGGTCGGTCCCGCTCGGTCTTCGGTGGCGAGCAGCTCTGGAGGAGGCCGACCGTCGTGGCCGCGACGATTCCGAACCCGACGCGGAAGCTCATGCCTCGATCGTCCGGAGTTCGTCGGCGAAGAGGATCTCGGCCGTGGTGCGTTCGGCGATCTCGTCGCGGGTGACGTCGGACGCGATTTCGACCACCCGGAAGCGTCGCCGGTCGGGATCCATCTCCATCACGCAGAGGTCGGTGATGATCATGTCGATGCACGCGAGCCCCGTCAGGGGCAGGGTGCATTCCGGAATGATCTTGGCCGCCCCCTTCTTGTTGTTGTGTTCCATGGTCACGATGACCCGCCGCACGCCTGCGACGAGATCCATCGCACCGCCCATGCCCTTGACCATCTTCCCGGGGATCATCCAGTTCGCGATGTCCCCCGACTGGCTGACCTCCATCGCCCCGAGGATCGCGAGGTCGATGTGACCGCCGCGGATCATCCCGAAGCTCTCGGCGGATGAGAAGAAGGAATGTCCGGGCACGCCGGTGACCGTCTGCTTGCCGGCGTTGATCAGGTCGGCGTCCACCCGTTCCTCGGTCGGGAACGCTCCCATGCCGAGCAGCCCGTTCTCCGACTGGAGCCAGACCGTCATGTCCTCGGGAACGTGGTTCGCGACCAGCGTGGGCATCCCGATGCCGAGGTTCACGTAGAAGCCGTCCCGGAGTTCGAGGGCGGCGCGGCGGGTGATTCCATTTCGGTCGAGCGGCATGATCGGTCCTTCGGAAGGGGCGGCGCGGAACGCCGAGGATCGCAGGATTCTACGAGAGTCGGCCCCGGTCCGGGAGGGTGACGTTCCGGTCGACGCGGATCCCCGTCCTCGTCGCCCGGCCGGACTCTCCGGACGGCGGGAGCGTCGCCGGGAGTCGTCGGTGCGCTTCGTCGAGCATCGTTCCGACGGCGTGCACTCCTGTTAGATTCCCGTGATGAGCACGCACCAGCACCATCCGGCCCTCGCGGGCATTCTCGAGCGGCTTTCGCTCACCGACCACCCTGCGATCCTCTCCGCGGAAGCGGGCACGGATCGCGTCGTCAGCCTCAATCCGAGCGACGGCCGACCGCTGGCCGCGGTCGGGCTGGTCGGGACCGCCGCCTACGACGCCGCGGTCGGGCGGGCGATGACGGTGCAGGCCGAGTGGCGGATGCTTCCGGCGCCGAAGCGGGGCGAACTGGTCCGCCGGATCGGGAACGCGTTCCGCGATCATCTCGAGCCGCTCGGGGATCTCGTCACCCTCGAGATGGGCAAGATCCGACCCGAGGGGATCGGCGAGATCCAGGAATGCGTCGACATCGCCGACTTCGCGGTCGGTCTCTCCCGGCAGCTCCACGGTCTCACCATGCACAGCGAGCGGCCGTCGCATCGCATGTACGAGCAATGGCATCCGATCGGAACGATGGGGATCATCACGGCCTTCAACTTCCCCGCCGCGGTCTGGGCCTGGAACGCGATGCTCGCCGCGGTCTGCGGCGACGCGATGATCTGGAAGCCGAGCCTGGTCACGCCGATCACCGCGATCGCGATGACCGAGGTGGCGCACCGCGTCATGCGGGATCAGGACGTGTTCACCCCGAAGCATGGCGACCCGTGCGACGTGTTCAGTCTGGTCATCGGCACCGACGACGAGGTGGGCGAACCGATGATCGCCGATCGGCGGCTGCCGCTGATCTCGGCGACCGGTTCCTGTCGGATGGGACGTCGGGTGGGTGAAGTGGTGGGGGGGCGGCTCGGTCGTAGCCTGCTCGAACTGGGCGGCAACAACGCGATCGTGTTGATGCCCGACGCCGATCTCGAGCTGGCGATTCGCGGCGTGCTCTTCGGTGCGGTGGGCACCGCCGGCCAGCGATGCACCTCGACGCGACGGCTGCTCTGTCACGAATCGATCGTCGACGACGTCGTGGCTCGTCTTCGGAGCGCGTACGCTTCGGTCCCCGTCGGCGACCCGCTCGCCAACGGGACGCTGATGGGCCCGCTGATCTCGCCGGAATCGGTCGCCGCGATGCGTGCCGCGATCGAGCGGGCGGTGTCGGAGGGATGCGAGGTGGCGTGCGGCGGGATCGAAGGCATCGATCAGCGGGCGGCGGAACCGGGCAACTTCGTCGAGCCCACGATCGTCCGCGTCCCCAAGGGCGTGGTGCCGGAGGTCACGAAGGACGAGACGTTCGCGCCGATCCTCTACGTGTTCCCGGTCGAGGATCTCGATGCGGCGCTCAGGATCCACAACGCCGTGGACCAGGGACTCTCCTCGGCGATCTTCACCGACAGCGTGCGGAACGCCGAACGGTTCCTCTCCCATGCCGGAAGCGACTGCGGGATCGCGAACGTGAACATCGGCACCAGCGGAGCCGAGATCGGGGGGGCGTTCGGTGGTGAGAAGGACACCGGCGGAGGTCGAGAATCCGGGTCGGACGCGTGGCGGGCCTACATGCGTCGCCAGACGTGCACCATCAACTGGGGGACCGACCTGCCCCTGGCGCAGGGGATCAGTTTCGGCTGATCCCCCGCGGCGGGGACGGCGGCGGTCAGTCCCGTTCGTCGATCTCCGTGGCGAAGGCGTTGGAATCCTCCATCATGGCGGACATCCCGGTCGAGCCCGGATCGACGAACACGAGGTCCACCTTCCCGCCCTCGTCCACGTGGCTGCTGAAGAGCAGGATCCGCCCGCGGTAGGGCATCATCCGGAGATGGGTGGGGGTGACCGGAATCTCGTCCATGACGACCGACCAGCGATCGGTCGCGGGGTCGTAGACCTCGAGGCTGGGGTTCGGTTCGAAACCGCCGCCCTCCTTGGGGCTCGAACCGCCCGCGTAGTACAACCGCCCGTTCAGCGGAACGAGTTGCCCGCTCAGCCTCGGACGGGTCGGGGAGGCGATGCTCGTGAACTCGCCGGTCTCGAAGTCGAAGCGCTCGGCCGAGTCCACGATCTGGAAGTTCTCCCGCATGCCGTTGACGAGGTAGTAGCTCCCGTCCAGCACGGCGCCGCCGAACGCCCGCCGGGGCTCGGTCAGGTTCACGCCGTCGTACCCGAACTCCTCGTCGCCGTCGGCGATGGAGGCGGACACGACTTCGGTGACGTGCCGGAAGCGATCGTCGCTCGCCCGTCTCGGGTCGTAGTCGAGGCCGCCGAAGACCCAGAGCGTGCCGTCGTGCTCGGCGAGACCGAACTGGCTCCGCGGGATCGGGAGGTTCGGAGCGTCGTCCATCCACTCGTCGCGCTTGCGGTCGTAGCGATATCCCTCGGTCCAGGTCCTCGCGACCTCGCCGTCGTGACCGAAGCCACCGAGCGCGAACATCTGGCCGTCGGCCGCGGACATCGCGGTCTGGATCGTCTGCCGCTGGTGCGGGAAGGGTTCGAACTCCTCCCATTCGAGGTTGGCGAGGGAGAGCCGGTAGGACTCGTCGAGGAAGTTCTCGGGTTCGAAGTCGTGCTGCCCGGTGCTGTTGTTCCCGCCGAAGAGGTAGATCCGGCCGTCGTGCATGAACATCCCCTGCCGGTTCTTCGACGCGATGGGGGCCGGGATCGTGAGGTGACGGACCGTCGCGACCTCGCGGGTGTCGTCGGGATCGAGCGTCTCGAGGTGCGCTGGCCGGAGGCCGCGGGAGATGCCACCGACGAACATCACGTCGTCATCGGTGGTCACCGCCATCTGGTGGAAGAACCTGGGGAACGTCAGGCTTCCGATGTGTCGCCAGCTCGTCTCGCCGGGACCCCAGTCGAAGACCTTGCCGTCTGCGCCCGAGGCGACCACCCGGCCGTTCCGGGTCTCGGCGGCGAGGCCGAACGCGATGCCGGGGTAGGCCGGTCCGGTGCTCCACTCGCCGGTGTCGACGTCGAGCAGGTCGAGCGAGGCGCTCATCTTCCGCTCGGCGCTGAGGCCGCCGATCACCGCGACGGTGCGGTCGTCGATCGCCGTGGTGGCGAGGGCTCTTCGCTGGAACGGGGCGGGGATGCTCCGCCAGCCTTCGTCGGGATTCTCGACGTCGAGGACGAGGACGTCGTCATGCCAGAACCGCTTGTCGGCTTCGTGATCCATGCCCCATCCGCCCGCGACCACGATCCGAGAGCCCGCCATCGCGCTGTCGTGGGAGGAGCGTCGCTCCGGCAGCGACGGCATCGGATACCAGGCCTTCGCATCGCAGTCGAACACCAGCACCTCGTCGATGGAGTCGAGGGCCTGCGCCTCGTCCCGGGAGTTGCGGGCGATCATGCCGCCGATCCTGAACACGCGTCCATCGTGCGTCTCCAACGAGCAGCTCTGGATCTTCTGGTCGTGGGGGAGGTACTCGACGTGCGACGGATCGTGCATGTTGATCCGGAAGAAGTCGTTGCACTGGGCCTCCCGGTAGTAGTCGTGGGGCGGTCCGGTGTAGCCCCCGAGCACGTAGAGCCAGCCATCCCCGGTCGCGGCCCCGAAACTGGTGCTCGATCTGGGGAGCATTCCAGAGGGATGGGCGACCGGAATGCTGGTGTCGCGAGAGACTGATTCCGGCATCTGGAAGTGCTGGCCGCGGGCGTCATCGCCGATGGAGGCTGCGAGAAGGCCGATCGAGGCGGTGAGCATGGCGGATCGGGGTCGGAACGTGGGCACGAGAGTCTTCCTCAAGGGATGAGCGGGGACGGGTCGCCGGCGACGACTTCATGGAATCAAGAAACTTACCAAATACGGATGATTTTGAGACTCATTCTCAAGAGGATTGGCTATATTTCGAAAACGTTGAGACTGAGTCTCAATTACAAAAACAGATGCCCTGCCGGCGTCGCCTCGGCAGTTTGCAGGAGTTCGCACCCATGTGTTCCTTCCATCGCCGTCCAGCGATCTTCGCTGGTCTGGCCTCGGCACTTCTCACAGGCTCGGTCCTCGGTCAGTCGTTCGACGTCTCCATGCCCACCACCGCCGACCGGTGGATGTATCCGTTCAACGCGACGCCGGGCTATCGACCGGCGGGATCCGTCTTCGGCTACAACGCCTACCCGGACGAGACGTCCTTCGACAACCGCGACGGCCAGGTCATCGTGGCGTTCGACACCTCGGAAATCGTGCCGACCGGCCTCGGGCCCGACAGCTACGACGTGACCTCCTGCGTCTTTGGAATCACGCTCGCCGGTGACGCCTCGGGTCCGATCGACCCGACGGTGGACGACTGGCGCACCTATCTTCCCGCGGAGGCCAAGGGATCCCTCCCCGACGTGGATCCCGGCCGCCCGATCGAACTTTTCGCGGCCGGCTTCCGCAACGGCTACGACCGCCTGAGCTGGTCCGAAGGCGATTCCTTCTCCGACACGGATCTCTTCGGCCAGAACACCCGCAACGTGTTCTCGGCGGAGATCGCGTCGGACGGCTCGCTCTTCGACGTCTCGTCGAACTTCACGCAGGACTTCACCGCGAACCCGATCGGGATCGCCTCGTTCCCCGGCTACGAACCCGGGGAGACGCCGGTGGAGGGCGAGATCGCGACCTTCGTGCTCGACACCTCGGATCCCCTTATCCAGAACTGGCTCGCGGAGAGCCTCAACGAGGGCCGGCTGGTCTTCGCGGTGACCTCGCTCATCGGCGCCAGTCAGGGAGACTCCCTGCTCACCCAGTTCTACCTTCGGGAGAACCCGCTGGTCGAGGTCGGGGTCCGGGAGGCGTCCTCGATCGCCTTCACCGTCGACATCGTCGATTCCTGCGACCTCCGGGAGGACCTCAACGGCGACTGCGTCGTGGACGGCGGCGACCTCGGCATCTTCCTGTCGCGGTGGAACACGTCGGACGAGCAGGCCGACTTCAACGAGGACGGAATCGTCAACGGTGGCGATCTCGGTCAACTGCTCGCGGCCTTCGGGCTCTGAGCCAAGCGAAACACGCTCGCCATCGGGCGAGAACGAACCCAGAGCGGATGTCCATGCTTCGTCGAATTGTCATGAACAACACCGTTTCCCACTTCTCCCAGGACACAATTCGAACTCAAGGAGTTTGAGCGAATGAGATTCCTCGCATCTATCGTCGCGGTCTCGGCGGTCACCGGAATGGCGACCGCGGACCTGATCAACCCGCTCGTGCCGGACTGGCGCGGCGACGCCAACGCCACTTACGCCTACTGGGACAGCTTCACGTCCGCCGACGGCGGTCCGAACTTCCCCGAGCAGGGCGGCGGCTTCCAGCTGTTCAACTTCGGCCAGGGCGCCATCATCGCCGGTTCCGGCAACCTCTACGGAGCCGGTGGCGCGCTCGACATCCACGTCTACTCGCTCGGCGAGCTCGCGCCCACCGAGGCGGTCCTGAGCTTCTCGTTCCTCGGGAACCCGATCGACACGAGCGACGTCCAGGCCTTCTTCAACGGCAGCTACATCGATCCGCTCACCAGCGAACTTCGTGGTGAGTCGGGTGGCGGCGGCTTCAGCGCCCAGACCTGGTCGTTCACCTACGACTTCTCGAACATCGCCGGGGACAGCGGCTCGGTCGCGTTCTTCTTCGGCTCGGAGCTCGCGAACTCCAGCCTCGACGCGGTCTCGGTCGACGTCCTTTCGATTCCCGCACCGGGCGCCATCGCCCTGCTGACGCTCGCGGGCCTCGGTTCGCGTCGCCGACGCTGATCGACATCGTCCTCGGACGAGGAGAGAGAAAGCTGGTCCCGCGACGCGTGAGTGACGCACGTCGACGCGGGGCCGGCTTCTTTTTTGGCCGCTCCGCGACGACCGTGGTCCTCCGGCGTCGGGTCGCCCGCCGTCGGATCCCCGCTCAGCAGCTGCCTTCGCGCATCCGGTCGAGACTCTCCGGGAAGGGATAGCTCGCGAACACGCCCGTCGGGGCCACGTCCCACGCGGTGACCGGCGGATAGAGGTCGCCCTCGAACCCCGCCTTGTGCATGGCGTCCAGCACCGATTCGAGGCTGGACTCATCGCCGTCCTCGTGGGCGACGAGGCGGTTGGATCTGGCGCCGAGGAAGGAGACCGTGGCGACCGGATGTCGGTCCCGGCGGCCTTCCAGCATCTTCGAGATCGTCCGGAACCCTCGGAACACGTCCTCGAGCGTGAAGTGATCCCGGCCGGCGGGCCGGAGGAGGGCGAGGATCAGAAGCCGGTCGAGATCGAACTTCAGCACGTAAGGTTCGCGATCCTCCCGGGCGTGGACCGAGACCGAATCCCGGAACATCTTCGCGTAGCTCGTGGCGCTCGCGAGGGTCCACTGGCTGGTCGGAATGAGCTTGAACAGTTCCCCGAGGATCCCTCGGTCGTTGTTCTCGTCGTTGACCCCGCAGATCACCGTGCGATATCGCCCGTCGAGCAGGTCGTCGAGCAGGTGCTGTCCCCACTGGATCCTGATGCGGCGCTGGGCCCGCACCATCCTCGGGTCGCCCGCCGGCAGCATCACCAGCCGCTGGGTCTCCTTGCTCGCCTCGACGAGGCGGTCCCCGTCGCCCTTGTAGACGCGGAACGAATCGGGGGGGTTCATGCGCCACCCTTCTTCAGGGCCTCGAGCGCCTTCTTCGCGGCATCCAGCTGGGCCTGCAGGGCGTCCACCCGCGCCTGGGCGTTCGCGACGATGGCCTTGTCGGCCTCGGCCTTGGTGACGAACGCGATCGACTCGATCATGATGGGCTGGGTGGGCACGTCGTTCATCGCCTGCCCCTGGATGCCGAAGGTGGTGGTCGGGACGCCGGCGATCCGGTCGACCACGTCCATGCCGCCGATCACCTTCCCGAACACCGCGTAGGCGGCGCCGTCACGGGGCTGGTTCAGGAAGTCGTTGTCGGCGAGGTTGATGAAGAACTGGTTGGTCGCCGAGTCCGGCTGGCCCCCGACCCGGGCCATCGCCAGCGTGGCCCGCTTGTTCATCACGCCGTTGGTCCACTCGTTCTTGATGCCGGCCTTCGCGCCCGGCTTCTTGTGCATGGTCTGGGGGTAGGCGCCGTGATGATCGAAGCCGCCGCCCTGCACCATGAACCCGGGGATCACGCGGTGGAAGAGGGTCTTGTCGTAGAAACCCTCCTTGGCGTACATCGTGAAGTTCTCGACGCTGATCGGCGCCTTCTCTTCGTCGAGTTCGACCACGATGGTTCCGAGCGTGGTCTTGATGGTCGCGTAGCTCGCATCGGCGACGCGGGAGAGGCCGAGCACTGCGACGAGGAGAAGCGAATACGTCGAGACGGATCGGAGCATGGTTTTGGATCCCAGGNGCGAGGTTTCGAGTGGCGTGATTGGAACGCCGAAAGCCTGATCTTACGGCGACGAACGCGGGTCGGGCGGNTCTTCCCAGACCTCTTTTGGACGCGTTTCNTGCATGCGGCGGAAAATCCGGAATAAGCAGTCCGGGTTTTCGGGATTTTTTTCACGAACTGCCGAAAGGCTGCAGAACCGATCAAGAGCGGAGGTCCTACCATTTCTTTTCACTCCTCGTCACGAGGTCGCTTGGCGGTGTCCGTTCCTCGGGCGTCATCGCCTGGCTTGAAGACACTCGGAGTCAGCCGCCGGAATGCAACCGAAGGGCCCCAGCGCGACCGTCGAACCAAGGACCGCTAGACGCGGGAAGGGATTGTGGCGCGCCTTGCTCGACCTGTTCTCGAACGTGAAGTTCGGGATCCTGCTGCTGGTGGTGCTGTTCGTCTACATGAGCGTCGGATCCGCCGGGGTGGTCTACCCGACGCACCCCAACCTGCTGCACCCGGACGCCTGGACCCACGCGCAGATCCGGCAGTGGCGGGGGCTCGAAATGACCGAATTCGAATGGTTCCACTGGTGGCCGTTCAACCTGCTGATGGTCCTGCTCTGCCTGAACATGACGGTGACCACGCTGCGGCGGATCCCGTTAAACACCATCAATCTCGGGGTCTGGATGATCCACACCGGGATCATCCTCCTGTCGCTGGCCAGCGTCTACTACTTCGCGACGAAGATCGAGGGCGACGCACCGGTCGCGAGACGGGCGATCACCCTCGCCCTGGTGGAGGGAGTCGAGGGCGGCGAGGGCGGCGGGGTCGTCGATCGGACGAAGATCCTGGCGATGCCCGGGAACGTCGCGACGCTGGGCGTCGGCGACGACGCCTACGACATCAGCGTCCAGAGCATCGACCCGTCGTGGGAGCTCCTCTCCGGAGAGGATGCCGGGGCCCGGGCCTTCAGCGTCAACCTGCTCGTGCAACGGGGCGACGGCGAGCGTTTCATCCGCCAGGCGATCGCCGGCTACCCGGACTACACCGAGGACCTCGTCTTCTCGGACGATCCCCAGCAGCCCTTCCAGCGGAACGTGAAGGTGAATGGCGAGCGGATCTTCGACCCGGACCTCCTGGTCGGGCTGGAATTCGCGCCGACGGACCATCTCTTCCTCCGGAACGACCTCTCGAAGAGCTGGGCCCTGTACCTGCGCGAGGTCGGAAGCGGCACGTGGGTGGAGCGCCCGATCGACGGCGACTTCCTCTACAACGACTACATCGCGGATCGGGACTGGATCTGGACCGAGTCGTCGATGGATCCGGTGCCGATCGATCCGATGGACGTTCCGATCCCCGCGGTCTCCCCCGACGATCCGGCTCCGGACCTGGTGCTCGCGGCCACGGGTTACCTCCGGTACGCGGTCATGCGGGACCGGGCGACGCGAGGCGGGCGCGATGCGGCGTTCAATCCGACCGCGTGGGTCACGATCAGCGCCCCCTCGATGGATCGATCGACGGACTACGTGCTCCAGGCCCTCGATCCGCAGCGGAGCGTCGCGGACGGGGGGCTGATGGTCTTCCGGGCGCTGGAATCCGAGTCGGATCTCGGTGGCGTCGAGTCCCGGCCCACGCTTCGCATCGAGATCCCCGAACTGGACTTCGTCGCCGAACGCCCGATCGCCGAGATCTTCTCGGGCGAGGACGATCCGGTGATCAGTCGGATCGGGGACACCGGCTACGCCTACCGGGTGCTCAGCGTCCAGGACGACCTCGCGATCGGGAGCGAGACGGTCTCGGTCGCGATCATCGAGGTGACCACGCCGAAGGGGATCTTCCGTCGCTGGGTCTTCGACGATCCCTCGCTCACCCGAGACGTCATCGACGGGGCGCCGATGGACCGGGGCGACAACCACGCGGGCCCGATCATCGGTGACGATTCCATCCGGACGTTCTACCAGCCGGGCACCGGCGCGGCGCTGCTGACCCTCCTCGCCGGACCCGAGCCGGGCCGGCTTCGACTGGCGAGCACCATCGGCGTCGACGAGCCCGAGGTCTTCGAGATCACGCCGGGGATCGCGCTGCCGCTCCCCGGTGGCCTCGAGCTGACCGCGACGCGGTACGAGCCTCGCGCCGTCTTCGAGCGAAAGCCCTTCATCGTCCCGGACCGGCAGCGGTCGCGCGACGCGAAGGAATTCTTCGCACGCCTGCGGCTCGACGTCCCGGGCTCCGACGACTCGCCGTGGCTTCGCTATCACGCGTACCCCTTCGACGGACCGGAGTGGGTGCTCCGACGACACGTCTACGAACCTGACCTCATCCGTCTCGCGGACGGACGACTGATCGAGGTCCTCTTCAGCCGACGAAGGGTCGGGCTTCCCACGGAGGTCTCCCTCGAGGAGTTCATCCTCACCTCGCACATCGGCGACTTCGACGGGGACTCCTCGAACATCCGCAACTACACGAGCATGCTCCGCTTCCGTGATCCGGGTGAGGCCGCCTGGAGCGAGCCGAGTCCGGTGAGCGTCAACGCCCCCGTCGAACACGACGGCATGTGGTTCTTCCAGGCCCAGTGGGATCCGCCGGACCAGCCCCGTTTCCAGGGCGACGTCGCGAGCGCCGGCCTCAACTACACCGTGCTCGGCGTCGGGAACCGCAACGGCGTCTACCTGCAGCTGCTCGGCTGCGTGATCGCCGTCTGCGGGATGATCTACGCCTTCTACGTGAAACCCATCCTCAAGCAGCGGCGTCGGGAGGCGAGGCTCGCCCGCGCCCGATCGTCCTCGAACGCGGAGGTGTCGACATGATCGGCATCGGAAGAAGTCTGTCCGGGATCCTCGCGGTCCTCCTGCTCCTCGCATCGAATCCGCCGGCCGCGACCGCCGCGGACCCGGTGGAGGACTGGGCCCAGACCATCGCCCTCGAGCCGCTCGGGGCGATGGCCGTCCACGTGCAGGGCCGGATCAAGAGCTTCGGTTCCCACGCGAACACGGTCATGGACTCGGTCAGCGGACCCCGCCTCGTCGCGGGACGGTCCCCGAGCTTCACCTATCTCGACATGCTCTTCCGTCCGGACGCGTACCGCGACGCGGACTGCATCTACATCAAGAACAAGCTGGTCCGCAACATCCTGGCGACCGCCATGGAGGGGACGGATCCCGGACTCGCTCCGAGGATGGAGGTCTTCCGGAAGACCGGCCTGGTCTCCCCGGACCTGCTCGATCGTCCGGAGGTCGGACCGATCCTGAAGCGGATGGAATCGGATCTGATCCGGACCGCGAAGCAGGTCGATGCGATCAACGCCGCGCGGACCGTGATGTCGCCCGCGTTCCTGCTCGACCGCCTGCGGGTGATACCACCCGCGGAGGGGGAGACGGACGCTCCGTGGAACGGCCTCTCGGAGATCATGTTCCTGCCGGGGAGCGCGACCGGCATCGACCCCCAGCTTGCGGGTCTCCCCGAGCAGCAACCGATCGCGGGAATCGATCCGGAGCTCCAGCGACGGGCCGCGATCGCGTGGCGGGAACTCGTGAACGCATGGACGGCGGAGGACCGGTCGGGGGTCGAGGCGGCCTCGGCGACGCTCGCCCGGACGGTTCGCGAGATGAATCCGTCCGCGTATCCCCCCGAGGCGCGACTCGGCTGGGAGAACTGGTACTTCGAGGCGGACCAGCTCACCCGTGGCTGGCTCATCTACATGGCTTCGATCGTCTTCCTGCTGCTCGGCGTGGTCTATCGCTGGCGCTGGGCGATGCTCACCGGCATGCTGGTCTTCCTGGCCGCCTTCGGTCTCCAGACGTTCGCGGTGGGGCTGCGGTGGTGGATCAGCGGTCGGTGGCCGAACTCGAACATGTTCGAGGCGGTCACGACGGCCAGCTGGTTCGGCGTGCTCTGCGCCGTGCTGCTCGAACTGGCCTGGCTTCGCCGGACCTCGTTCCGGGGTCTGCTGCCGCTGGGGGCGGGCGTGACCGCGATGGTCGCCCTGATGACGGCGCACTTCCTTCCCGTGTATCTCAATCCGAACATCTCGAACATGATGCCGGTGCTGCACGACGTCTGGCTGTACATCCACACCAACGTCATCATCTTCAGCTACGCCCTGATCTTCATGGCCGCGGTCACCGCGACCCTCTACCTCGCCTATCGCCTGTTCGGCGGCCGCGCGGTCTACGCGAGGGCGGGGGGCGCGGGCGCCCTGGTCCTCACCGGGCCCGACGGTCACACGCTCGCGGACCTCGAGGAGACGCCGGACGTGGCGCGTCGTCGAGATCGATTCGGCGAGATCCTCGACGGCAGCACCATGCTCCTCATGGAGGTGAGCTTCGTGCTGCTCTGGGCGGGCATCGTGATGGGCGCGATCTGGGCCGACCACTCCTGGGGGCGTCCCTGGGGCTGGGATCCGAAGGAGGTCTTCGCGTTGAACACCTTCGTGATCTTCGCGATCCTCGTCCACGTCCGGCTCAAGGCCCGCGACAAGGGCCTCTGGACGGCGATCCTCGCGGTGATCGGCTGCGGCGTCATGCTCTTCAACTGGATCGTGATCAACTTCGTCATCTCCGGATTGCACTCGTACGCATGAATGAACGCGCTGGAAGATCGGACGAGGTCGAGGCGATCCTCGATCGGGTGGAGCGACGGGTCGTGGCCCAGGTGGCCCGCGACAACGACCTGCTCGGCCCGCTCGACGAGGACGAGGTCAAGGCCAGGGTCAAGGCGATGCCATCCGGGATCCGGGGGCCGATGGTCTTCGCCCTCGCCGGGCTTCCGTCGCTGCGACGCGCCTGGGCCGAGCAGGACCGGACCGCCGTCGGCGAAGCCTACGCCCGGATGATCCTCCGTTCGATCGCCTGCTTCCTCGGGAGCGAGGACTTCTCCGAACTCGTGGGGATCGGGCGGGTCTTCGGTGAATCGGAGGCGATGCTCGCCTGCGTGCTCGAGGTCGCCGAGCGGTGAACGCGGCGACGTCACCCGGCCCGGGATGACGGGGCGGGATCGAACCGACGCGAATCTCCGCGGAGATCCTTTCGACCCCCGCTCGAGACGAGGGGCTCAGCCGATGATGCGGCGTTCCGCCTCGTCGACGAACTGGGCCAGATAGAGATCGCGATACCGTCCGCCGGCCGTCATGAGCTCGTCGTGGCTGCCGCGTTCGACGATCCGGCCGCGATCGAGCAGGAGGATCAGGTCGGCCCGTCGGATGGTCGAGAGCCGATGGGCGATGACCACCGCGATCCGGTCCCGGAGGATCTCCTCGACGGCGTTCTGGATCGTCGCTTCGGTCTCCGCGTCGACCGACGAGGTGGCCTCGTCCATGATGAACAACTGGGGATCGGCGAGGAACGCCCGGGCGAGCGAGACGAGCTGTCGCTGGCCCTGGGAGAGGTTGCCGCCGCCCTCGCCGACCTCGAAGTCGAGACCGCCTTCGAGGGCCTCGACGAACTCGAGCGCGCGAACCCGTTCAAGGGCGGCGTTGATCGCACGGTCGTCCGCACCGAGTCTTCCGTATCCGACGTTGTCTCGGATCGTTCCGGAGAAGAGGTGGGGAACCTGCTGCACCACCCCGAACTGGGACTGCCACCAGTCGAGTCCGCGTTCGCGGTAGTCGACGCCATCGACGAGGATCCGACCCTCCGATGGTTCGTACCAACGGGCGAGAAGGCCGGCGATCGTGGTCTTGCCGCTGCCGGTCGCGCCCACCAGGGCGAGGGTGGTCCCCCGCGAGATCTCGAAGTTCACGTCGTCGAGCACGCGTTCGCCCTCGACGTAGGCGTGACCGACGCCCTCGAACCGGATGGTCCCCACCAGCGCCCGGCCTCCGTCCGGTGCGATTCCCGGAGGCGGATCCTCGGGGGTCGCGGCGATCCGGGCCGCGACGTCGGGGGAATCGCGGATCGCGGGGGTCTCCTCGATCAGCTCCTGCACCCGCTCCGCGGCCGCCTGGGCGCTCTGGAGATCGACGAATCGCTGTGCGAGTTCCTGGATCGGCTGGGAGAAGAGCATCGCGTACTGCATGAACGCGATCAGCAGCCCGAGGGTGAGCCCGGTCTCCTCCCGGACCTGAACGCCGCCGGCCCAGAGGGCGATGCCCACGCCGATCGATCCGAGGCTCATGACCACGGGCAGGTAGACCGCCGACTGGAGCGCATTTCGCACGGTCCACGAACGCATGTCCTCCGAGATCGAACGGAACTCCGCCGACGCGGTGTGTTCGCGGGCGAGCATTCGCGTCGTCCGGACGCCCGCGATGGTCTCGTTGTAGGAGGCGGTGAGCCGGGAGTTCGTCGCGCGGATGCGACGGCTCGATTCCAGCATCCGTCGCTTGAACCACCAGGTCGCGATCACCATCGGCGGCACGATGACCGAGACCGCGAAACCGAGCTGGGGATCCACCAGCATCATCGCGGTGAAGATCCCGACCAGCATCGTGGTGCCCCATCCGAGATCGAGCAGGAACCAGGGGAGCAGGCCGGTGACCTTGGTGACGTCGCTCGTGACCCGGGCGACCAGCCAGCCGGTCGAGCGGACGTCGAAGTAGCCGAAGGGGAGCGACTGGAGTCGCGCGAAGGACGACTCCCGGAGGTCGTACGCGACGCTGGTGGCGATGAGTCCGGCGGCGGTGATGAACCGCCACACCAGGAGGGCGAAGCAGGCGAGCAGGACGGCGTACGACGCGCCGAGCGTCATGATCCGCTCGAACCGTCCCGGCCCGGTCGCTTCGTCGATGATCCCGGCGGTGATCAGCGGGAGGATCACCTCGACCACCGCGAGCATCAGCCCGCAGCCGACCATGGTCAGGACGTACCGGGGATACGGTCGGAGGTGTCCTGCGATCCTCCTCCAGAGTCGCCAGTCGACATGACGCGGCTTGAAGTCGTCCTCGGGTTCGGTGGCGTCGGTCAAGCGTCGCCCCCTTCGGCTCCGTCCGCGTCCGCGACCGCGCGATCCTGGATCTCCCAGAGTCGTCGGTAGAGACCCGGGGCGTTTCGCAGTTGCTCGTGGGTGCCCTGCTGGGTGACCCGGCCTTCGGCGAGGACCACGATCCGATCCGCCTCCCGAAGGGTGGAGAGACGGTGCGCGACGATCAGGGTCGTGTGTCGGCCGCGGCGGGATCGGATCGCCTCGAGGATCGTCCGCTCCGTCTCGGTGTCCACCGCCGAGAGGGCGTCGTCGAGCACCAGCACGTCTGGATCCTGGAGCAGCGCCTGGGCGATCGCCACCCGCTGTCGCTGTCCGCCCGAGAGCGTGACGCCGCGTTCACCGACCACCGTCTCGTATCCCGCCTCGAATCGCTGGATCGATTCGTGGATCGAGGCGTCGATGGTCGCGGTCTCGATCATCGCGTCGTCGGCTTCCGGGGCGGAGAGGCGGATGTTGTCGCGGATCGTCCGGCTGAAGAGGAACGGCTGCTGGAGCACCGCGGCGATGCGTCCGCGGAGCACCGCCCGCGGAATCGACTCGACGTCGACGCCACCGAGTCTGATCACCCCTCCATCCGGCTCGTAGAAGCGGAGGAGGAGGTTGATGAGGGTGCTCTTGCCGCCGCCGGAGGGACCGACGATCGCCAGCGTCTCGCCCGCCCCGATGTCCAGGTCGATGCCGCGAAGCACCGGCGCATCCTCGGCGTGGCTGAACACGAGATCCCGGATCTCGATCCGACCGTCCGACCTGGGCGGCGCGACCGCGTCGGGGCGGTCGGTCTCCACCGGCAGCGCGAGAATCTCCTCGATGCGTTCCACCGCCACGGTCGCCTTGCCGAGCTCCGCGAGGATCCGACCCATCATCCGCACCGGCCAGAGGAACATGCCGACCGCCGCGAAGAAGAAGTAGAACTCGCCCACGAGGATCCGGTCGGTGACCAGGAGCCAGGCGCCGACCAGGATCACCGACGCCTGCTGCGCGAAGCAGAGCAGGTCGGAGAGACTCCAGAATCGCGCGAAGATCCGGTAGAGGCGTTCGTCGAGGACCCGGTAGTCCCGGTTGGATCCCCGGAAACGCTCGATCTCGTGGGCCTGTCGATTGAAGGCCTTCACCACGCGGATGCCCACGAGATTCTCGTTGACGTTCGAGGTCAGTCTTCCCTCCGCCTCGTCCTTCTCGCGGAACACCACCCTCACCCGGCCGAAATAGTGCAGCGAGAACCACAGGATGACGGGGATCAGCCAGATCGCCGCGAGCGTCATCCGCCAGTCGGTCGCGAACATGATCGGCAGCGGGACCAGGAACATCACGAGGGCCCGTCCCACTTCGACCGCCTGCATCGACAGGAAGGTCTGCGTGGTGTCGACGTCGGAGGTGCATCGCTGGAGGAGATCCCCGCTCTCGAGCTGGTCGAACCGTCGGAGCTCGATCCGCTGAACGCGGTCCTGGAGTCGGTCGCGGATCCGTTTCGCGGCGTTCTGGCTGGCCTTCGCCGACCACCGCTGCCGGCCGTAGGTCGCCGCCCCGGCGAGACCGGCGATCACCGCGATCCAGACCAGCGGGATCCAGAGGTGCTCGCGGACGTGGTCGCGGCCGCCCATCCAATCGACGAGTCGACGACTGGTCGCGGTGATGCGATCGGGTTCGTCGCCGAGCACGCCGTCGATCACCGCCTGCGGAAGAAGCGGCACGAGGTAGAGCAGGCACGCCGCGACCACGAGCGATGCGAGGGCGAGGGCGAAGGTTCCTCGATCCTCCCGCATCAATCCCCAGAGGCCGGACAGGTTGATGCGAGCGTTCTTCACGGTGCGGCGCCACGGGTCCTCGTCCGGGCGACGTCGCCCGCGATTTCCCACGGTACCCGTTCGATCGGATGGACGGGCGGGACGATCAGCCGCGAAGGCCGGCGCGGAGCGCCTTCTTGTCGATCTTCCCGGTGGAGGTGAGCGGGATCGAATCGACGATCAGGAGCTCGTCGGGTCGCTGCCACGATTCGAATTCACGGGCGAGTCGCTCCCGGACCGTCTCGAGATCGAGATCGGCTCCGGGTTCGAGATTCGCGAAGACCACCGGTCGTTCCCCCCAGCGATCGTCCGGTCTTCCGACCACGGCGCAGCCCGCGATCTCCGGAAAATCCCCGATCGCTCGTTCGAGGGCGAGGCTCGAGATCCATTCGCCGCCGGACTTGATCATGTCCTTGGCCCGGTCGCGAATCGCCATGCGTCCGCGGTCGTCGATGGACGCGACGTCCCCGGTGTCGAGCCGGCCGTCCGGGCGGAATCGTTCACCGTCGGGATGGTCGAAGGCGTAGCGGTCCGCGACCCACCAGCCGGAGACCAGGAGTCGACCGGTCGCGATTCCGTCGTGCGGTGGGGTTCCGCCGTCCTCGTCCTCGATCTCCACCGCGAGTCCGGGCAGGGGGCGACCGGCGACGATCTGGTGACGCAGGCGGCGTTCGGAATCGAACTCCACCTCCTCGCGGGTCGTCGCGGCGGGCGACATCGTGCCGACCGGATTGATCTCCGTCATGCCCCACGAGTGGATGACCTCGACGCCGTGTTCGTCCCGGAAGCGTCGGATCATTCCCTCGGTCGGGGCTGCGCCGCCGGACACGATCCGGTCCACCCGATCGAGGTTCCATCGCCCGGGATTCGCGTCGAGGGCCGAAAGCACCGCGTTCCAGACCGTGGGGACCGCGACGGAGGTGGTGACTTCGTGGGTCACGACCAGATCGAGGATCCGCTCCGGTCCGAGGTCGCGATGGGGAAGCACGAGGCCGGCCCCGAGCATGCCGCAGGCGTACGGGAAGCACCATCCGAGGGCGTGGAACATCGGCACGATCGCGAGCACGGTGTCGCGACCGGAGAGCCGCATGCAGTCCGTCAGGCCCAGCGCCATGGTCTGGAGGCACGTCGTGCGATGGGAGTACCCGACGGTCTTCGGGATCCCGGTGGTCCCGCTGGTCGAGCACATGCCCATCATCGAGTCCTCCTCGAGATCGGGCCAGCAGGCGATCGGCGTCGAGTCCTCGATCAGCGTCTCGTGATCGACGATCTCGAGATCGTTGGGGCGGGGATTCCGGGGTTCGTCCTCGAGTCGCGGTCCGAGCCGCACGATGATCTCGATCCAAGGGCAGGCCGCGGCGAGTTCGAGTCCCCGGGACATGAGTCCGGCGTCGACGAGGAGGATTCGATCCCGCGTGTGCTCGAGGACCGCGATGGTCTCCTGCGGATTCCAGCGGACGTTGATGGGGTGGAGCGTCGCGCCCAGGCAGGGAACCGCGAAATAGGCGTCGGCGTGACGATGATCGTTGAAGGCGAGGGGGCCGATCCGCTCGCCGACGCGGAGTCCCCGGGCCAGGAACCCCGTCGCGAGCCTCCGGGCCCGCGACTCGACCTCCGGCCAGCCCACTTCGACGGTCCCGTCCGGCGGCGTCGAGACCAGCCCGGATGCCGGGGCGATGGTCGAGGCGCGGAACGCCAGGTGTTTCAGCAGCAGTCGGCGAGAGGGGACCATGGGAATCCGTGGGCGAGGGCTCGGGAGGGGGGATCCGGGCGAGGATGATAACCCCGACCCGACGCGGTCCCGTCGATTCGTCGCATCGGCCCGGGGCGGTTCGTCGAAAACGACCGGTCCGACCGCGTTCCGCCTCCTCGACGCCGCCCTAAGGTGATCCCATGACCCTGCCCCAAGACCTCGACATCTACCGCTTCGACGATCTCCTGACCGAGGAGGAGCGGACGCTCCGCGACCGGGTTCGCGGCTTCGTCCGGGACCGGTTCATGCCGTTGGTGAACGACTGCTGGGACCGGCACGACTTCCCCACCGAGCTCGTCCGGGAGATGGGTGAGATCGGATGCTTCGGGGCGACGATCGACGGGTGGGGGTGCCCGGGCATGTCCGCCCGGGCCAACGGCGTGATCATGCGCGAGCTCGAACGCGGCGACTCCGGACTGCGGACCATGGCGAGCGTGCAGAGCTCGCTCGCCATGAACGCGATCCGATTCTTCGGGTCCGACCGGCAGCGTGACCACTGGCTGCCGGGCATGCGGACCGGTGAATCGCTCGGCTGCTTCGGACTGACGGAGCCCGCGCACGGTTCGAACCCCGGCGGCATGACCACCGTCGCCCGGCGCGACGGCACCGGCTGGCGACTCGGCGGCGGCAAGATGTGGATCGGCAACGCGGACATCGCGGACGTCGCCGTCATCTGGGCGAAGGCCGAGGGGTTCGACGTGGACCCGGAGAGCTCGAAGGCGATCCGGGGCTTCCTCGTGCCGACCGATCGACCGGGGTTCCGGGCCGAGCTCATTCGCAACAAGTACAGCCTCCGGGTCGGTCGGACCTCGAGGATCAGCCTCGAAAACGTTCCGGTCACCGAGGACGATCTCCTGCCGGAAAGCGGCGGGCTTCGGTCTCCACTGAGCTGCCTCGACCAGGCGAGATTCGGGATCGCGTGGGGCGTCATCGGCGCCGCGGAGGCCTGCCTCGAGGACGTCGTTCGCCACGCCGGCGGACGCGAGGTCTTCGGGAAGACCCTCGACCACTACCAGTTGACGCAGGACAAGATGAGCGAGTGCTGGATCCGGATCGTGCAGATGCAGGCGATCGCCCACCGGCTGGCGGATCTCAAGGCCGGGGGGGACGGCACCGGACCGCAGGTCTCGCTCGCGAAGACCTCCGCCTGCGAGAGCGCCCAGATCGTCGCTCGCATCTGCCGCGACCTGCTGGGCGGCGTGGGGATCCTCGACGACCACTGCGTGATGCGACACATGATCAATCTCGAGTCGGTGGCGACCTACGAGGGCACCCGGGACATCCACCGGCTCGTGCTCGGTCGGGAACTCACCGGCGTCTCCGCCTTCTTCTGACCCGACCGACGGATTCGCGAACCGCGACCGGCCGGACCGGGTCCCTCCGCGGGCCGTGGCGGAGATCACGAACGAATCGATTCACCATCGGACCGGCCCGCACCGCCGCGCGTCGCGGTGCAGGTCATTCCGGCTTGCGGGCGAGGATCTTGTTGATCGGGTGGCGATGCCGGGAGCCGTCGGGGTGCTCGTCCTCGAGGATGAACGACGACCGGATCAGGAACTCCCAGCCCTCGTAGCGGTCGAAGAGCTCCTCCTCCTCCCAGAGTCCGATGTGGAACCTCGCCAGTTCCGGCGGGGGAGGAACCTTGGTGGTGAACAGCTTGATGAGGTTGTAGCCGCCCGGCCGGGTGCGAGCCTTCATCGACGTGATGAGTCGTTCGGCGTGCTCGCGATGGATGTTGTGGAAGACGCCGTCGCTGACCATGAGGTCGAAATCCCCGGCGATCTCGTAGGCGTTCAGGTCCTCGACCGAGGCTTCGATCCCGAGTCCACGGTCCTCGGCGATCCGCTTCAACTTCGCGATGCCGGCTTCGGAGACGTCGACGCCGACCACCCGGAATCCCGCCTCGGCGAGCGGGAGCGCGACCCGGCCCTCGCCGCAGCCGAGGTCGAGGACGCTCGCCCCCGGTGGCAGGGTGGGTATGAGCTCGAGGATCTCCGGGTTCGGCGGACCGAAGGTGTCGACGGCGTCCCGATTGGCGTAGAGTCCCTCCCAGAACGGCGCGTTGCTCTTTTCATTCATCGACGTGTCCTTGTGCGGGGCCGCCCCGGCGGTCCCGGTCTTTGGTGGTGTGCGAGGAGGATACGATGACTCATTCGGTTCTGGCTGCGGGGCAGGGTCGGGCGATCCGCATTCGCAATGGAAACGTGGTCTTCAAGACCGTCGGCGCGGACAACGGCGGCCGGGTCGGAATCTTCGAGCAGACGATGCAGCGGGGCGATCCCGGTCCCGTGCCCCATTTTCACCGGGAGACGACGGAGATGTTCTTCCTGATCGAGGGAAGTCTCGAATTCTTCCTCGACGACGCCGTCCTGATCATCGAGGCGGGAGGATTCGTCCGCGTTCCGCCCAACACGATCCACCACTTCTCCCAGCGGGGCGACGTCCCCGCCCGGTTCCTGATCATGTTCACTCCCGGCAAGGCGAGGGAGAAGTACTTCGAGGGGCTCGCGGCGATCGCGTCCGAGGACGGTCCTCCGGATCGGAACCGACTGGTGGCGCTGATGCACGAGTACGACCAGTTCCTCGCCGACGAGGACGCCTATCTCGCCGGGAACTACTGATCCCCGGCATCCGCCAGGCCCAGGGCGCGGCGGCAGTTGCTCGTGAACATCGCGACGATCGCGTCGTCCTCGATCTCGTCCTCGATCAGCGGGACGAGCTTGGCGAGCAGCGTCCGGTTCCCGTCGGGGAACGATTCGGAGTGGACCTGCCCGAAGTCGCTGGCCAGCAGCACCCGGTCGGGACCGGTCGCCTTGATCGACGCCGCGAAACGCTCGATGGGGACGCTCTCCAGCGTGTGGATCGCCATGCAGTGTTCGAGCCAGACCCCGGGACGTCCCGCGAGCCGGACGAGCTGCTCGTCCGACAGGTCGGTGCAGGGATAGTGGGGATGGGTCACCACGATCCGCTTCACGCCCCGATCCACCGCGATGTCGACGAGGTCCATCGTCTCCTGCGGTCCGAGGTGGCCGGTGGCGAGGGTGCAGCCGGTCTTCACGATCGCCTCCACGACGTCCAGCAGCTCCGGACGCGGAACGCCCCGGTCGTCGAACGCCTCGATCGGCTCGACCTCCTCGTCGGAGAGCGACTCGAACTCCTCGCCTCCGCACCCGAGCCAGCGGGCGTCGAAGGTCCCTCCCCCGTGGAACCGCATGTGGGCGCCGGCGTGAACCGTCGGCATCCAGACCACCATCGGCGGGTCCTCGGCGCTCGCGCCGCGAAGGCTGGTGTGGTTGCCGGTGGCCGCGGCCGTGACCGCATGCGGATTGAGTCCGCCGACACCGTGATTGAGCACCACGCTGCCGAGGAAGTCGACCTCGAACTCGGACCGTGCCAGCGCGGCGAGCGGGGTGGTCGGCCAGGTGTGACACTTGAGCACCATGGTCGCGTTCACGGATTTCGCCGCCTCCGCGAGGGTCAGCACGTCGTACTTGCGGGGCACGAACTCGGGACCGATGTGGAAGTGCGTGTCGACGAGTCCCTGGTCGAGGATCCGGGTCCAGAGGGCTTCGATTCGGTCTTCAGGAGGCATCGAGTCGTTCCGGTGGGGTGGTCGAGAATCGGGGCGCGGTCGAACCCAGCCAGGTCTCCAGCACGAGCAGGGTCCAGAGCCTGTTGGCGATTCCGCCGGCGGCCTCCGGCCGATCGAGCGAGTCGATCAGCGTGGGGATCGCCACCCGGGCGGAGAGCCGCGGGTCGGCACCGTGGGCGAGGTCGAGCAGTCTGGGTCGGAGCGACGATCGGAGCCAGCCGAGCACCGGCCCGGTGAAAGGCTGCTTGCGACGATCCAGGAGCCATCGGGGCAGCAGGTTCTCCGACGCCTCGAGCAGCGGGATCTTCACTCGTGATCCGTCACGCTTCAGGCTTCCGGGGATCTGCATCGCCATCCGCGAGACGGTCGCGTCGAGGAACGGGCATCGCGCCTCGAGTCCATGGGCCATCGACAGCTTGTCGATGCGTGCGAGGTGGTAGTTCCGGAGCCGGTTCCGGACCTCCATCCGCATGATCCGATCGAGGGGACGGAGCCGGTCCTCGAGCGGCACGCCGGCGAGATACGAAGGCGGGTACGACTCCCGGCCGATCTCCTCCGGCTTGAACACCATCGAACGCGGCAGGTATTCGTCGACGGAATCGGGCGGGTCGGCGAAGCGGTCGTAGCCGCCCCAGAACTCGTCCGCGCCGTCCCCGGTGAGCACGACCTTGGTCTCCGCGGCCGCGACCCCGGCGATATGGAAGAAGGGGATGGTGATCGGATCCGCGACGGGGTCCTCGAGGAATCCCGACACCCGTTCCATCAGGTCCGGCACCTCCGCGGCACGAAGCATCACGACCTCGTGCGGGATCCCCAGTTCACGGGTGAGGCGTCGGGCGTGATCGGTCTCGTCCTCCGACGTTCCGACGTCGTATCCGATGCTCAGGGCGAGCGGCTCGAGCTCCCCGAGCGGCGACCGGCACACGCCCGCCGTCACCATCGAGGAATCGAGTCCACCGCTCAGGAAGACCGTGGGTCGGAATCGCGGGTTGAGCCGCTTGCGGATCGCCTCCAGGATCGCCTCCCGGATCTCCTCCGGGCTCGGGTCCGGTGCCGAACCCGGATCCGGGAATTCATTCCAGATCCCCCGGGTGGCGACGCCGTCGCGATCGATCCGCAGCCAGCCGCCGGGGGGGAGCTGCTCGACTTCCTCGAATCCGGTCGCGCACCCTCCGACGCTCTTGAAAAGCAGGCATTCGTCGATCGCCGCCTCCCGGACCCGCAACGGGCCCCCGGCCGCGTGCACCGCGGCGATGGTCGATCCGAAGACCAGCGTGCCGTCTCCGAGGGTTCGGTGGTAGAGCGGCTTCTGCCCGTAGGCGTCGCGGGCCAGCAGGAGCGAGCCGTCCCGCGGATCATGTCGGGCGAGTGCGAACATCGCCGAGATCCCGCGAAGCCCCCCGGGCCCGCGGTCCCTGACCAGTCGCGCGAGCACCGTCCCGTCCGAATCCTCGGGGTCGTACTCGGATCCCATGCGACGGGCGACCTCCGCCGGATCGTAGAGTTCGCCGTTGAAGACGAACACGCCACCCTGCTCGTCGACCAGTGGCTGGTTGGCGCGTCGACCACCACCGGTGATGCTCAACCGGACCGTGCCCGCGGCGAAACGGTCGTCCGCCCAGCAGCCGAGGTGGTCGGGCCCGCGGTAGTCCATCGCCCGCAGCATCGCCCGCGCGACCGTTTCCATCCGACCGGGAGGCCGGCTTCGACCGGGATGGAAGATGCCTGCGATGCCACACATCCTCGACCTCCTCCGATGCCGCCGCTCAACGCGACAGGAACGCGGTTCCTTCGATGAGCAGGCGGGCGTGCGTGTTGCAGCTCGTCGATTCGATCCGCCACGAGCCCGATCGACGACGGGCGTGCACCCGGACGATCTCGCCGCCGGAGATCGATCGGACGTCGAATTCGAAATCGACCTCCTCGGGATCCCCGGGCATCGCGAAATCGGAGCCAAGCATGCGATCGATCGCCAGTTGATTGCACAGGGCCGCGGACCCGGAGACCGGCAGGGAATTGTGCCGTTCGGCACCGTTGTGGCAGACCGCCTCCACCCGGGCCTGCGCGTCGTCGAGCCAGCGAACGTCGTGGGAGATCGTCCTGACGAACTCCTTCCTCGCCTTCGGAACCGCCGCGGTTCGAGCCCATTCCAGCGTCATGGACTGGATCGTCTCCCGGACGTCCCCGTCCTCGCAGGTGTCGACGCCCGGAACGAGGGCGAAGAGGTTTCCCGCCGGCACCACCTCCCAGCGGATTCCCTTCGCCGAGTCGGGCGGCATCGCGAGCTCGACGCCCCGTGCCGCGACGACGGGCGGGTCGTGGATCACCCGGGCGAGACGGGCCCCGAAGGGATCTTCCGGCCCGGTCCGGGGGGAGACGTCGAGGATCTGACCGGTGTCGACGTTGCGGACCCGGATCGGGGTTCCGGATTCTCCGGGTCCGCGATCGGGACCGGCGACGAGCGCGACGGCGACCGCGGCATGGCCGCATTCGGCGCCGCGGGAGACGCGTCTCGATCCCGGCGCAAGATTGAAGAACGTGAATTCGAAGCCGCCGGAAGCGGTCGGTCTCCAGATCGCCAGCTTGTTCAGCTGATAGTGGTCGCCGCCGAGTCCGTCTCCGACGGAGTCGCGTCCGAAGAGCCGGAGGGCCAGGTCCGCATCGTCGACGTCCGCGGGGGCGTCACGCCGATCCACTACGATGATCCGGCTGGTGCCGGCGCGAACCAGGCGCGTGCGGACCAGGTCCTCGCGACGGGCGCCGGTGGATCTCCACAGCGGTGAATCTGGAACTTCGGTCGGCATCGGATCGGAGAATACCGGCATCCCTCGGAGCAGGAGAGATCACGCTCATCGAAAGGCGGACTGGTCGGGATGCGGAGGAACATCGGAATCGTCGGAGGAAGCATCGCGGGATCCGCGCTGGCGGAGCGACTGCTGCGGGGCGGGCATCGAATCGAGGTGTTCGAGCGCTCCTCGTCGGATCTCGAGGATCGAGGCCTGGGGATCGCGATGGATCCCTCGGTGGCCGGAACCCTCGGCAAGGACTTCGGCACTCCCCTCGAACGACGGGTGGTCTTCGACCGGAACGGGGTGGTTCGATGGACGAAACGACTGTCGAAGCGGACGGTGCGGTGGAACGCGGTCCATCACGCGTTGAGCGCGACCCTGCCCGATGGAATCGTGCGGCGGGGTGCGAGCGTGAGGGAGGCGGGCGGAGACGGTGACGCCGCGTGGCTCCGAACCGAGGCGGGGGATCGACATGACTTCGACCTGGTGATCGGTGCCGACGGCATCGGCTCCCGGGTTCGCGAGATGGTCGACCCGGGCTTCAGGACCGATTTCCTCGGCTACGTCGCGATTCGCGGGCTCGTTCGGATCGACGAGCTGCCACCGGAGGCGGGCCCCGTGTGCGAGGCGATGCTGGAGGGCTCGATGGTGAACGCCTATCTCGATCGATCGCATGTCGTCGCCTATCCGATCGAGTCCGCGTCGGGCGAGGCCATGGTCAACTGGATGTGGTATCGCAACACGACCATCGACGACCTCGAGGGACTGGTGGGATCCGACGCGGACGGGACACCTCGGCGGTCGCTGCCCCCCGGGGGCATTCCAGCCGATCACCTCGAGACCTTCCGGGGGGAGGCGTCCGGATCGATGGCCGCGTCGATGTCGTCGATCCTGCTCTCGAGCGACTCGTGGTCGCTCCAGGCGATCCATGCGGGAACCGCCTCCACCGCGGTCGCCGGGCGACTCGTCCTGATCGGCGACGCGGCGCGGATCGCGATCCCCCACGTCGGGGCGGGGACGTCGATGGCGATCGTGGATGCTCGAAGTCTCGCCGAAGCGATCGACGGAGCCGACGCGGATCTCGATCGACGGCTCGAACGGTGGGCGGGGACCCGTCGCGGGGAAACCGGGGAAGCGATCTCCTTCGGCCGGGACCTCGGCAGGTTCCTGCAGTGCTCCGGCACGGACTGGACGACGTGGTCGTCGGCCGACTACGAGCGTTGGTGGTCCGGACTCCTGGACGACCGTCGGTTGTACTTCGAATCCACCCAGTGACGGGGGAGACGCGGAGTCCCGGCTCAACCCCCGTAGATCGCGTTCGGTCCGAGGCTCTCGGCGATGCGGAGGAGCTGGTTGTACTTCGCGTTCCGATCCGACCGGCAGGGGGCGCCGGTCTTGATCTGCCCGCAGTTGGTGGCCACCGCGATGTCGGCGATGGTGGAATCCTCGGTCTCTCCGGAGCGATGGCTCAGCACGCTGGCGAAGCCGCACCGGGTCGCGAGGTTGACCGCGTCGAGGGCCTCGCTGAGGGTTCCGATCTGGTTGACCTTGACGAGGATCGCATTGCCGCAGCCCTCCTCGATCCCGCGCTCGAGGAAGCGGGGATTGGTCACGAAGAGGTCGTCGCCGACGAGCTGGATCTGTTCGCCGAGCCTCTCGGTGAGGAGTCGCCATCCGTCCCAGTCGTCCTCGGCCAGACCGTCCTCGATCGAGGTGATCGGCCACTTCTCGCACCATGACGCCCAGAGATCGACCATCGCCTCGGCCGAGATGACCTTGTCGGGTTCGCTGGAGAAGAAGCAGTAGCCGTCCTTGCCGAGCTTCTTGGCCTCGTTGGCGAGTTCGCTGGTGGCGGGGTCGAGGGCCACGGTGATGTGCGTGCCGAACTCGTACTCGGTCGTGCCGACCGCCTCCGCGATGACCTCCAGCGCCTCCTCGTTGCTGCGGAGGTTCGGTGCGAATCCGCCTTCGTCTCCGACCGCGGTCGAGAGGCCCCGCTTCTTCAGCACCGACTTCAGCGCGTGATAGCACTCCACCCCGGCCTGCAGCGCGGTCTCGAACTCGTCGAAGCCCACCGGCTGGATCATGAATTCCTGGAAGTCGACGGTGTTGTCGGCGTGCTTGCCACCGTTGAGGATGTTCAGCATCGGGACGGGAAGCACCCGCGCGGTGGTGCCGCCGAGATATCGATAGAGCGGCTGGTTGGTGGCCGAAGCGGCCGCATGCGCGGTTGCGAGCGACACGGCGAGCGTCGCGTTCGCGCCGAGCTCGGCCTTCGTCTCGGTGCCGTCGAGTTCGCAGAGGGTGGCGTCGAGAGTCTCCTGATCGAGTCCGTCGAGTCCCTCGATCGCCGGGGCGATCCGCTCGTTCACGTTCTCCACCGCGGTCGAGACGCCCTTGCCGAGCCAGGCGGATCCACCATCCCGGAGTTCGACCGCCTCGTTCTCACCGGTCGAGGCGCCGCTGGGCACCGCGGCCCGGCCGCCGGATCCGTCTTCGAGGATCACCTCGGCCTCCAGCGTGGGGTTGCCGCGGGAATCGAGGATCTGGCGAGCGTGGACGGATGCGATCTCGATGTTCATGGGCGGTGGTCTCTCGGGGTGGGGAAGGGCACAAATGCTACCGGATCCGCCGTCTTTCGTCGTGTCGCCGGGGTTCTTCGCGGAGTCCGCGGCTTTTCTGATAACTTCGACGCGAGGCTCCGGCGCCCGGAGTCGCTCTCGAATCCCGTTCATCAAGCCTGGAGGAAGATCGATGCATGGATCCGTCCTGTTGTCCGCCTGCTGCGTCGCCTCGTTGTCGCTCGTCGCCGCCGGCGGTGATCCCCCCGAGGTCATCGCTGAAGGGCTGGTCCTTCCGATCGGCATCGAAGCGGATCCCAACGACCAGATCTGGATCTCCGAGATGGGCGCCCCTTCGCCGAAGGACCCGCCCGGCACCCCCGGCGCCGGGCGGATCTCGATGCTGGCTTCCGATCTCGACGGAACCTACACGCAGGTTCCGCTCGTGGAGAACATCCAGGTCGCCTTCAACGCGATGAACGAACCCGCCGGCGTCCACCACATCTCCTTCGCCCCGGACGGATCGCTGCTGCTCGCGACGGGTGGACCGAACGTCCCGACGGCCTTCCCCTATCTCGGATCGGTGCTTCGCTACGATCCCAGTTATCCGGTGCTGATGGACGGACCCCATGCGGTCGACGGCGCCGCCCTCCTCCAGCAGGTTCCGATCTTCCCGTACGTGCGGCAGGTCGCCGGCTATCCGGACTCGAACACCTACGCGGCGATCCAGGTCGACCGCAAGCTGTGGATCGCCGATGCCGGCGCGAACGCCGTGATCCAGTACGACCTCGATCTCGAGAGCTACTCGGTGCTGGTCGAACTTCCGAACAAGACCAACCCGAAGGGCACCACCCCGCCGTTCTCGCAGGCCGTCCCGACCCGGATCATCGCCGACGGCCAGGGGGGCGCGTATCTCGTGGAGCTCACCGGTTTCCCGTTCATCGCCGGCAACGCCGACGTCTACCGGCTGGCCGCGGACGGCACCCTGACGACCGTGGCGAGCGGACTCCAGACGCTCCTGGACGTGGCGGTGGCCTCCGACGGCAGCCTTCTCGTCTCCTCCGGCGGCGACTTCGATCCCGACAGCGGGCTCCCCGCGATGGGAGCCGGCAGCGTCATTCGAGTCCGACAGGACGGGTCGACCACGACGCTGATCGACGGTCTCTGGATTCCCAGCGGCCTCGAGGTCGTCGGGGACGACGTCTACGTCGCCCAGATGCTCTTCGGGACGATCACCCGATACCCGGGGATCGCCCCCCGGTCGTGCGTCGGCGACCTCAACGGCGACGGTCGCGTGGATGGCGCCGACATGGGCCTGTTGATCAGCACCTGGGGGGTCTGTCCCTGAGGGATCGCGACATCGATCTCGCCACGATCGACCTGCGACCCTCGGTCGGCGAACCTATGGAGCCGGTGCGGGGTGGAGCGGCGTTTCGCCCTCGAGGACCCGCCAGAGATCCCGGACCACCCAGCTCATGTTCGCCATCGCGGTGCGGGTCCGGCTCGCGAGATGGGGCGCGAGGTAGGCGTTCGGAAGCGTGATCAGGGGATCGGCGGCCGGGAACGGCTCATCGACGTGCACGTCGAGGATCGCCCGGGCCCCGGGCCGTCCGGCCAGCCAGGTGGCGAGGTCGTCCTCCCGGATCACGAAGCCGCGGCTGGTGTTGACCAGGATCGCATCGGCCTTCATGCGTCGAAGGACCGCGGCGTCGATCAGGTGGCGGTTCGAGGCCCGACCGTCGACGTGCACGGTGAGCACGTCGGATTCGGTCAGGAGCGTCTCCATCGAGACCGATTCCGCGCCGGCCCGGGCCGGTTCGGGTGGATCGACCAGGTCGTGGTACAGGACCGTGAATCCGATGGCCCCCGCGACGGCGGCGATCCGCCGGCCGATCCGGCCGAGACCGAGGATCCCCAGCGTCATCTCGTCCATCTGTCGCTCGCCGCAGACCTCCGCGCGGATCTCCTTCCACCGGACGGGGTCGACCGGGGCTTCGAGGAAGAGCCGGGGGCGGATCGCGTCGCAGAGCAGGGCGGTGACGTATTCGACCACCGCCTGCGTGTTCGCATCCGGGGTGTGGACGACTTCGACGCCGCGGGAACGACACGCGGCGACGTCGATGTTGTCGACGCCCACCCCGGCGCGGGCGACGACCCGCAACGCGGGAAGCCGGTCGAGCAGGGCGACGTCGACGATCGTGTACGTGCGGACCACCAGCCCGACGATCCGATCCGAGAGCTCCTCGAAGGCGTCGTCGCCGGGGCCGGCCACCGCGAACGCGCACCGCTCGGCGATCCATGCCTCGGCGCGCGGATCAAGATGTTCGGTGCGGACCACCAGCGGTGATTCGGTCGTTCGCGGCGTGGAGATCATCGGGATCCGATGCTAGCAGACCACGTGCCCGACCTTCCGTAAGGGGCGTCGGCGGACTCTGCAACCCCGCTCGGATGTCCACCGGAGATCCCCCGGTCGCGTCCGCGAATTCGACCCGACCGGATCCCGGTCCTATCTTCACCGACCGTCACCCACATCGACGCCGAAGAAGGAACCGTGAATGAACAAGAGCGATCTCGTCGAACTCGTCGCCGCCGACCTCGGTGGCCCCCGGAGCCACGCCGAGCGAGCGGTCCGGGCGGTGCTCGACGCGGTGATCGAGGGCGTCGAGCGGGACGGTTCGGTGACCCTCGCGGGATTCGGCACCTTCGAGCGCAAGCGTCGCGAGTCGCGTCCCGGGCGGAATCCGCGCACGGGCGAGACGCTCCTCATCCCGGCGTCCACCAACATCGCCTTTCGGCCGGCCGCGGCCCTGAAACGGGTCGAATCCGCCGTGGAACCGATGGCCGGAGCCGCCACGGCCGACTGACCGGGACGCCGACCGGCGGGCCGGGACGGTCGGTCTGGCGCGTCGTCTCCGATAAGAACGCCCTCTCGACGATGTTCGCATCGACCTCATCGGAACGACCGGCACGGTCGGGCTCCGTAGATGCCGACTCCCGTCAAGACCGGTTGCATTCGGACCGATCGACCTTCAAGCAGCGTCTCCACGATTCGTGGTTCCGACGCCGCAGGAGGTTGATCGAGCCATGGACAAGGCAAGTCTGATCGGAACAATCCTCGGCGTGGTCGTGATCGTGGGAACGATCGGGCTCGTGTTGAGTCACGGTGGCAACATCATGATGTTCTGGTCGCTGAAGGGCGTCATCATGGTGTTCGGCGGCACGATCAGCGTGCTGTTCATGGCGATGCCGATGGACAAGCTCAGGCAGGTCCCCGGCTACATCAAGGCCTTCATGAGGGAGCCCGCGGTGTCCAACGCGGAGACCGTGAACCTCATGGCGACGCTCAGCGACAAGGCTCGCCGCGACGGCATCCTCGCCCTCGAGAGCGAGATCGAGGACGTCTCCGACCCCTTCCTCGCCCAGGGACTCAAGATGGCGGTCGACGGCACGGACGAGGCGATCGTCGAGACCACGCTCCGCCTCGAGGTGATGGCGATGCAGGAACGACACAAGGCGGGGAAGAAGTTCTTCGACCTGATCAAGCTGTACGGTCCGGGCTACGGACTCGCGGCGACGCTCATCGGGCAGATCGGCATGTTCGGTTCGCTCGGCGGCAGCATCGAGGAACTGGGGGGCATGCTCGCGGTCGCGGTGACGGCGACGATGTACGGCACCGTGCTCGCCAACGCGATCGCGGGGCCGATCGGCGACAAGCTCTCGCTCCGGTCGGGCGAGGAGATCCTCGCCAAGGAGATGATGCTCCAGGGGATCATGAGCATCCAGGCGGGGGACAACCCCAGAACCACCACCGAGAAGATGCTCGCATTCGTTCCGCAGTCGGGACGCGGGGGCCTGAAGCTCGCGGCCTGAGCCGCCGGAGACGGGATTCGCATGTCCGAAGAACACGACAAGCATTCAGGCCGGCACGTCGGTGGTCACGGCGGCGGAGGTCACGAGGAGGAGGAGGAGTCCGGCGCACCCGAGTGGCTGATCTCCTTCGCCGACATGGTGATGCTCCTCATGGGTTTCTTCGTGATCCTGTTCGCGCTGAACGTCCAGCCCAAGGGCGGAAACGCCGGTGGGGGCGGGGAGGAGTCCGAAGGCGCCGCGATGGAGGTCCAGGACATCGACCCCGAACTCATCGAGGCGGTTCGCCGCGCGTTCCACAACCCGCTCGATCCGGACGACCCCAAGGACGCCCGGGTGCTGGAGGCGATCCGGAAGCGGGGCGCGGGCGAGGCGAACACCGCCGGCGTGCGAGGTCGGGAGCGCGACGTTCGTTCACCTCGGGACATCGACTACTTCGGCGAGGGCACCTACGTTCCGTTCGGGTTCAAGTCCCTGACGATGTCCCCCCAGGCCGGTTCGATCATCAAGGAGTTCGCCGATTCGCAGGCCGGCCGTCGAAACATCATCGAGGTGCGCGGTCACGCTTCGGAACCCGAGGCCTTCAACCGTCCCGGCGAGGGTCGGGACATCGCCTGGGCGAGGGCGAGCATCGTCGTGGAACGCCTCGAAGCCGCCGGCATCCCCGCGGCGAGGATCCGGGTCCAGGTGAGCGGCACCAGCGAGCCGCGACGCGCGCCGCTGGGGCTCGATCCCCGGAGCGGCGAGGACGCCCGGGTGGAACTGCTGGTCCGCCGCGACGCGGCGAGCGAATGATCGACGGAAGATCCGTCCCAGATCGGGCAGAGAGCGGACGCCGAGTCCACTTCGCACCGGTTTTCGGACCGCGGGGTGGATCGGTGGCGGTCGAGGGCTAGAGTTGGGAGCGGCCCGCCGGTCGCGTCACTCGACGGAGCACTCCGCCATGAAGATCAGTCGATTCCGATCGTTCGCCAGCATCGTGGTCGCGGCGTCGACCGCGCCCGTCCTGTCCGCCGACGTCCTCGACGAGATCGGCTACCTCGATCTCGCGGCGAGACTCGGCAGCGACATGCCGACCGGGGCCGGCGTGGAGGTGGTGCAGACCGAGGCGCTGGACCCCGGCTACTCCCCTCACCAGGGGAACGGCCAGTTCTCCGGGATCGACTTCATCGAGCGAAGCGGCGCCACCGAGCCCAGCCTCCACGCCTCCAAGGTCGGGTTCGCCTTCTACGGCGGCACCGACGGCGTCGCGCCCGGAATCCCGACCGTGAATCTCTTCGAGGTCAACGACTTCATCGGCGCCGGGCATCTCCGCTACGGATCGAGTTCGCTGCCGGAGGATCCGCCGGGGGCGGCGAGGATCTTCAATCACAGCTGGATCGCGAGCGGCGGGCCCGCCGTGGACATCAACGTCCTGCGGCGGGCCGACTTCGCGGCCAACACCTTCAAGACGCTCTGGGTGGTCGGTGTCAACAACGGCGCGGGCAGCGACTCGCCGCCGCTCCTCGCGGGCATGCACCACGGGATCTCGGTGGGCAAGGCGGACGGTGATCACGCCGGCGCCGACACCGGTGCGGGGACCGAGCAGCAGGGCAGGATGAAGCCCGAGATCGTGGCCCCCGGGGACTTCACGAGCTTCGCCACTCCGGTCGTGTCGGGCTGCGCTGCGCTGCTGTACGAGACCCACGACGTGACGCCCGGGCTGGCCGGCAATTCCATCGCCGACCTCCCGCAGGTCATCAAGGCGGTGCTGCTCGCGGGCGCCTCGCGGAACGAGTCCTGGACCAACAACCCCGAATCGAAGGGTGGCCAGCGGGGATCGACGTCGAGACCGATCGACGAGGTCTACGGGGCCGGGATGGTCGACATCGACCGGGCCCACGCCATCTACACCGGGCTCGAGCAGTCCGGTGCGGCCGACGGCAACCCCTCGTCGGCCACGATGTCCGGCCCCGGCTGGGATTTCGAGTCCATGTCCAACGGCGAGGTCCTCTGGCACCGGTTCTCCCTCGACGCCGTCGCGGAGGAAGTCGGGATCCTCGTGACCTGGAACCGGATCGTCGCGGCGAACTTCGCGAGCGCCACCCATCCGAACCTCGACCTCGAGTTGCTCAGGATCGTGGACGGGGTGCCGGTCCCGCTGGTCGGGGCCGACGCCGCCTTCTTCGCGTCGGGCAACGTGCGCAGTTCGAGCGATGTCGACAACGTCGAGCTGATCCACGTCCGGGGTCTCGCGGCCGGCGACTATGCGGTCCGCCTGTCGAGGATCGACGGCAGCTCGGTGTCCACTCGAGCGGCGATCGCATGGTGGATCCCACCCGCGGCGGAATTCGGGCCGGGCGACCTGAACCACGACGGCCGGGTCGACGGGGCGGACTTCGGTGAACTCCTCGCCCGCTGGGGGACGTCGGATCCCGAGGCGGATCTCGACGGAAGCGGGTCGGTCGCGGGCGGCGACATCGGCGTCCTGCTCGCCCTTTGGACGGGCTGACCCGACCGACGGGGTCGCGGAGTCCCGGCGAATCCGCGTAGACTCCGCGAAGCATGCGGTCGAACTCCCTCGGCAAGTACGTCTCCCTCTACGGGCTCATTGCGCTGCTCGGGGTCGTCCTCGTCTACCCGATCTGGCTGACCGTCCGCGGCGGTTTCACCTCGGTCGATGGCGGGTACACGCTCTACCACGTGCTGGACGTGTTCCGGGACGAGAATCTCCGATGGGGCCTCCTCAACGCGCTGTTGATCGCCACCGCGACGACCCTGCTCTCGATCCTCATCTCCATGCCGCTCGCGATGGTGGGGGCGAGGCACGATTTCCCCGGAAAGGCGTTGTTCGGCGCCCTGGTGCTGATTCCGCTGATCCTGCCGCCCTTCGTGGGGGCGATCGGGGTCCGTCATCTCCTCGGGCGGTCGGGATCCTTGAACGCCCTCCTCTCGGATCTCGGGCTGATCGACGCGCCGATCGACGTCCTCGGCGATGGCGGGGTGTTCGGGGTGATCATCGTGGAGGCGCTGCACCTCTACCCCATCATCTACCTCAACCTGCTCGCGGCCCTGTCGAACCTCGACCCGGCGCTCGACGAGGCGGCGAGGGACTCGGGCGCCTCGGCCTGGACGCGTTTTCGCCGGATCACCCTTCCACTCGTGCGCCCCGGGCTGTTCGCGGGCTGCACCATCACCTTCATCTGGAGCTTCACCGAACTCGGCACGCCGCTGATGTTCGAATTCCGGCAGGTCACTCCCGTCCAGATCTTCGACGGACTCAAGCAGATGGAGACCAGCGCGGAACCGTTCGCGCTCACCGTCGTCATGCTCTCGACCGCGACGCTCCTCTACGTGCTGGGCCGGGTGCTGCCCGGCGTCAGGGGCGTCGCCGCGAGCGCCAAGGCCTCGCGCGCCGATTCGTCGAGCCGGCTCGGGCCGGTCGCGGGCATCCTCGCGGCGCTCCTCTTCGGCACGGTGATCGGAATCGCCTCGATGCCGCACGTCGGCGTGATCCTCGCGAGCCTCTCCGTCGAAGGGCAGTGGTACCAGTCGATCCTCCCCCGCGCGTTCACGCTCCACAACTACGCCGAGGCGCTGTCCCATCCGCTGGCGCTCGGGTCGATCCGAATCAGTCTCTTCCTCGCGTCGATCGCGGTGCTGCTCGATCTCGTGGTCGGCGTGATCGCCGCGCGGGTGATCGTTCGCACCACGCTCCGGGGACGCGGACTGCTCGATGCGTTGTGCATGCTGCCGCTCGCGGTCCCGGGTCTGGTGATGGCGTTCGGCTACGTCGCCATGACGCTCGAATGGCCCTTCCAGGGTGCCATGCCGGGCTGGATCGCCGCGATTCTCGGCCCGTTGCTCCCCGCCTCGACCCTCGCCGCCCTGGACGACGGGCCGCTCCGGTGGGCCGCCGACGTCCTCGGGGCGAATCCCAACCCCATCCCGCTGCTGATCGTCGCCTACGCGGTACGTCGGCTTCCGTACGTGGTGCGCTCCACGGTGGCCGGGCTCGAGCAGACGCCGGTCGACCTCGAGGAGGCCGCCCGCGGGCTCGGGGCCGGTCGACTGACGGTGCTTCGTCGCGTGGTGCTCCCGCTGGTGGCCGCCAACCTTGTGGCGGGGGCGCTGCTGGCGTTCAGCTTCTCGATGCTGGAGGTCAGCGACAGCCTCATCCTCGCCCAACGCGAGGCGGACTATCCGATCACCAAGGCGATCTACGTGCTCTTCGAACGGCTTGGTGACGGTCCGGGAATCGCCTCCGCGATGGGGACCTGGGCCATGCTCCTTCTGGCCTGCACCCTGGCGGGGGCCAGCCTGCTCCTCGGGAAGAAGCTCGGAGCGGTGTTCCGCGCGTGAATTTCCGGAACTCGGTCCGTTTTGAGACCTCGCGTCGCTGAAAACGGCGTTGAAGGGGTCGAAATGGGGTTCGGCCGTGGTCTTCGGCCACCAGTCGCATCTATACTGATGACCCGTCACCGTTTCCTCCGGAAACGCCGTTCGCAATTCGTCTCCCTCAGGCCCGATCCATGCCCTACACGATGAAGCCTGACGAGGTCTTCGGCCTCGATATCGAGAACACCGACTACCTCAAGGACCACGTCCAGGCCCCGGATCGCTGGGTCCTGAACTTCGGTCCCCAGCACCCCGCGACCCACACCACGCTTCGACTGGTGCTGGAACTCGACGGGGAGCGGGTGGCCCGCTGCACGCCTCACATCGGATATCTGCATTCGGGCTTCGAGAAGCTCGGGGAGCATCACGACTACAACCAGTACGTCTGCACCGTGAGCCGGATGAACTACGTCTCGCCGATCGCGAACGACATCGCGTGGCACACGGTCTGCGAGCAGCTCTTCGACATCGACGTCACACCGCGCTGCAAGGCGGTTCGGACGATCATGGCGGAGCTCGGCCGGATCCAGGACCACCTGCTCTCGATCGGTGCGGCGGCGCTGGACCTCGGGGCGTTCACGGGTTTCCTGTACGGATTCAACGAGCGGGAATTCATCTACGACATCGTCGAGTACCTCTCCGGCCAGCGGTTCCACCCGGACTGGACCCGGCTGGGCGGCGCCTGGCGCGACATCGACGACGACGAGGTGTTCAAGCGGATGGTGAAGGATTTCATCCACACCCGCCTGCCCAACGCCCAACGCGATCTCGAGGCCTGCCTCAACCGGAACCGGATCTTCAGCGACCGCCTGAAGGGCGTCGGGACGATCAGTCGCGAGGATGCGATGGCCTGGAGCCTCTCCGGCCCGGTGGGGAGGGCGAGCGGCCTCACCCGCGACATCCGGAAGTCGGATCCGTACCTCTGCTACGCCGACGACTGGGACGGCCGCGGCGCCGAGGCGGTGCAGTTCGACGTGCCGATCTCCACCGACGGCGATTCCTTCTCCCGCTACCTCGTGCGTCTCGAGGAACTGCGGCAGTCGGTTCGGATCATCGAGCAGCTCATCGACGACATCCCGTCCGGCCCGATGGACACGCTCGCGGACTCGAAGGCCCGCATTCCGGAGAAGGGCGAGGTCTACGGGTCCATCGAGGGGACCATCCAGCTCTTCGAACTGCTCATGCACAACCGCGGGGTCGACGCGCCGATCGGCGAGATGTACGGCTCCGTCGAGAGTCCGAACGGGGAGCTCGGCTACTACATCGTCGCGAACGGCACCAAGTACCCGACCCGGGTCCGCACGCGTCCGCCCTCCTTCATCAACTATTCGGTCTTCGCGAAGCTCATCGAGGGCCACCTCGTGAGTGACGTGGTGGCCGTGCTCGGATCCCTCAACGTCATCGCGGCCGAACTCGACCGCTGATCGCACCGCACTCAATGCCCGGCCGATCGTCGGCCGGGTGCCAAGAGGTCAATCGATGTCCTGGAAGATCGTAGATTCCGGAAACGCGAAGATCGATCAGCGCGACGCGCCGTGGTGCACCGAGGCCATGAAGGCGAAGTGGTCCGCCGAGATCCTCCCGAGGTACGAGACGCGCCATGGCGCNCTCATGCCGATCCTCCACGAGCTCCAGCACGAATACCGNCANGTCNCGTANCAGGCGATGATCGAGCTNGCGACNTTCCTNNNGATNCCGCCNGCCGAGGTCCTCGACACCGTCAGCTTCTACGAGGAATACACGGTGGAGCCGGTCGGCCGCTGCGTCATCGGCATCTGCCAGTCGATCGCGTGCGAGGTCTGCGGCCACCAGGCCCTGCTCGACCACGTCCGCGACGAACTGGGCATCGAGCCGCACGAGACCACGGGAGACGGCCTCTTCACCCTGCTGGCGATGGAATGCCTCGGATCATGCGACACCGCACCGGTGGCGCTCTTCAACGAGACGCTGCACGAGAACCTCGACATCCCCACCATCGACCGCCTGATCGCCGCCGCACGGCAGGTCGGCGACGGATCGGAGCATTGAGCCAGGATGACCGGCCAGGAATCGAAATCGATCATGCGTTCGCTCGGCGAGTTCGTCGGGCACGTCGCCCGAGGCATCCGGACGGATCCGGCGGCGCCGAAGACCACCGAGGTCCGACGCGAGGTCGAGACGGAACGACGGGGCGACGTGGTGCTCCGCCGGACGACGATCGAGGAGATCGAGATGCCCGCGGACGGGGTCCCGGGGTCGGATGCGATTCCCGACCGGGATGCCGACTCCGGATCGGATCGGTGAACGAACCCCAGCACACCCGACTCCAGGACCCGCATTCGAGATTTTCGGAATCCCCATGAACGATCCAGTCCTCACCAAGCGAATTCCCACCCATCCCTGGGGCGATCCCAAGGACCGCCACACGGTCGGTCTCGAGGAGTTCGTTCGGACGGGCGGCTACGCGAACCTCGCGAAGGCGCTCGACCGCCCGCCCGAGGAGATCGTGGAGGAGGTCAAGGGCGCGGTTCTCCGAGGTCGCGGCGGCGCGGGCTTCCCGGCCGGACTGAAGTGGTCGTTCCTGCCCGAGGCCGACGGCGGGCGCCGCTACCTCGCGGTCAACTGCGATGAAGCCGAGCCCGGAACCTTCAAGGACCGCCTGCTCTGCGACTTCGATCCCCACCTCGTGCTCGAGGGCATCGCGATCGCCTGCTACGCCTGCCGGCTCGACACCGCGTACTTCTTCATCCGCGGGGAGTACCACCACCAGGCCAAGGTCATGCAGCGGGCGATCGAGGAGGCCTACGAACACGGCGTGTTCGGCAAGCAGGGGCTCCTGAAGGGGAGGTCGGACTTCGCGGTCGACTGCCACCTCCACCGCGGGGCGGGGGCCTACATCTGCGGCGAGGAGACCGGTCTGCTCGAGGCGGTCGAAGGGAAGCGAGGCTGGCCCAGGATCAAGCCGCCGTTCCCCGCGGTCAAGGGGTTGTTCGGTCGTCCCACGATCGTGAACAACGTCGAGACCCTCGCGGCGGTGGTCCCGATCATCGAACACGGCGTCGAATGGTGGAAGGGGCACGGCTGCGAGAGCACCGCGGGCGGTCCCCCGAGCTACGGCACGAAGCTGATGGGCGTCTCCGGCCACGTGGAGCGACCCGGCGTGTACGAGTGCGATCTCGGCATCCCGCTCCGCGAACTGGTGGAGAAGCACTGCCAGGGGATGCGAAACGGCAAGCGGTTCAAGGGGGCGATCGCGGGCGGCGTCTCGATGGGGGTGCTCGGGCCCGATCAGTTCGACGCACCGATGGATTTCGACATCGGTCGATTCGACGTCCTCGGACTGGGCACCGCCTGTCCGACGGTGTTCGACGAGGACACCGACATGGTCGCGGTCGCCCGNAACATCNCCCGNTTCTTCAAGAACGAATCNTGCGGNCAGTGCACGCCCTGNCGNGAGGGNTCCGGCTGGNTCCTNAAGCTNCTNACCCGCATCGAACGCGGNGCCGGNACCACGAAGGACCTCGACCTNCTGCTCGAGGTCGCNGGNTCGATGGGNCTCACGCCCGGNACNACGATCTGCGGNCTNGCNGANGGAAACAACTGGGCNGTNCGCACNATCGTCAACAAGTANCGCGGNGAATTCGAGGCTCGCGTGAAGCCCCAGTTCNTNCCGGTCACNGTNACNGCNGGAGCCTGAACGACGATGCANGCCGANGGTGANACCGATGGTGGATCGGCGTCCGAGCCGTCCGCCGAACCCGAACCTCCGGAACCGGGATCCACTCCGCGGGTTCCGGTGTTCCCGTCCGTCGCGAGCGTCGAGATCCGATGCCCGGCCTCCGAGGGCGCAGAGGTGGACGTCGCGTGGATTCGAGATCGAGCCGATTCGGTGATCCGGCTGGTCGCGACCGAACACGACGCCGCCATCGATCGCTGCACGGTTCGAATCGTCGACGACGTCGAGATGTCGGCGGCGCACGAACGTTTCAGCGGGGTCCCGGGTCCGACCGACGTCCTGACCTTCGTCTCCGACGCCGGGGGGGGGCTCGAGATCGACCTGCTCGCCTGTCTCGACGAGGCGACCCGCCGGGTCGAGTCGTTCGATCACGACGTGACGCACGAACTCCTCCTCTACGTCGTCCACGGGGTTCTCCACTCGGTCGGGCACGATGATCACGATCCCGCGTCCCACGCCCGGATGCACGCGGAGGAGGACCGCCTCCTGACCGAGATCGGCGTCGGGCCGGTCTACCGGGCGGATGGAGGTCGAGGATGAGCGGCCTCCTGGTACTGATCCTCGTGGGCTGCGGGGTGGTGGCGGCATGGTGCAGCGCGGTGCGACTCGCCCTGCAGGATCCGAGCCGCAGCGAGCTCGAGCATCGGCTTCGGCGTCGCAACGGCGCGGAGGAGAGCGAGGAGACGCCACGCGTCGAATGGATCTTCGGGCGGCGTCCGAGGCTGGTGACGGAATTCGCGTTCCTGCGGATCACCTGCAGCGTCGCGGTGACCGTCTCGTTCCTCGTAGTGTTCAGCGACGGAGGGACGGGCGAATCCTTCGACGCCCTGGATCTCCTGCTCGCGGGACTCGCCTCCGCCTTCACGCTGTGGCTGCTCACGGGGGTGATCGCCGGCGCGCTCGCCACGCATCTCGGAACGTCGCTGCTGGTACGGACGCTTCCGCTCCTCCGGCTGGTCGACCTCGTCCTCGGACCGCTCGCCGGGATCAGCAGCGTGATCGACGAGGCGGTCCGACGCCTCAGTGGAGCGAATCTCCGGGCGGCGGAGGCGAGCGATCGGCTCCGACGTTCGATCGAGGACACCACCCTCGGGGGCGACCTGGACGAGGTGGCGGCCGAGATGCTGGAGAACGTGGTCGACTTCACGAGCACCGAGGTGGGAACGGTGATGACGCCTCGCACCGAGATCGAGGGGATCCAGTCGACCGACGACCTCGCCGACATCCGTTCGATCATCATCGAGGCCGGTCACTCCCGCATCCCGGTCTACGGCGACAATCTCGACGAGATCCGGGGCATCCTGTACGTGAAGGACCTGGTCCCGTACCTCGGGACGGAGGTCGAGGACTTCCGTCTCGATCGTCTTCTCCGACAGCCGATCCGCGTGCCGGAGACCAAGCCCGTCCAGGACCTGCTCGGCGACTTCCAGCGGAGCGAGGTCCACATGGCGATCGTGGTCGACGAGTACGGCGGCACCAGCGGGCTGGTGACGATCGAGGACGTCCTCGAGGAGATCGTCGGCGAGATCCAGGACGAGCACGACACGGAGGAGGAGTTGCCGCCCGCGATCGCCCGGGTCGACGACCAACGGTGGGAGATGGACGCGAGATTCCAGATCTACGACCTGAACGAGATGCTCGAGACGGCGCTACCCGAGGACGACGACTTCGACACCGTGGCGGGATTCATCCTCGAGCGGCTGGGCCGGGTCCCGGAGACCGGGGAGGTGGTCGAGGATCTCGGGCTTCGATTCGAGGTGCTGGAGGCGGAGCCGACGCGGATCGAACGGGTTTCGGTCACCAGGCTCCGACCGTCGGGCGACGATCCCGGATCCGTGGCCTGATCGCCCTCCGATCCGCCCTGAAATCCCTTCCGAGAGGATCCCAACAAGGTGACATGCGAAGCACCGCGACCATGAACGACCCGGCGTCGGACCGGGAACCCGGGGAGGCGGCGGAATGCGCCGCGTTCGTGATCGATTCCGCCGGCAGGGTCCGCCAGCCTTCGGTGTGCGGCACCGTCCGCGCCGTGCTGGTGGGAAGTCATCTCTGGCCGTTCATCGGCCTGGTCACCGGCACCCTTCCGTTGCTCTGGATCGGGGTGATCATCTTCTGGGGCGTCCTGAAGGATCGCTCCAGCCTCGTCGACGACCAGGGACGCGAACTGATGAACGTCATGCTGACCTTCGTCGTGCTCGCCGTGATCCCCATCATCGGGTGGCTCGCGCTGCTTCCCTGGATCCCGGTGATGCTGGTCTCGTCGATTCGCGGGGCGATCGCGACCGGTCGCGACGGCGAGTACTTCCGCTATCCGATGACCTTCCGGTTCATCGGATAGGCCGGGACGCCTGTCGATCAGTCGAATTCGTCACCGCGGAACGTGCTCGCAAGGTACGCGTCCTTGACCACCGGATCGTTGATGATCGTCCGCGGGTCGCCGTCGCGCAGGTTCTTTCCCTCGTGGATGATGTAGGCGCGGTCGCAGATCCTCATGGTCTGCTGCACGTTGTGGTCGGTGACCAGCATCGCGATGCCCTCGTCGGCGAGCTTCCGGACCTCGGTCTGGAGTTCCTCGACCGTGTGGGGGTCCACCGCGGCGAATGGTTCGTCCAGCAGCATCAGGCGTGGCCGGGTCACGAGCGCTCTCGCGATCTCGAGGCGTCGGCGTTCGCCGCCGGAACAGGTCCTCGCCTGTTCCTTCCGCTTGTGGGTCAGACCGAACTGATCCAGGAGTTCGTCGCATCGTCGGCGTCGGGCTTCCCGGTCGAGGCCTCTGGTCTCGAGAATGGCCATCACGTTCTCCTCCACGGAGAGCTTCTGGAACACGCTCGGTTCCTGGCTGAGGTATCCCATGCCGGCCTTCGCGTGCTTGTACATCGGTTCGTTGGTGACGTCGCGACCGTCGAAGATCACCTGGCCCTTCTCCGGCGTGAGCATTCCGATGGCCATTCGGAACGAGGTCGTCTTCCCGGCGCCGTTCCGGCCCAGCAGTCCGACGATCTCGCCCGCCTCGACGGTGAATCCCACCCCGTCGACGACCCGTCGGCCGCCGTAGGTCTTCTGGAGATCTTGGACTTCGAGGAGTGGCATCGGTCGAGATTCTAACCGGGGACGGCGGTCGGGCCCGGCCGCCGCTTGCGGCCCCTCCCACGGGCCGCTACAAACGAAGCGTGAAGTCGGAAACCATCGACATTCCGAGATCGATCGCGTTCGTGCTCGTCGGGGCCATGTTCGCCTCCGCCCCGGGTTGCGTCCGGCGGGTGGTCGAGATCACCTCCGATCCGGACGGTGCCGTGGTCTGGATGAACGACCGTGAAGTCGGGTCGACGCCCTGCGAGGTCGAGATCCTGCACTACGGCGAGTACGACGTCCGCGTCGAGAAGCCCGGCTGGGAGCCGGTGATGACCGGCCGGTCGGCGAAGGCGCCGATCTGGGATCTCCCCGGTCCCGACCTCGTCGCGGAACTCGTGCCGGCCGAGCTCGAGAGTCGCAACGTCTGGCACTTCCGGCTCGTGGTCGAGTCCGACGACGCCGACGCGGTGCTTCTTCGCGCGGAAGTCGCCCGCGACAGGACCGCGGCCGAACTGGAGGACGAGGCGCAAGCCGGGAAGGCGACGGCTCGAAGTCTCGAGGAGGCCGTCGAGGCGGCGGATGGCAGCGGGTCGGCGGGGGCGGCGGTGGAGGGTGGTCCGGCGCCCGTGTCCGAAGCCGATCCCGGGCTTCCGGCGCCGGGCGATCCCGGGGTCGGATCCGGCGCGGATCCCGGTCGAGATCCGTCGATCGACCCCCAGGCGGGCCCGACGAACGCCTCCTGAACCGCAGCGTCCCCCAAACGGTGGGAAGTCCGGGATCCGACAAAGGGGTTCTTTTGGACCGCCGTTGCCCCGGTAGCGGGCGGTCGTCGATTCCACCGGCGAGTGCATCGCGTGCGGGAGGCTCGAGCGACGAAGCCGGGCAGCGGAGCGTCGGACCACATGCGGAATCGCACCGGACCAACCCTGCTCATCGCCGACGACGACCGGAAGGGCGTCCGGGCGAT
>NYWD01000033.1 GCA_002684855.1 Planctomycetaceae bacterium | reverse complement strand
CGAAGCTTATGACCGCATCGATCTTGTGAGCACCAGCTTGTTTGCTTTGTCGTTTGATAATACATCACTTTTGGCCTTTTCGTTGCATACACTCAGTCAACTGCGTTGACCGTGTCTTGCTCCGGAACAGGTTCCGGGCGCCAGTCTCTTCCAGACTGAGTGACCTTTTGGGCTTTTAAGCCTCTTTGGACGCGGTGCGCCGACGTCTTTGACTTTACCATTTGCCCGCCTTCGGGAACCAACTTGACAACGAACCAACATGCGCTCTGACGACGCTTCATCGCCCGACGAACGCACCAAGGGAGGCACCAGCCTGCCCAAATTCAACCACTTGTACCCAATGCTGTTCTTCGGGGCTTTCATCCGTTTCTGTGGTGCTCAGAAGTGCGGCAGCCCGCTATCTTCCGACGACGGCACGATCGAGGGCATCAAGTCCCTTGATGAAACCGATATGGTAGAAACAGCAGCCCAACGCACCCCGACACGTGCGGAAGTTGCTGCGTCAACGCCCGCTCCTCGCCGAAGCGACCGCAGTCGTCAAGATCCACCGCGTCCCGACGACATCAATAGCGCAGCGTATCGCGCCGCAGTGGAAATATCACGCGACGAACGCAGAGCTGCGTTGCGTTACATCGAGGACTGCCGCGCAATCGCGGGGCATCTTACACAAGCTGTCGCAGGGGACACCATCGGAGCAGCAATCGTAGATGGAGTTCTTGGACTGACCGGCATTGATGGACCGCAAGCTTTCAAAGCGCTGTGGAGTCAGGCCGGACCCCACAAGAACTCGGCTTTCATCGTCGCGCGGTTCGCCAAATTCAGACAGACGGCCAGCATGTCGATCGTGGACTTCATCACAAAGATGAACGCGTTCTTCAAGCAACTGAAAGCGGCTGGCAAGACGTACACTGACCGCGATAAGCTCGACGAGATGATGACGCGCATCGCCGCAAAGCACGTTGATTTCGCACACCAGTGCCGTTTGACTTGCGGGGACAACTGGCTTGTCATTTGCCAACGCCTGGCAGACACAAGTGAGCTTCAGCGACTGCGCGAAATTACGTTCGACGCAGTCGACAGCGCAGTCGCTTTGTTCACACGCAAATCCGAGTCCAAAGCGGCACCGAAGTGCACCACGTGCAAACGTACCGGGCACACCGCCAAGGAATGCATCAGCGACCCATCACTGACCCAGGAGGAACGCGATGTTCGTTTCGAGGCCATGAAGGAGAAAAAGATCAAGGCTGGTACCTGGCGCACGATCGACAAGCGCGTCAAGGCAGCACGCCGCGCCGAAGCGAGAGAGGAGGCCATCGAAGACGACGTCGCGGCAGTTAACGAGTATCATGCACTCAAAGCCGACAAAGTAGTCACCGAGACTGATGAGTGCACTGACGACGACGCCGTGTCCGAGTACCGCGCGTCCAAGGCCACCGCCTCCAGCTGCGGCAAGGCGTGCGTTGGTCACAGCTCCGAGGATGACTCTTGCACGCCAACTGGCACTGACAACGACAGCGATGTTGACGACGACAGCCCCGTAGGCTCTGAAGACGATGAGGTCTCGCTGGATGACGCTGACGAGGTTTCCATCGAGGGTGCGGAAGCACGTGTCGCTCACGTCCACGACGCCGACACCGCGGTTGACGACGAGACAACGCGCCGCGCGCCGCGCCGCCGTGACAACGAGCACAACGCCCACTATCAGTTCAAGTGGAGCACCGTGTCACGTTTTGCCGTGTACGCCGGTTTCTTAGCCCTGGTCGTGTGGGGTTTCGCAAATTTGCCGGGCGCCTCGGCGGCACCCGCCAATAGCGCCACCCACATTGGCAACCAAGCACACGTCGCGTGCCTTAACGATCTGCCCGCGCCAATGCAGCTTAAGCCAGCTCCACCAGAACTGCCAAAATGGGCTACTGATGGTTACGAAGCCACTCAAGCTACAGTCCGTGCAAAACGTAAGAAAGGCCTACGAGCGCAAGCGCTACGTGCAAAGCGTACTGCAAGGCTAATCTATGACGGCGGTGCAACGCACCACTTTCTCGCAGATAAGCAGTTCTTTACGTCATATCAGGCTTTCAAAGACGATAGCCACACCGTTAAGGTTGCCGACGACTCGCGGTTACCGATGGCGGGTCACGGGCCGGCCATAGTGCCCATGAGGGACAAGCTTGGTCGAACCGTCCAAGTCCCGCTTAAGAACGCTATCCACGTACCGGCTTTCGCTGAGAGCTTGGTGTCGATGCCGCAATTCTACGAGTGCGGGTATGCCTCTCACTTCGACCCGCGCGTCGGCGCACAGCTGGTTATACCTAGCAAAGGGGGACCGGACATTGTCATTCCCGTGATGCACGCCGGCAGAACTTTCTTCTTCTCGCACGTGCAGCAGAGGAAGCATACCGCGCACATGCCCGTCGTCAAGCAAAGGAAGCGCACTGTGCCCAATGTCGCCAAGCAGAAGAAGCGTGCTGAGCCCAAGGCGGCGCTCACCGCCGACGCAGGTACCGGCACGGAACGTGCCAGCGACCAAACCAACAGCACACAAAGTGAGAGTGAAGGTACTAATGAGTACAGTAGCGGTACCGACACAAGCGAGCACGGATTCCCGTCGCCGGTTTTGAATTCGACTACCAAGCCGTACACACACTCGGCGCGACGGACAACCGTCGCGGCGCCGTGTGACGCGTTTTACAGTGAACACGCTTTCGATGTCGCAGACGTTCAGAACAACGCGGACAAAGCGCGCGGACACGTGCATCGCGATGGAACGACGGCATACGCCAAGGCGACACCGAACGCGGTATTTATCGCCGCCGTAGCCGCTGCTGCCGCGTACCCACCCGTTGCCGGCGACGTGCTCAACACATCACTGCCGCCCGCAGCGCCACCGGACGCGCCAGAAATTGAGCCCGACGCCCTGCCGGCTACGCCAGACTTTGAAGAACGAGCACCCACGTCCCTGGGAAACCCCGCAGATCACAGCGAGAGCGCACCTCAAAGCGCCGAGACACGCAACGACACGCGCGTTGACGCTATCTGCAAGGCAACTGCGAACAAGGATGCACAGCAAGCGGAGGCACCGTCGAAAGCGCAGGCTGAAGCGCAGCGCATTCACGCGTGTTTTGGGCACGCGCGCTGGAAGGATGTGTACGCCACTATCAAGAAGGGCATGGCACTGCGTAAGCACGGTGCACTACCGCGGTCGCTCACGTGCACGTGCAGGGGATGCGCCCTTGCAAAACTGACCCGTGCACCCCGCAGCAAGACGAAACGTGCTGACGCTACGCGACCGTTCGAGTACATCGACACCGACTACTTCGAGGTGCAGGACAAATCTTTCTCTGGTTGCACGACGGCTATCACTTTCACTGACCGCTACTCGAAGTATCGGTGGGTGTTCCCCATAAAATCCACGTCGCTCGGGCCCGCTGTATTCGAGAAATTCATCGCGGACCGCAGAGCCGAGGGCCTCATCCAAGGCACCGTAGTTCTGCAAGGCGACAACGCCATGCTGACACAAGCATTCCGAGCCGCGTGTCGCCGTGCAGGAGTTGTACCACAGGCGTGTGCGCCATATGCACACTGGCAGAACGGGATTGCCGAACGCGGCTTTCGAACCCTCGCCGAGTCGACGAAGGCGATGCTACTGGCAGCGCGACTGCCAAAGAGTTTTTGGGCGCTTGCATTCCAGCACGCCGCGCACGTGATGAACGGCGTCGGGCGGGAGTCCGTCGGGCACGTTACACCGCACGAAAAGCTGCACGGTACAAAGTTCAACGCGGAGCATCTTCTGCCTTTCGCAGAACTTGTCGTAGTAAGGAAGGAGCTGCGAGGCAAACTCGACGCTAACGGCCGACCCGGCCTATACGTCGGTGAGTCGAGAGACCACCCTAGCGGCACAATCCGAGTGTTCATGCCGGACACCAAGCGTGTCGTATTGACGAACGCGTACAGTGTTGTACAGTACGAAGACGACGGCACGCCGACAATGCACCGATGGCGCATACTCGCCAACGGCGCAGATGACAAGTGGCCCGTGATTGCCACAAGTCGTCCAACAGGTGCAACACCGTGGACGCCGCAGCCGGGCTCGCTGCCGCTATTCTTTGACACAGATGAGTTGCCGAACATCTCCGGTCAGGGGGAGGATGCGCAGGCTCAGATGCTCGGAGATGATACCGGCGAAGAAGAAACTGCAAACAACTGGCTCCAAGGAAACCAGACAGGCAACGCTGCCGAGGTCGGACGTGAGCATGTTGCAATGCAGAAAGCGTTGATGGAGAAGTACTCAAGAAAAGTGGTTCCGTTCGGCGACGGCGACCAAGGCGTCATTGTGGGAGCCGTAGTCACAAGTAACGAGCAGTTACTCACAGTGCGACACGCACAAGGCACCGACAACTTCACCGTGGCTGAGATCGACGCCGCGCTTGATGCAGGCCAAGCCTCCGTCGATGATGAAACCACCTGGGTCAGAGTACCACGTGATGGGATGTCGGTGCGTGACATCGCAATTGAAGTCTTCGAGTGCGACCCAAGTGTGTACGCCAGCTTCATCAGTGGGTACACTTTTGCTTTTCCAGGACGTGCCGCCATGCACCCAACCATCGACACGAAGTTCGACGTTGGCACTGAAGTACCGTCTCCCCATGGGCACCCAGACTTCCATGCAATGCGATCGGTCGCAACAGACGACGACGACCCGTCGGTCGCACAAGCGCTTGCCGGGCCGAACGCCTCGGCGTGGAAAGAAGCCATGAAGTCACACTTCGACGGGCTAGTTGACTACGGGACTTTCGAGTTCAGAGACAGATCCGAACTCACGCGGGATGAGCAGCAGCGAATCATCAAAGGCAAGTGGGTACTGCACCAAAAACGCGACGGCGACGGCAACCCAACAATCAAAAAGGCGCGCTTCGTCGGGAAAGGTTTCATGCAACGCAACGGAATCGATTTCCACGCGGACCACGTGGCGTCGTCGGTGTGCAGATTAGCCAGTATCCGCACCCTTCTTGCAATTGCTGCACTGCTAGGCATCGAGCCAGAGTACCGCGACATAAGCCACGCATATTTAAATGCAAACATGGATGTGACCTTGCACATTGAGATGCCAGAAGGCTTCGAACAAACCGGGGCCGACGGCAAGCCGCGAGTCGCACTTTGCCGCAAGGCACTTTTCGGGTTCAAGCAATCGGGAAGACTCTGGGCGGATCTGTTCGATCGCAAAATGGCCGAGTTCGGTTTCAAACGTTCAAAGAGCGACCCGTGCATTTTCGTCAAAGACAACTTGTGGGTGTCAGTATACTGCGACGACCTCATCATCGTCTGCCCAGACCGGAAACGAATCGCGGAGTTCGACGCACAACTAGCGCGTCACTTCGAAGTGCGCAACGAAGGGCGCGGTTCCGGCAGTGCACTCGGGATGAAGATCACAGTCACGGGCAAGGGACGTGGCATGCAAATCAAGTTGAACATGCCAGGGTATGTCAACCAGTTGCTCAAGCGCACTGGCATGGACAAGTGCAACTCGGTGCGCGCACCCGCCGAAGCTAAGCTGCGACTGTCCAAAACAGACGCCGTGGCAGCGGACGGGGGCATGGTGAACGGAGTGCCGTACCGCACTTGTTGTGGCGCGGTGCTATGGATGACGTTGACGTGCCGACCCGAGCTGGCACACACGGTAAACATGCTGTGCCGCTTTGTCAACGCGCCGACCGACAAGGCGGTGCACGCAATGCGTCGCCTGCTCCGCCACCTAGCGCGTGACCCTGAGCGTGGCATCGTCTACTCCGCAGATGGGTGCCAGCAGCTGACTGCATATTCCGATTCCGATTGGGGTGACTGCGCCGATACTGCACGCAGCACCACCGGGTACGTCCTCATGCTGGCCGGTGCTGCCATCGATTGGCGCTCAAAACTGCAGACAACCGTCGCTCTCTCTACTGTTGAGGCGGAAGCAATGGCGTTATGTGCAGCAACAGTCGAGATCGAGTACACGCGTGGACTACTGCATGAACTAAACATGGACAACCTCGTTTCAACTGCGACACCAATCGGCGTCGATAATGAGGGATGCCGGTATGACGCGCAGAACAAGACCGGCAAACGCACCCGGCATATCAACATGCGTTTTCACAGGGTGCGCGAGGCAGTNAACAACGCGTCTATTCATGTGNACAAGGTCATNNGCGGAAACGACCCTGCTANATCGCAAATGGTAGCAGACATATTNACGAAGGCTACACCGNGCCCGTTATTCAATGTNTTGTCNCGGAGNATGCTNGGCGAGGAGCCGTGCAANTTTATCTAGGGTGATGGCTGTGTTTTCCTGGAGTTTTGCCATCAGCTNCATANAGCCCCCGGNGGTGCCATTTGGTGAAGTGTCGCTGTGAAGAANTTCATGCCACCTCTCGAGGTTTTAAACCTCGCCNCCGTNGTGGACTCAGCTGTGGTTAACCAGTCGCAGGTCACCCGATTCNTTTGCTATTCCCGACAACGGACATTATTTGTTTANTTTTGATATTGGAGACTTTTGGAATATCTTGNGCGTTACAGCCGAGTGCACCTAGGAAACACCCATAGTTCATTTTTCTCACTGGGTGAAGTACGCAGCTAGTTATATTGGCACTTGATGGTCGCAGCATTTCGTAACGCACGGATATCGCAACCTATACGAACGTGGGGGAGGTGTTGGAGTACGTGCGTATAGGTACGTAGGAGCATAGTCAACTCACTTCGCTAGTACTTCGCGTACTAGTACCTACTAGCTGTAGGACCATAGTAGCTACACTTCGGCATTGCATGCTTGCTTCTCTATTGTCTGGTGCGTGAGTCTCGAGCTTTCTCGAGACATTTCCTCGATTCGTCTGTGCGGCGATTCGAAGCTTATGACCGTATCGATCTTGTGAGCACCAGCTTGTTTGCTTTGTTGTTTGATCTTTGATGAAAATACAGCACTTTGGCCTTTCCTTTGCATACACTCAGTCAACTGCGTTGACCGTGTTCTTGCTCAGGAACAGGTTCCGGGCGCCAGTCTCTTCCAGACTGAGTGACCTTTTGGGCTCCTAAGCCCAGGCTTTACAAGCCTCTTTGGACGCGGTGCGCCGACGTCTTTGACTTTACCATTTGCCCGCCTTCGGGAACCAACTTTGACAACCAACCAACATGCGCTCCGACGACGTTTCATCGCCCGACGAACGCACTAAAAAGGGAGGCACCAGCCTGCCCAAGTTTAACAACTTGTACCCGATGTTGTTTTTCACGGCGTTTATACGTTTCTGTGGAGCACAAAAGTGCGGCGGCCCATTGACGCCACAGGATGGTACTATTGAATCTATCAAGACGTTGCACGAGACCAACGCGGAGGAGGTAGCGCAACAAGGCACGCCGTCACGCGCAGAAGTTGCCGCATCGACACCCGTACCTCGACAACGCGGAGCACGTGGACGCGACCGTGACGACGCTCCAAATCCTGCCGACATAAGCAGTGCCGCATACCGAGCTGCAGTAGACGCTGCCCGCGATGAGCGCAAGACCGCGCAACGGTACGTTGATGACTGCCGTGCAAGCGTCGGACGCCAGGCCTCCGCCAAGCGTAACGATCTTGTCCTTAACGTCCTCGATGCCCTCGTTCAACTGATTGATGGAATGCTTCTGATCATTGAAGCACTAGAATCCCTGGCACACGTCATCGTCCGTGTCCTGGTTGAGCAAGTTTCTTAGGATGCTCGCCGTCTCGACCACCTTGATGACACGAAGAGCAGTCAACTGCTCGATGTAGGCTCCACGTAACTCACTGTGGTTCACACCATAAAGTGAATCCATCTTCTGAATCCACCTCGTCAGGGTGTCGTGGACGTACTTACGCTTCAGCTTCGTGAAGTCCTCGGCGATCTTGCTCTTCGGCTCGAGACCATGCCGCTCAATGCTCATAAAATATGACGTCTTGACCCGACTGATTGCCGACTTCAGCTTCAACTGCCCCACTAGACTTAGAACAATTCGTCTGTCTTCAGGATCCTTCGCCTTTTGCTTGATCATCCAGTCCGCCTTGAACACGACTTGAGCACGACTGTTCGGCATGACCGCGTCCAGGAGAGGCAAAACACGATCGACATCGTCACCCTCCTTAATCATATCTTCGGTCAATCGTCCTTCTAGAATCTCGATGCCTATCGCGCCAAACTCGAATTTGATCCTGTCATACAGCTCCAGCTTCCACGCTGGCCAAACGATCTTGCCGTCATTCCCGCTGAACCGCGTGATGCCGGCGAGCGAGTCGGAAGACTTGCTGTCGCCCATAACCACTGCATCCGACATGACTGTATAGCGTGTTGACCTAGCGTAGCTGACAAGTTCGAGTTCACGTAGAGCGTCTGCGTTCACGTTTAGTTCAAGAGACGACGTGATTAGATGCTCATTCCATTCCCTTGCAATAGGATTGTGATTATTTGTTCTGCGATCTAGCATCCTCCGGGTAGAATACTCCGGGTACTGTCGAGCAAGCCTCTACGGTCGGTCTCATACTAGCCTCTACTCTGCTACTATCTCTCTATCAGAATAGGCCTCATAATCGAATACCGTCCTGGCTCTACTCTCAGACTCTCTCTCTCGTACGCTATGACATACTGTAGGCCATACGAAGGTATGGTGGATTAACTATGGGAGATGTGAATTCCTTATCGATACGTCAACCGGTCTCCGACAACAATATATGTCAATGCAAATCTCCTCTGACTGGACTCCTCTTCCGATTCATATGCATACGTAATGTACGGCGGGTGCCCACGCGATGTATCA